>NZ_JAYWLC010000014.1:0-99332 GCF_040297545.1 Thioclava kandeliae
ATCCATGGATCGCGTTGAAACGCCATGAACATACGCCTCCTGAATGACCGCCGTCAGCGCCCTCTCGACCGACCGACGCGGCTCGAGAAACGACGGAAAATAGGAGCCGGTGCGCAGCTTGGGGATACGCAGTTCCACGCTGCCTGCACGGGTTTGCCAATCGCGTTCTCTGTAACCGTTGCGTTGCGCCAGTCGTTCGGCACTCTTCTCGCCATAGTCCGCGCCGGTCTTGGCGCCAACCTCGAGCTCCATCAGTCGCTCGGCGGCAAAGCCAATCATCTCACGCAGTAAATCTGCATCGCCGCTCTGTTCGACAAGCGCGCGAAGGTCCATCATAGGTTTGGTCATCGGGTGTCATCCTTGGATCAGATTGAGTCTAGCAACCCGACCTTACTAAGAAACCCGATGGCCACCTGAGCTACACCACCCCGTGGGACACGATCAAGATTGGCACTCGCAGGTGTCTGCATCACCTGCCATTTGCTGCGGTCGAATAGCGTCACTCCCATCGCATGTTCCAAGAGCTGGATCTGGCGCGACAGCAGCGGCTGGCTCATGTTCAGCCGCTGCTGTCGCACGCCGGAAATTCGGCTATTCCGCGACCGTTGTCTTGCTTGTCTGACGTCAGCGCCAATGGGACAGTTTAGGATGATTTGATAAGAGGGGGTTTCCGGCTCATCGTAACCACCAAGGTGTGAAGATGAGACAGAAACCCGGAACCAAGCAGAGCCATGGCGAGAAGGTTGGTCTTGCCCCCCTGAGGTGGTCCACCTTTTGGGATAGTTTATCCCGCATGATGGAGGACTACTTAGATGGCAGGCAAACGCGAAAAGCCAGAAGGCGGCATTGCCAACTTGTTCGGGAAGTCTGTGTCGGCTAGGCATCCGGCATGAAAGCACCGTCCGATCTGCCACGCCTGAAAGACTACCGCTTCCCCCGCCGGATCGTTGCCTACGCGGTCTGGGCATACCACCGGTTCGCGCTGAGCACGGCGGATGTCGAAGACCTGCTTGCGGAGCGCGGCGTGATCGTCAGCCGGGAAACGGTCCGCAAATGGGTCAACCGATTTGGCCGCCATTTTGCGTCCTGCATCAAGCGCGATAGGCCAGGCGCCACCGACAAGTGGCACCTCGATGAGGTCGTTATCGCGATCCGCGGGAAGAAACACTGGCTCTGGCGGGCCGTCGACGCGGAAGGTCACGTGCTAGACATTCTGGTTCAGTCCCGGCGGAACGCCAGGGCAGCAAGACGTTTCCTTAAAGGGCTGATCGGCCAGTTCGGCGCGCCACGTGTCATCGTCACCGACAGGCTGCGCAGCTATATCAAGCCAATTCGCGAACTCGCTCCGGGTGCGGATCACCGGGCGCACAAGGGCCTGAACAATCGCATCGAAGGGTCCCACCGGCCGACCCAAAAGCACGAGAAGCTCATGGGCAAGTTCAAGTCCGCAAGGCAGGCTCAGAGATTCCTCGCTGCGCATGACCAGATCAACACGATCTTCCGCCCGCGCCGCTATCGCCTGTCCGCCACATCCTACCGCCACGCCAGATCCGACGCCCATGCCCTCTGGGCTGAATACGCCCTTAAAATGACCGCCTGACAGACACCCTGTCGGCCCAGCTCGCCGATCGCCAAATAAGTTGGCAATGCCCGTGCGCTTTCTCGCCTGGGCCCGATCGGCAATGAGTGGCGCGAATTTCACCACCCATCGGTTAAGTGTGGCGTGGTCAACCGCGAAGCAGCGCTCCGCAAGGATCTCTTCAAGGTCTCGGTAGGAAACTGCGTAACGAACATAGAAGAACACCGCATGCAGGATTACCGACTTCGAATAATGCACGCCCTTGAAATCGATCATGTCAACCGCCTTTTACCAACTCACTGGCAATGCCCACATATTCGGGGATACCAAGAAACCCAAAACTTTGCGACACTACCGCTTCAAGTCCCCGAGCCAAGCGCAACGGTTCCTCGCAGCCCACGACCAGATCGCCACCTTGTTCCGACCGAAACGCCATCGCCTCTCCGCCCGGTCATACCGCTATGCGAGGTCCGACGCGTTCGGCCTTTGGGCCGACTACGCCGCAGATCTGGCCGCCTGAAAACCGTGGTGGTGGATCGTAGCACCTAAGGCCAGGCAACCTGACAAAGCCCTCAGGCGTCAGTCGGGGTGAACACCATGACGCTTTGCTCGGGCAGCGTGGCAACGGTCTGGACCGGCCCTGTTTCAGCGGTGCTGGCGTCCGCGCTGTTCCAGACGGGATGCCACGCCCCCTCGGGAAGCCGGAATTCAGCCTCGGGCCCTGCATTGAGAATGATCAGCAGGCTGCGGCGGGCGGCAGGAGTGTCAAACGCGTCACCGGAGTTGCGCGAAAGCTGCATGCCGAACACCGGCAGCGCGGCATCATTCCAATCATCGGGGGTCATCTCGCGGCCCTGCGGATGCAGCCAGAGAACCGCCTCGACCCGTTCCGCAGCATCGGGTGCACGCGCGAACTGTAGCGGCGCCAGAAGATCGACATGGTCCTTGCGCAGGCGTGTCAAAGCGCCGACGCAATCGATCAGGTCGTCCCGCGCGCTTGTCCAGTCGATCCAGCCGATCTCGTTGTCCTGACAATAGGCGTTGTTATTGCCGCCCTGACTGTTGCCCAGTTCGTCGCCCGAAAGCAGCATCGGCACGCCCTGCGACAGGAACAGCGTCGACAGGATCGCCCGAACGCGACGCAGGCGGGCGGCGGTGATGGCCGGATCATCGCTATGCCCCTCGGCGCCCATATTGTCGGACAGGTTGTTGGAGTGCCCGTCGCGATTGTCCTCGCCATTGGCATCATTGTGTTTTTCGTTATAGCTGACCGTATCCCACAGGGTAAAACCGTCATGCGCCGCCACGAAATTGACAGAAGAGGTCGCGGGCCGGTGCGAATGGTCGAACTGCATGGGGCTGCCCACAAGCCGCTGCGACATGCGCGCGACCTTACCGTGATCGCGGCGCCAGAAACCACGGGTGTCATCGCGGAACTTGTCGTTCCATTCGCGGAATGGCCAAGGGAAGCCGCCCACCTGATAGCCGCCATCGCCGATATCCCATGGCTCTGCGATCAGCTTCACGCGGCTGAGAACGGGGTCCTGCCGGATCGCGGCGAAAAAGGCGCCTTCGCGCTCGAAACCGTCGCTCTCGCGCCCGAGGGTCGAGGCCAGATCAAAGCGGAACCCGTCGACATGCATCACCTGCACCCAGTAGCGCAGGCTGTCCATCACCATGCGCAGGACCATAGGATGTGCGACATTCAGCGTATTGCCGCAGCCCGTCGTGTCATAGCAATGGCGCCGGTCTTCGGACAGCAGGTAATAGCTGGCATTGTCGATACCCTTGAAGGACAGGGTCGGGCCCAGTTCGTTGCCCTCGGCGGTGTGGTTATAGACCACATCCAGAATGACCTCGATGCCTTCACGATGGAAACGCTTGATGGCGTCTTTCACCTCGCGCAGGCTTTCGCCGGTCAGATAGGTGCGGTTCGGGGCGAAGAAACCGATGGTGTTGTAGCCCCAGTAATTCGACAGGCCCTTCTCGATCAGGTAGCGGTCCTGAATCATCGAATGCACGGGCAGAAGCTCGATGGCCGTGGCGCCGATCCGGTGCAGGTGACGGATCACCGCATCCGAGGCCAGCCCGCGGAAAGTGCCCCGATCATCCTCGGGCACGTCGGGGTGGCGCATGGTCAGGCCTTTGACATGCGCCTCGTAGATCAGGCTGTCCTGCCAGCGCGTGTTCAGGGCGCGGTCGGCTTCCCAGTCGAATTCGGGGTCGGTCACCACCGCTTTGGGCATGAAAGCGGCGCTATCGCGGGTGTCGATCTCGCGGTCGTCGCCCCCCACAGGATAGCCGAACAGTGCGTCATCCCATTTCAGAAAACCGCGCATTTCCATCGCATAGGGATCGAGCAGCAGCTTGTTGGGGTTGAAGCGGTGCCCCTCTTCGGGGCGATGCGGCCCGTGCACGCGGTAGCCATAGGCCTGTCCCGGCGCGACGCCCGGCAGATAGCCATACCAGATGCCGCCCTCGGTCGAGGGCAGCTTGACGCGGTGGGTCTCCTGCTGCCCCGTTTCGTCGAACAGGCACAGTTCCACATCTGTCGCATGTTCGGAGAACAGGGCGAAATTGGTGCCATTACCATCATATTGGGCGCCCAAACTGTCGGGGCGGCCCAGTGTCAGGTCAAAGGCGGGCAGGCCGGTATCGCTTGGAGAGAAATCGCGCATGGGGTTCAGACCTTCAGAAGGCGGGGGAGGGATGCCGCTTTGGCGCTGGTGGCCCAGACCGTCGCGGCGGGATAACGTCGGGGGCGGGCCTCGGCACGACGCAGGAGCATTCTGGCCGTGACAAGGGTCGTACCGGCATCGGTGCGCCGGAACCAGCGGGCATCCTCTTCGGGGTCCTCGCCGATCACGATCCCCGCCGGCAAAGAGGCGCGCGGACCGATGATACAGTCGGTCAGGCGGCAGTTCTGCGCCACATGGGCGCCGGGCAGGATGATGCTGCCTTTCGATCCGCATAGGCTGGCAGACCATGGCGCCGCCGGCGATGTCAGAAGCCCGCGCGGCACCAATCCGCGCCGCAGGTCAAGCTGGGCCTTGCGATAGGCGTCAAGCGTGCCGACATCGCGCCAGTAGGCGGCGCGACCATCGGGAAGATCGGGCAGCGCATAGGCCGAAAGCGCGCCCTGTGCCAAGGCCTCGGGCAGGATGTCATGGCCGAAATCATGCCGGCTGTCGGGCCGTTTCGCATCCGCGATCAGAACCGCGCGCAGCCACGCCCAGTCGAACACATAGATCCCCATGGATGCCAAGGCCCGCGAAGGATCGTCCGGCATCACGGGTGCCACTTTCGGCTTTTCATGAAAGGCCGTGACATGGCGCTGTGCATCCACCGCCGCGATCCCGAATTCCGAGGCGTCTTCACGGCGGACCGGCGTCACCGCCACGGTTGCCGCAGCCCCGCTTGCACGATGGGCCGCGATCATCGCCCCGAAATCCATCTGGTAGACGTGATCTGCCGCAAGGATCACCACATCGCGCGGGCTCTGCGCGTCAATCTGGGCGATATTGCGGAACACCGCATCGGCGGTGCCGGTATATCCGGTCTCGTCCTGTGCAAGCGTCGGCCCGAACCGGAGGGACAGCCTCTCGAACCGGTTTGCCCAGCCATCCTGCAGGTGGCGTTCCAGCACCTCCGGCGCATATTGCGTGGCGACAGTGACCCGACGCAGACCGGATTGCACAAGCGATGACAGCACGTAATCGACAATCCGGCCAGTGCCGAAAGGCACGGCGGGTTTGCACAGCGTCTCGGTCAGTTCGAACAGGCGCGATCCGCGGCCGCCAGCCAGCAGCACGGCGTGGCAATCGGTGAAGGTTGCGGGATGTGCATTCGGGAAATCAGGCAGCCTTGCATCATGAACGGGCATAACTTCTCCTCCCCAAGAAGTTGGGTTTCATCAGAATGTCGGGAATCAAAAAGCGGTGTAGAAATCGGCTTTTGCGGTGAACGCCGCGCTCAGGCGATTTGTTCCGCCCACGCGCGGCGTTTCCGTCCCAATTCCAGAAAAATTTTAACTATAATCCGGCACCCCTCAGAGAGAGGCGTCAAACACTGCGACGCTGTCGCCCGAAACATGGACCGCCTGCGCGGGTGCGGCCAGAAACGCGGTGGCTTGCGTGGCCCGCGACGTATCAAGGATCTGCCGCCAGCGTCGTCCTTCAGGTGGTTGCGGCAGGCTCACCTGCACGTCGTCTCCGGCGTTGATCACTGCGAACAGGACGTCATCGCTCATCGAATAGACCGGCGTGGTCGAGGCGGCGCGCAATTCAAGGCAGAGCGTCCGGAACTCGGGGTCATGCCAGTCCTCGACGCTGGGGGAGCTGCCATCGGCCTTGCGCCAGAACACATCGGCGATACCGTCGCGCTGGCGCGATTGCGCATGCAGGAACAGTTTCTGCCGCAGCACGGGGTGGTCGCGACGCATGCGGGCAATCCAGCTGACAAAACGTGCAAGCTCTTCGTCGGGGCGGTCCCAGTTCACCCATGCGATCGCGTTATCCTGCGCATAGGCGTTGTTGTTGCCCTCTTGGCTATTGCCGATTTCATCGCCCGCCAGCAGCATCGGCGTGCCCTGCGACAGGAACAGCGTGGCCAGCATATTGCGTTTGCGGCGCGCGCGCGCGGCCAGAATGGCCGGATTGGAGGTCGGCCCCTCGACGCCCAGCCCGTCGGAATGGTTGGGCTCGTGGCCGTCGCGGTTTTCCTCGCCATTGGCCCAGTTGCGCTTCACGGTAAAGCTGACGACATCCTCAAGCGTGAACCCGTCATGCGAGGCCAGAAAATTGACCGAAGAGGCTGCAGAGCGCCCGCTATGGTCGAACAGTTCCGCCGACCCCAGAAGCCTGCGCGCCAGACCCGAGGTCGTGCCCCTGTCGCCCTTCCAGAACTGGCGCACGTCATCGCGGTAGCGGTCGTTGAGTTCCATGAACGGATGCGGCCATGCGCCAAGCTGATAGCCGCCCGGACCCAGATCCCAGGGCTCGGCCACCAGTTTGACCCTGCGCAGCACCGGATCCTGCCGCAATGCGCCCAGAAAGCCGCCATGGGTGTCGAACCCGTCAGGCCCGCGCGCCAGAACGGTGGCCAGATCGAAGCGGAACCCGTCGACATGCATCACCTCGACCCAGTAGCGCAGGCTGTCCATGACCATCTGGAGCACGGCGGGGTGGCGGGTGTTCAGCGTATTGCCGCAGCCGGTGTCATCTATGTAATAGCGCGGATCCTCTGCCAGCCGGTAATAGGCGCGGTTGTCCAGCCCGCGAAAGCACAGCGTCGGCCCCAACTGGTTGCCTTCGGCGGTGTGGTTATAGACCACATCAAGGATCACCTCGATCCCTGCGCTATGGAACCGCCGGACCATGGTCTGGAATTCCCAGATCTCGCCATCACACAGAAGGCGCGGATCGGGGGCGAAGAAGCCGATGGTCTGGTAGCCCCAGTAATTGGTCAGGCCTTTCTCGACCAGAAAACGCTCGCTCAGATGGGCCTGCACCGGCATAAGCTGGATCGTCGTGACCCCGATCCGGTCCAGATGGTCCAGAACCGGCTGGGTTGCCAGCCCCAGAAACGTTCCACGCCGTCTGCGGTCGATCGCGGGATGCGCGGCGGTCAGCCCTTTGACATGGGCTTCGTAATGCACCGAAAGCGAGCGGCGATGGCGGGGCGGGCGGTCATCCCCCCATGCGAAACTGCCGGTGTCGCAGACCACGGCCTTGGGCATGGCAAAGGCGCTGTCGCGGGTGTCCTGTCCCAGATCGCTGCGCTGGGTGCCGGGGCGGTAGCCCAGAAGCGCATCCGACCAGCGCAGCCGCCCCGCGATCTTGCGCGCATAGGGGTCAAGCAGCAGCTTGTTGTGATTGAAGCGCAGCCCCTCTTCGGGCCGGTGCGGGCCGCGCACCCGCCAGCCATAGACCGTTCCCGGCAACAGCCCCGAGACATAGACATGCCAGATATCGCCATCGCGCTCGCGCAGCGGGATACGGGCCAGTTCGCGCTTGCCATCGGGCGAGAAAAGGCACAGATCCACCGCCTCGGCCTCGGCGGAGAAGACGGCGAAATTGACCCCGCCCCCGTCGAACGAGGCGCCAAGCGGCTCGGGCCGGCCGGCGGACAACCCGTGATGGGGCAGCTTCGAGGGGATGGTGTCGTGCATCTGCGACCGGTTGGCGCGGGGCGCGAACAGCCGCGGATCCCGCGTGCCTTGCGGGCTCATGCCACACGCTCCTGCACAAGCTGCGCATAAAGCGCCGCATAGGCCGCGCCGGACCGGCCCCATCCGAAATCGGCTTTCAGGCCGTTTTTCTGTATCTGGCGCCATCCGCGCGGATCGGCATAGAGATCGCAAAGCTGGGTCAGCGCGATGGCAAGCCCGCCCGCATCGATGCGCGGCAGCACGATCCCCGTGGCAACCTTTGCCGAAAGCGAGGCCGGATTGGCCGCGATCACCGTATCGGCCAGCCCGCCGGTGGCGGCAACAACCGGCACCGCGCCATAGCGCAGGGCATAAAGCTGCGTCAGGCCACAGGGTTCGAAACGCGAGGGCACCAGAAGCGCGTCGGCGCCTGCATAGATCTGATGGGCCAGCGGTTCGTCAAAGCCGCGTAAGAGGCCCACCTGCGCCGGATAGCGCGCCGCCAGTGCGGCATACTCCGCCTCAAGATCGACATCCCCCGATCCCAGCACCGCCAGCCGCCCCCCGCGCGCCAGAAAATCGGGGATCACGGGCGGCAGAAGATCCAGCCCCTTCTGTCGCGTCAGCCGCGACACCACCGCCGCCAGCGGCCCTTCACCAAGGTCCAGACCAAAGCGTTCGGCCAGCGCGATGCGGTTGAGCTTGCGCTTCTCGATCCGCGTGGCGGTGTAATTGGCCACCAGCGCCGCGTCAGTTTCGGGCGACCAGCTTTCGGTATCGATCCCGTTGAGGATCCCCGCAATCGGGCGGGGCAGGGCCGCGATGACCCCTTCAAGTCCCATGCCGAATTCGGGCAGCTCCAGCTCTGTCGCATAGCGCGGTGACACGGTGGTGACCTGCGTGGCAAGCGACAGCCCCGCCTTGAGCGCCCCGATCTTGCCCCAGAACTCTGCCGGCCCTTCTGGCGTAAACAGGGCCGGATCCAGCCGCAACCCCTGCAGCCGCTCGGCCGGCCCAAGCCCCTGAAAAGCGATATTATGGATGGTCAGCACGCTGGGAATATCAAGGCCCGCCTGTTGCAGATAGGCCGGCACCAGCCCTCCCTGCCAGTCATGGGCATGCACCAGATCGGGGCGCCAGCCATCGGGCAGCCCGTCGCGGCAGATCACCATGGCTGCCCAGCACAGCGCGGCGAACCGCTCGGGGTTGTCGGGATAGTCGCGCCCGTCCGGATCCAGATAGGGCCCGCCCTCCCGCGTGAAAAGATGGGGTGCCTCGAGCAAGAGAACCTCGGTCTGGCCACAGGTGCCGGCGAGGATCTGCCCCGTGCCGCCAAAGAGATCGGGCAGATCGCAAACGGGCGTCGGGTCGTCAAGCAAAGCGGCCAGCCCGGGATAGGCGGGCAGCAGCACGCGCATCCGCCAGCCATGCGGGGCCAGCGCCGAAGGCAGGGCCCCTGCGACATCGGCAAGACCACCGGATTTGATCAGGGGAACACATTCAGAGGTTACCGACAGGATCTGTCCCGCATCCGCGCTGGTCTTGGTCATCATGCACTCGTTTCTTTCGTCAGGCCCGTTCAAACACCCGTCTCAGCCATGGCCCGCGCGCCAGCGGTCGATCATCCGTCGGGTCACTAGCGTGACGCCGCCCTCGCTGACACGGAACCATTTCGCATCTTCTTCCGGGTCTTCGCCGATCACAAGCCCTGACGGAATCTCCACATTGGCATCCAGAATGACTTTCGACAGTTTCGCATGCCGATTGACCACACTGCCCGGCATTGCGACGACCTGAAACAGCTCGGCATAGGAATGGGTGCGCACGCCGGTAAACAGCAGTGATTCCCGCACCTCGGTGCCCGAGATGATGCAGTTGCCCGACACCATCGACGATATGGCCGATCCGCGGCGTCCGTCCTCGTCATGGATGAACTTGGCCGGTGGTGTGATCTCGCCATAGGACCAGATCGGCCATGAGGTATCGTAGATGTCCAGCTCGGGGGTGAATTCGGTCAGCGCGATACTTGCGGTGTGATAGGCATCCAGCGTACCGACATCGCGCCAGTAGATCACCTCGCCATCGCCCGATGTCACGCAGCTCTCCTCGAACAGATGCGCCATCGCCTTGCCCGAACGAACGATCTCGGGGATCAGGTCATTTCCGAAATCATGGCTGCTCTTGCTGTCGCAGGCATCGCGCGTCAGCAGTTCGCGCAGGAATGCCCAGCGGAACACATAGATCCCCATCGAGGCCAGCGCCTTGTCGGGAGCGCCGGGCATGGCGGGCGGATCGGCGGGCTTTTCCAGAAAATCCGTGATGCGGCGTTCCTTGTCGATGGCCATCACACCAAAGGCAGAGGCCTCCTTGCGCGGTACGGTCAGGCAGCCGACAGTGACATCGGCCCCGCTTTCGGCATGCTCGCGCAGCATCACCTCGTAATCCATCTTATAGACATGATCGCCCGCAAGGATGATCATATACTCGATATCGTAACTGTCGATGATCGCGATATTCTGCGTCACCGCATCGGCGGTGCCGGCATACCATTTGTCTTCGGACACCATCTGCGAGGCAGGCAGGATATCCAGATATTCGTTGCGCTCGGCACGGAAGAAGTTCCAGCCGCGCTGGAGATGGCGGATCAGTGAATGCGATTTGTATTGCGTGGCAACAGCCAGCTTGCGGATGCCGGAATTATAGGCGTTGGACAGGGCGAAATCGATGATCCGCATCTTGCCGCCGAAATAGACCGCCGGCTTGGCGCGCAGATCGGTCAACTCTTTCAGGCGGCTGCCGCGCCCGCCGGCAAGGATGAAGGCCATCGAACGGCTGGCCAGTCTTTGATGGGGATTATAATGCATGAAGAGGCCCCTCCCAAGGCCGGGGGTGAAAGGCCTCTCAGGCAGAAAGCTCTGGCTGGGGGGCGGCTTTCAGAAACAGGACGGAAAGCGGCGGCAGGGTCAGGCAGGCCGAGGCGGGGCGCCCGTGCGAGGCCTCTGGTCCGGCGATAACCTCGCCCATATTGCCGCCCCCGCTGCCGCCATAGCAGGCCGCATCGGTGTTCAGGATCTCGCGCCAGCGCCCCGCCACCGGCAGGCCAAGACGGTACCCACAACGTTCGACCGGTGTCAGGTTGCAGATTACCGCCACCAGCCCGCCCGCGTCATCCTTGCGCAGGAAGGCCAGAACCGATTGCTGCGCATCATCGGAAACCAGCCATTCGAACCCGTCCGCCCCCAGATCGTCGCGATGAAGGGCGGGGGTCTCGCGATAGATCCGGTTGAGATCGCGCACCAGCGACTGCATGCCGGCATGCAGCGGATGGTCCAGCAGGTGCCAGTCAAGGCTGCGGTCATGGTTCCATTCGCGCCCCTGCGCGAATTCGCAGCCCATGAACAGCAGCTTCTTGCCCGGATGCCCCCACATGAACCCGTAATAGGCGCGCAGATTGGCGAATTTCTTCCAGCCATCGCCGGGCATCTTGTCGATCATGCTGCCCTTGCCATGCACGACCTCGTCATGGCTGATCGGCAGCACGAAGTTTTCCGAAAACGCATAGACCAGCCCGAAGGTCAGCTGCCCGTGATGATGCTGGCGGTGGACCGGATCGCGGTGGAAATAGTCCAGCGTGTCATTCATCCAGCCCATATTCCATTTGTAGCCAAAGCCCAAGCCCCCCTCATGCACCGGTCGCGACACACCGGGAAACGAGGTGCTTTCCTCGGCAACCGTCATCGCATCCGGCACCTGCGCATAGACTTCGCGGTTCATCTCCTGCAGGAAGCTGATGGCTTCGTAATTCTCGCGCCCGCCATCCTTATTGGGCACCCATTCGCCCGCAGGACGGGAATAATCGCGATAGAGCATGGAGGCCACGGCATCCACGCGCAGCCCGTCCACGCCATAGACATGCAGCCAGTAAAGCGCATTGGCCATCAGAAAGTTACGCACCTCGCGCCGGTCATAATCATAGATCAGGGTGTTCCAGTCGCGGTGGAAGCCCTCGCGCGGATCGGCGTATTGATAGAGCGCCGTGCCGTCGAACCAGCCAAGCCCGTGCGGGTCCGTCGGAAAGTGTCCGGGCACCCAGTCCAGAATGACACCAAGACCGGCCTCCTGAGCGGCGCGGACGAAGGCGGCGAAAGCCTCGGGCGTGCCATGGCGCACGGTCGGGGCGTATAGGCCCACCGGCTGATAGCCCCAGCTGCCATCAAAGGGAAATTCCGATACCGGCAGCAGTTCCAGATGGGTGAAGCCCATATCGCGGGCATAGCCCACCAGTTCCTGCGCCAGTTCATCATAGCTCAGACGGCGGTCATCCTCTTCGACCTTGCGCCGCCACGACCCCAGATGGACCTCGTAGATCGAGACGGGCTGTGTCACATCCTGCGCCCGATTGCCCGCCTTTCGCGCCTGCGGAAGGCGCCGCACGACCGAGGCTGTGGCGGGGGCATGTTCCGCCCCGAACCCGACCGGATCGGCCTTTTGCGGCAGCCGAACCTCGCCCGGACCGAGGATGTCGTATTTATAGGTCGCGCCCTCATGGATATCGGGCAGGAAAATCTCCCAGACGCCGGTGGAGCCGCGCGCCCGCATCGGGTGGCGGCGCGCATCCCACTGGTTGAAATCGCCTACGACCGACACCCTGCGCGCATTGGGGGCCCAGACGGCGAAGGCGGTGCCCGTCAGCCCCTCATGGGTGCAGGGATGTGCCCCGAGCTTCTCCCACAGCCGCAGGTGGCGCCCCTCCGAGATCAAATGCTCGTCCAAAGCCCCCAGAACGGGGGGCAGGCCGTAAGGGTCGGCCCATTCCCAGCGGCCGCCATAGCCTTCGGCGCGTAGGCGGTACTGGCGTGCAAGGGTCACATCCTCCGGCACAGGGTCCAGCACGAAAAGACCACCGCCCGAAGGCACCATCTCGATGGCGGCGCCGGGGCCCTTTCCGCCGGTCAGGCACCACATCCGCTCCGCCCCCGGATCGAAGGCCCGCAAGACGCGCCCGTGAAGGCCCAGAACGTCAAAGGGGGCGCCGTGACGGCCCTCGCGAAGCGCGCAGGCCTCCGCATCGGACAAGGGCGAGTGTGATGGCAGGTCTGCGTCCTGCGTGCCCGTCTTCCGCTTGCGGGCCGGCGCCTTGCGCGGGGCGGCTTTTGCAACGGGGGCAGGGGCGGAAGATTTTGGCGTGTCAGCGGCAGGAGGCTGGCCGGAGGTGTCTTGCGCAGCAGGGGCTTTTTTGGCAGGGCGCTTGGTCTTCCCTGATCGTACGTCCGACATGGTCTTCTCATTGCCCCTTGGTTGCGCAGAGTCGCACCCCTCTGACACAGGCCAACGCCGCGCGGGCAGGCTGGTTCCATGGGAAGTGGTGGGATTCGTACTGTCTGTCGGTCGGGTTTGCGACTTGTGCCCAAGTTCTCATCCCGACCGGTCTTATTCACCCCATCCTGCGCTTTTCCGCAGCCAAAGCAATTGAAATAAAAGCCGGATGCGCCATCCTCGCAGGACAGGCAGCCAAGAACGGCCTGCCGCTTTCTGGGGAGGCAGAGCAATGGTCACGCAGGATAAGGTGGCGCCGTGGTGGCGGGGGGCCGTGCTGTATCAGGTCTATCCGCGATCCTATCAGGACGATAACGGTGACGGGATCGGCGATCTGGCAGGGATCACGCGGCGGCTTGACCATATCGAGGCGCTGGGATGTGACGGGATCTGGCTTTCTCCGTTCTTCCGTTCGCCGATGGCGGATATGGGCTATGACGTCTCGGACTATACCGATGTCGATCCGATGTTCGGCACGCTCGAGGATTTCGACGCGCTCATGGCCCGTGCCACCAAACTGGGCCTGAAAATCATTATCGATCAGGTTCTCAACCACAGCTCGGACCGCCACCCGTGGTTCCGCGAAAGCCGCAGCTCGCGCGATAATCCCAAGGCGGAATGGTATATCTGGGCCGATCCCCTGCCGGACGGATCGCCACCCAATAACTGGCCGGCAGTCTTCGGCGGGCCGGCATGGACATGGGATGGCACGCGGCGGCAGTATTACATGCACAGCTTCCTTGCCGAGCAGCCCGACCTGAACTACCGCAACCCCGAAGTGGTGGATGCGGTGCTGGACAGCATGGCCTTCTGGCTGGAGCGTGGCGTGGCCGGTTTCCGGATCGATGCCTGCAACCATATGAGCAAGGATGACCAGCTGCGCAACAATCCGGCGCAGCCCTTCAAGGATGCGGCGCGGCCCTTCAACCATTACGACTGGCAGCAGCAGATCTATTCGAAGAGCCGCCCCGAAAACCTTGACCTTCTGCGTAGGATGCGGGCTCTGGCCGACCGCTATGACGATATCCTTCTGGTGGGGGAAATCGGGGATGCGGAGCGCGCGATCGAACTGATGGGCCAGTATACCTCGGGCAATGACAAGCTGCATATGGCCTATTCCTTCGACATGCTGTCATCGGTCTATACGCCCGAGCATTTCCGCAAGGTGATCGAGGGATTCTGGACGGGCGCGCCGGAGGGCTATCCGCTCTGGTCGATGTCCAACCATGACGTGGTGCGCCATGTGACGCGGTGGGCCGCCAAGGATGCCGGAGGCGATGCGCTGGCGCGGCAGGCCATCTCGTTGCTGACCGCCTTCGAGGGTGCCCTGTGCCTGTATCAGGGCGAGGAACTCGGGCAGGAACAGACCGACCTTGACTATGAAGAACTGACCGACCCGATGGGCCTGCGCTTCTGGCCGGCCGATAAGGGGCGTGACGGCTGCCGCACCCCGATGGTCTGGGAGGCGTCACTGCCCAATGCAGGTTTCGGAGAGGGCATGCCATGGCTTCCGGTCAAACCACCACAGGCCGCCCGCGCGGTCGATCTGCAGGCGGGCAAAAGTAGCAGCGTACTGGAATTCTATCGCGCGGTGATCGCCCATCGCAAGGCCACGCCTGCGCTGGCCTCTGGGCGGATGAAGATCACGCAAGCCGAAAATCCCGTCCTGCGCTTTACCCGTGGGGACGGGGCAGGGGAGGTCGATTGCATCTATAACCTGTCCACCGGCACCCAGTATCTGCCCTGTCCGGACGGTGCACGGTTTCTGGGGCCATCGCAATCGGCCAGCATCACAGAGGGCCGACTGACGCTTGGCCCGAATGGCTGGGCCCATCTTGTGACAGGCGCATAACCCCTGCTGCAGGATATTTTGCGGCGCGGCGGGAACTGACGACCCCGCCGCCCGTTTGGTGCAAGGCTGATGTTCGGGCAAAGACCGGACAGCACGCCTCCCCCTCTCTCTTCGCGATGACATTCTGCCTGTGACTTTCAGCATATGGGATCTGCCGATGACCTCTTTCTCTGCCATGCACGACTCTGGCCTGCCCAACATGTCGACCCGCCCTCCCGAAATGCAGGCCGAACTGCAGGCCGGCCATAGCTGGGGGGTGCGGCCGGTCGGGGTCGCACAGGACGGGGACCTGTGCTGGAGCGCCGCGCTATGGGCGCCCGAGGTTGCAACTGCGGATCTTGTGGTGGACGGTGCACGCCATCCGATGACCAAGGGCGCGGACGGTGTCCATCGCGCCAGCGTCAGCGCCAAAGCAGGCCGGCCCTATGGCTTCGATGTCGGGCAGGGGCTACGACCGGACCCTGCCGCGCGGGCGCAGATGGGGGATGTGCACGGACCCTCGCGCCTGAGTGATCCGCAATATGACTGGCCCGAAAGCGAGAGCCACTGGGCGGGGCGTCCGTTCGAAGAGGCGGTGATCCTCGAACTCCATATCGGGCTGTTCACGCCGCAGGGCACGTTCCGCGCCGCCATTGACCGGCTGCCGGAACTCGCGGCGATGGGGATCACGGCGATCGAGATCATGCCGGTGGCCCAGTTCTCGGGGGTGCGCGGCTGGGGATATGACGGGGTGCTGCCCTTTGCGCCCCATAACGCCTATGGCCCGCCAGAGGACCTGAAGGCGCTGGTCGCGCAGGCGCACCGGCTCGGCCTCGCGGTCATTCTGGATGTGGTCTATAACCATTTCGGGCCGGACGGGGCCTATCTACACGAACTCGCTCCCGCCTTTTTCGACCCCGACAGATCGACGCCTTGGGGCGCCGGTATAAATTACAGCCAGCCGGCAGTGCGCGCCTTCTTTCTTGAGAATGTCGCGATGTGGATCGGCGAATTCCATCTTGACGGGTTGCGCATCGACGCCGCGCACCAGATCAAGGATCACTTTAGCCCAACTATGCTGGAAGAGATCGCCGCAACGGCCCGCGCCTGCGCGCCGGATCGCGGCCTCTGGCTGATCCTTGAAGACGAGCGCAATCTGGCGGCCCCCTACCGCCCCGAGGGCCCGTTCGATGCGCAATGGAACGACGACTATCACCACGCCCTGCATTGCCTGCTGACCGGCGAGGACGAAAGCTATTACGCCCCCTTCGCCCATGCGCCGCTCGACGATCTTGTGACCGCGCTCGGGGAAGGTCAGGTCGATCAGGGCCAGCCGCGGCCCGCCGATGCGCCCGCAAGGGGTGTGTCTTCGGGGCATCTGCCGCCGCGCGCTTTCGTGGTGTCGAACCAGACCCATGATCAGGTCGGAAATCGCGGCCATGGCGAGCGTCTGATCAGCCTTGTCGGCGACGAGGCGGCACGGGTGGCGCACGGGCTTCTGCTGGTGCTTCCCTTCACGCCCATGCTGTTCATGGGCGAGGAGACCGGAGAAACCGCCCCCTTCTGCTTCTTCGCCGATTTTCCCGAGCCGATGGCCGAAGCCACCCGAAAGGGCCGCCAGAAGGAATTCGAGCGCTTTGCAAGCTTTTCGGGCAAGGTGCCGGACCCGATTTCCGCCGACACATTCCGGATGTCGCGCCCCTATCAGGGCCCCGCGCTGCGGCAGAAAGAGTGGGGCAATCTGACGGGGGAGTTTCTGGCCTATCGCCACGCGCAGATCGTGCCGCTTCTTAAGGCCTCGGGGGATCGTGCGATTGCGGAAATGGCACAGATCACCGCCATCGGGCCAAAGGCGCTCCATGCCCGCTGGGCGCTTCAGGGCGGGGTGCTGGAACTGGCCGTGCGCTTCGGGCCGCAGTCCGAGACGCCGTCATCGGAGTTCAGCCTGTTTCCCGCCGATCTGGCCATCGGTGACTGGCAGTCCGATCCCTGCGCCTTGCGCGTCCGCTGTGTGAAAGAGGCCTGATCATGAGCGCATCCCGTCTTCCGCCCTCTTTGCAACATGCAACCGCCAGCTACCGGATCCAGTTGCGCAATGGTGTCACCTTCGATGAAGTCACCCATTGGCTGCCCTATCTGGTCGATCTCGGGATCAGCCATCTGTATCTCTCGCCGGTTTTTACTGCCACCAGCGGCTCCACACATGGCTATGATGTGACCGCGCCGGACGAGATCGATCCGGCCCTTGGCGGGCACGCGGGTTTTGTGCAAATGGCCCGTGCCGCGCAAGCCGCCGGCCTGTCGGTCATTCTGGATATCGTCCCCAACCATACCGCGCTCAATTTCGAAAACCGCTGGCTGCGCGATGTGCTACGCTTTGGTCCGCAAAGCCGCTATGCACGGCATTTCGACATAGACTGGGCGGCGGGGCCATTCCTGCTGACCATGCTGGGCGCGCCTCTGCCGCAGATCCTGCAGGAGGGGCAGGCGGTGTTGGTGGACGAACCGGACGGGCCGGTGCTGCAGATTGCAGGCCTTTCGGTGCCGCTTGATCCGCAAACCGTGACCGGCCAGCCTTCCGGCCTGACAGCGGGCCCGCTTGCCGCCACCGATACGGCCGCGCTGCTGGCGCGCCAGCACTGGCAACTGGTGCATTGGGAACTGGAGCGTGACAGCATCCGCCACCGTCGGTTCTTCAATGTCACCTCGCTGATCGGCATGCGGGTCGAAGACCGGACCGTGTTTGACGACATGCATGGCTATCTTTTTTCGCTGGTGGATCAGGGGCTCGTGCAGGGGCTGAGGGTGGATCATATCGACGGTCTGGCCGACCCCGAGACCTACCTTGCGCGGCTGCATGAAAGGCTGCCGCAATGCCCTGTCTGGGTCGAGAAGATCCTCTCGGGCGAGGAAGAACTGGACACGGACTGGCCGGTTGCGGGCACGACCGGTTACGAGGCCGCGCGGGCGATTGCTGCGGCGCTGGCCGCGCCGGAAGGCGTCGCTCGGCTACAGGCGCACTGGGCGCGTGTCACAGGCCGGCATGGCGATTTCGCCGACGCGCTTGCGCAGGCCAAGCACGAGGTGCTGCGACAGGAACTGCCTGCCGAGCTGTGGCAGCTGACCGGCCTTGCCGCCCGCGCGCTGGCACATGATCTGCGGGTCGCAGCCGGCCCCGAGATGCTGCGCGAGGCGCTTTCGGCGCTCCTGGAGGCCATGCCGCGCTACCGTACCTATTTCACCGAGAAAGCGCCACGCCCGCAGGATCTGGCGCTCTGGCGCGATGTGACCGATCAGGCCGCCGCAAGCCTGCGCAGCGACACCGTGCTGCGGGCATTAAGCGAACGGATCGGCCGCGGCCCGACCCCCGAGGATCGGGCGCTGCGGGTGCGCTTCCAGCAGATTTCCGGTGCGCTGATCGCCAAGTCGCTGGAAGATACCGCCGGTTTCCGGTGTACGCCCTATCTGGCCGCCAATGAGGTGGGCGCCGAGCCGGACGCGCCCGCGATGCCGGTGGCCGTGTTCGAGCGGTTCTGCAAGGCGCGACTGGCAGACTGGCCGGCGGCACTGACCCTGACCTCTTCGCATGATACCAAACGCTCCGAGGATGCGCGGATGCGGCTGGTGGCGCTTGGCCACCTGCCCGATGATTTCCTGCAGCTTTACACCGAAATCAGCGGTCTGCCCGAGGCCGAGGGGGTCGCCCCCGCGACGGTCTGGTATTTGGCGCAAAGCGCGATTGCGCTGTGGGAAGAGGGCGCGCCGGAGAAAGTCCCTGATCTTGGGGACCGTTTGGCCCGCCATATGGAAAAGGCCCTGCGCGAGGCGAAGGAGGTCACCTTCTGGGCGCATCCGGTGGAGCATATCGAACAGCCTGTCTTCGCGCTGGCCCGTGCCGCGATGGCCTGTCTGGCGCAGGCGGGGGCCGCGGTGGAGCCCGCGCTGGCACGGATTGTGGCAATGGGGGACAGTTTGTCGCTCTGCCAGACCGCGCTCAAGCTGGTGATGCCCGGCATTCCCGACCTCTATCGTGGCTGCGAGGGCGCGCGGTTCGAACTGACCGATCCCGACAACCGGCGTCCTGTCTCGCTTGCGGGTCTGACGGCGCTGCAGACCCCGAGCCTGCAATTGCAAGGCAACGAGACGCTTGCGCGCCGGAAAATGCAGCTGGTGCAGGCGCTTTTGGCACTGCGCAAAAAGCACCCCGCGCTGTTTCTGGGCGGGGCCTGCGAGATCCGCGAAACGGGCAGGGGGCTTGAGGTCATGCGGGGTGGGCAGGCGCAGGGGCTGCGTCTGACGCTTGATCCCTATGGCCGCGATCCGGTGAACTATAGCGTCATGGACGAGACGACCGAAGCCATCGCGCCCCTGTAACGGGGCGCGCTCGGGCTGCCCTCATCCCGGCGGAATGGCGGGGCCGCCCGTCGTATTCTGTAACATGTCCTCGATACGCGCGGCATCCTCGCGATAGGACACAAGTTTCTGTTCAAGCGCCTCGCGGTTGTCATAGCCCGCCGTGCCATAGTCAAGCGCGCTTTCGATCGCGCGGATCCGTCCGCGATGGGCGGGTTCTGTCGCAAATCTTACGGTTTTGGATTTTCTTTGATATTTTCGCTTGGCCAATTGGTTGCGAAGGAGCGGACGGCATGATCGATTTCAAGGGAACGCATTATCCGAAGTCGGTGATCTTGCACGCCATCTTTTTCTACGTCCGCTATGCAGTCTCCTATCGGGATCTCGAGGAGATCTTGGTCGAGCGCCGCAATCTGGCCGCTGCCCGGCGATTTTTTAAACGCGCGATTGCGGTGAATGGGGTGCCAGAGCGCGTCGTCATCGACAAGAGCGGTTCCAATCTGGCCGGGCTGCACGCCATTAATGTTATTCTGAAATTTACCGGATGCGGGCGCATGATCGAGATCCGTTAGGTCAAATATCTGAACAACATCCTCGAGCAGGACCACCGCTTTATCAAGCGGATCACGCGCCCGATGATGGGCTTCAAAGCGTTCCATTCAGCTGCCGCGACCATCGCTGGCATCGAGGTTGCGCACATGATCCGTAAAGGGCAGATTGCCGCCAATGGCGCGACGGCTTGCCAGACCTTCACCGCCCTCGCAGCATAATTCTGTCCTCGGGCTGGGCTATTCTGCCTCCAGGCAAACTTTGCGACAGAACCGTAACTTTCGTCACTGTGCAAAATAATGGCGCTTGCTTGAGGACGGCGGGCCCAGATTCGACCGATGACTAGTTAGCATATTGACAAAATCGAAATGCCCGGAGTTATGGCGATTAATAAGTATTATGTAGTTATAAATTATATATTAGTTGTCGTCGATACTGTGATCGTTCGCCGACGACATTTCTGTGCCAAGGTAGGTTTGTAATAATCCATATCGGAAGATAATCATGCCAAAGATTATAACGGTCGGATTGAATTTGGCTGAAAATATGTTTCAAGTCTATTGGGCAGATTCCGCTAGCAAAGCGGCCTTCGTAAAATGCTCCGGCGAAGTCAGATGCTAGAGTTGGTCGTCAAGCTTCCGCCTCGCCTTACTCGGGATAGTCCCATTGCGCGCCGGCTGATGACCATTCCGAGTATCGGCCGTCTGATTCCAACGACGCTAGCGCCATCTCCGGAGTTTTTTGTCAAAGGGCTTGACTTCAGCGCGCTACAGGTGACAGGCGGCCCTTGGCTCATCTTCCGAGCGAGCAGTGTCATCCTCAAACGATTCTGACAGGCTTCGGCCCGACCTGTCCCGCCGAGCGCTCACAAACAATTTTTCAGGAGCGACCCCTCGCTTGCATCAAAGGATCTAGAAAAATAGACTAACTATCAAGCAGGAAACCGCATTGAGGTTCAGATGCACCATCCCAAACTCATCGGTAACTGAATCAGGATACGAAACCCAGACCTTCAGATCGCGAAAACCCAAATCCACATCGCCATCATGAAACATCACCTAAAACTTGCGGATTAAAGGGCATATCGGCGCATCGCCCGAGCAGCGCAACAACAGCCGGTAAACGCTATCATTAGAGCGGCTTTAAATCGCGATGCGTCCAGATTGACCATATACTGAGGCTCGCCGCTACAGAGAGGCGGGCTGGATCAGGCGCTTGATCGGAGCCGATTGGGGTGTCTCGATTCTTGTTATAAGAGCTTCGGCGAGCGCTTGCCCGACAGCTACCATATCGACCATTTGCGCCCGCACTGGGAGGCCAAGATAGTTTGCCATGCCTGTGTTATCACGGCTGATCAATTCGAAGCTGTGCTCTGGTAGCAAATTGCGTCGCCTGAGCGCTGCTAAGGCACCCAAAAGGCCTAATTCGGAAACACAGACCATCGCGCTTGGAGGGGTAGGCATGTCCAAGAGCCTGTCGAGGCTCGCGCGCGCGCGCTCCATGTCGAAATGCTGGTCGCAGACCAGATCAGGATCAACTTGGAGCCCGCCTTCGGTGAGCGCCTCGCAATATCCATTGATACGGTCCTGACTAGCCAAATCGCGATGGTCAAGGACCTGAAGCGCGATCCGGCGATGACCTTCCGCAATCAACTGCTTTGTTGCCTCCCGCGCAATCGCGGCGTTGTCTATATCGATATAGTCATGTCTGCTTCCGTTCTGGGGGTCGAGCGAACTGCGGCCAAAACTTACGAAAGGAACATGGCGTTGTGCGAGCCAGTCGGGACGCGGATCGTCGGCGAGCATACGCGTAATGATGATTCCATCGGACAGGCCAAGTGATACTATGCGCGCAAGAGCCTCAAGCGAGTTTTCCTCGGGAGGAGAAGAATGCACGGTCAGCGCATAGCCTCGCGCCTGAGCCGCGATGGTCATGCCTTCTATGAGCGGCAGGCGTGCGATATCCGAAAGATAGGACCGAGTCTCAAGCGGTAACATCGCTGCCAGCACATTTGAACGGCCGGTCCGCAATGCCTGCCCGGTGCGATTGACGATGTAGCCCAGAGCTTCGGCCGTGGACTGGACGCGCGCAATTGTTTGCGCATTGACCTCAGCGCCGTTTTTCAAGGCGCGGGAAACTGTCGTCACGGAAAGATCGAGATGCTTGGCCAGTTGGCGAAGCGTCGGGCGGGAACTTTGGGACATGGGTCTTTCAGCAAGGGAAATAGGTAAATAACGTTCGCGAACTAAGCCTCGTAATAGAGATCCCATCAAAGAAGTCTAGCGATAGGGGCCCGACCGCGGGGGCGCATAACATATTGAATTTTCGCCATCCACTTATGTGCATAAAAACTAAGCATTATCTCGAAACATGTATGCAGACTAACGAATTTTCTTGCTCGATAGCCATTCGAATGAAATTCGTAACGTTACGAATAAGAAAAATAGGGCTTTATCTGCCCAGTATGCCAACAGAGGTTCCGATGATTTACCCAAGACTTCTCTCGTATTCGATACTCGCCGCCGGACTTTCCCTGACGGCCACGCCTGCCCTTTACGCCGAAACGCTGACCATCACTGCCGCCGGCGGAGATTATGGCACGGGGCTCAAGGAAGCGATGTGGGGCCCTGCCAGCAAAGAACTCGGCCTTGATATCCGCGAGGAAAGCCAAAGCGACAGCCTTGCCGCCCTGCGCATGCAGGTGATGTCGAAGGCCGTGACCACCGATGTCATCCATCTGGGCTCTGCCGAAGCCGCTCAGGCCGCCGATATGGGCCTGCTCGAGAAGCTCGACACCTCGGTCGTCGACATGAACGCTCTGCCCGAAGGGGCGCGTAACGATTACTGCTACCCGTTCGACAGCTATGGCACGGTCATGGCATGGAACACCAAAACCTATGGCGAGAATGGCCCCAAGACCTGGGCCGATTTCTGGGATACCAAGACCTATCCCGGTCGCCGCGCGCTGCGTGCCAATGCGCAAGACGTGCTCGAGATCGCACTTTTGTCGGAAGGTGTCGCTCCGGCCGATATCTATAAGGTCCTGTCCTCGGAAGATGGCATCAAACGCGCCGTCGCTCGGCTGGCAGAGCTCAAGCCCGATGTGGCGATCTGGTGGACCTCTGGCGCGCAATCGGCACAGATCCTGACTGATGGTGAGGTCGATATGGCCGCAACTTGGAACGGTCGTGCCGCGGCCGCTGCGGAACAAGGCCCCGCGGATTATACCTTCAAAGGATCGGTTATCGGCACGGACTGCCTTGCTGTCCCCGCAGGCGCACCGCATGCCAAAGACGCAATGCGTCTGATCGCGACCATGACCACCCCCGAGCGTGAAGCCAAGCTGACCGACTACATCCTTTACGGGCCGGTCAACGAAGCCGCCTACAAGACCGGCCTGATCCCCGAGGACCGCATGCCCAAGCTCGCGACCTCCCCCGAAAATCTCGAAGGCTCTGTCTATGCCGATCCGTCATGGTGGGTCAAACACGGCGAAGACGCACAGATCGCCTTCGACGAAATGATCAACAACTAAACGCTAGCTGGTCTGCCCCGCGGCGGGCCAGCCCTCTTCAAGTTCCGAAAGGCCGCCATGACCCCGCTTCCCATCACATTCGAACGCCTGCGTAAGACCTATGGCGATTATACCGCTCTTGACGACGTCTCGCTTCGTATCGAACCGGGCGAGTTTCTGACGCTCCTCGGGCCCTCGGGCTCTGGCAAGACCACGCTTCTGATGGCGCTTGCGGGTTTTATTCGCCCCGAAGCGGGAACGATCATGATCGGCGAGCGTGATGTGACGCGGCTTCCGCCCAACAAGCGCGATATCGGCATCGTCTTCCAGAACTACGCTCTCTTTCCGCATATGTCCGTGCGCGCCAATGTCGAATATCCGCTCAAGTTGCGCGGTGTCCGCGAGGCAGAAGCGCGCAAGCGGGCCATGGCGGCACTTGAACGTGTCAAACTTGGCGCCTTTGCAGAGCGCGACATCGCAGCGCTCTCGGGCGGGCAACGCCAGCGTGTAGCTCTGGCACGCGCCATCGTCTACGAACCGCGCGTGATGCTGATGGACGAGCCGCTCTCTGCGCTTGATAAGAACCTGCGCGAACATATGCAGTTCGAGATCCGCCGTCTTCATGACGATCTAGGCATCACCACGATCTATGTCACCCATGACCAGCGCGAGGCCCTGACCATGTCGGACCGCATCGCGGTGATGGAGGCCGGACGCATCCGCCAGATCGATACCCCCCAAGAGATCTATCACCGTCCGCGCACCGCTTTCGTGGCCGAGTTCATGGGCGAGGCGAATATCCTGCCGGCCGAGGCAGCGGGCGCTGCATCGCAAGGTCAGCTGGTGATCCGCGCCGAACATCTCCATCTTGGCGAAGTCGATGGTGAAACGGATGCCGTTGTGCTTTCGGGCCATGTCGCGGCTCTGGCTTTCCGTGGCGAGAACTGGCTGGTCCAGCTGGCGCTGGCCAGCGGGCAAGAAGTGATGCTGTCGATCCCCTCGAGCCGCGCCGAAGGCTGCGAGAATTTGCGCGCGGGCGATGCCATCACTGCCCATGCCGCACGCCAGCATGTGCACCATCTGCTTGAGGCTGGAACAGACGCATGAGCGACACGACCCTTTCCGCCCCGCCTGCAAGCGACCGCGCGGCGCTCAAGCGCGACGCCCGCCGCGAGAACACCTTCTTCCTCTCGCTTTCTCTGCCCGCACTGATCCTTGTCGGGCTCTGTGCAATGCTGCCCATCTTGTGGATCCTGCGCCAGAGTTTCCTGACCCTGCGCGGCACTCCCACACTTGACAACTGGAGCAAGCTGCTCAGCTCCGATCTGACGTGGAAAGCCGTGTGGAGCACCGTCGAGCTCTCGGCGGCCACACTTGCCTTGTGCATCGTGCTTGGTCTGCCGCTGGCGCTGGCGCTGGCCTCGGCCTCGCAGCGTGTCGCCAACCGTCTGCTGATCGTGCTGATGCTGCCGCTTTGGACCTCGATCCTTGTGCGGACCTATGGCTGGCTCGTGCTGCTGCGCCGCGACGGTCTGGTCAACCAGACGCTGCAGGCGCTGGGTCTGACCGATGCGCCGCTCAACCTTGTCTATAACTTCACGGGCACCCTGATCGGCATGGTCCATTTCATGCTGCCGCTCTTCGTTCTGCCTGCCTATGCCGCTTTGCGCGATATCGACGCCAATACGATCCGCGCCAGCGCCTCGATGGGAGCATCGCTGCCACGCACGCTGTTCACGGTGGTACTGCCGCTTGCATCGGGCGGGATCCGCTCGGGGGCGATGATCGTGTTCATCTACACACTCGGGTTCTTCATCACACCGGCCATTCTCGGTGGCGGACAGGTCAACCCGATCGCGATCCGTATCGAGCGCACGCTCTCGACCTTCCAGAATTGGGGCGCGGCCTCTGCACTAGGGATGTTGTTGCTGATCTTGGTGGCCCTGCTGGCCGGAACCATCGCAGCGCTGCGATTTGCCATCGTGCGGGCCCGCAAACACAAGGAGGCGCGCCATGCTTGACGCGTTCGACAATCGCGGCTTCAAGATCGGTCTGTGGATCTTTGCCGCTCTGATCCTGATCTTTCTGATCCTGCCGACCCTTATTGTGGTGCCGCTCTCTTTCTCGGGCTCGGATCTTCTGCAATTCCCACCCCGCAGCTTCTCGCTGCGCTGGTATGACAGCTTCTTCGGCTCGACCGCGTGGATGCATGCGCTGCGCACCTCGCTTGTGCTGGGCGTGCTGACCGCCGCCATCGCCGTTCCGATCAGCCTGATGACCTCAATCGCGATGAACCGGCTGGGGGGGCTGACCTCGAAAACCCTCTATACTTACATCCTCTCGCCCTCGGTCATTCCGGGCATTCTTCTCGCGATCGGCCTGTTCTTCGTGCTGGCCAATCTCGGACTGATCGGAACACTGCGCGGGGTGCTGATCGGGCATGTGGTGCTGGCGCTTCCGGTTACGGTGATCGTGCTGCATCCGGCTGTCACACGTTTCGACTGGGGGCAGGTCAATGCGGCGCGCTCGATGGGAGCAGGCTGGATCCGTGCCATTACCCATATCCTTCTGCCCCAGCTCAGCTTCACGCTGATGACGGCCGCGCTCATGGCTTTCCTGACCTCGCTCGACGAGGCGGTCATCTCGATTTTCATCGCGGCAGGCGACAGCGCCACGCTGCCCAAGCTGATGTTCATGTCGCTGCGTGACCAGATCGACCCGACGATCGCCGCTATTTCCACACTCTGGAGCGTGGTCGTGATCAGCGTTGTGCTGATCGTCAACGCGATACGCTCCAAATGAAAGCACATTCCATGACCGAACACGCTCCCCTCTCCGCTGGCCAGAGCCACGCCATCCCGCAAGTCAAGCTTGCCCTCATCACCGGTTCGGCCAATTGGGGCCTTGCCATCCCCGAAGATATCGGTGTCGAAGGCGTCTCAGTCATTGAACGCGATCTGAGCTTCATGACGCCTTGGGGCTGCTCGGATAACTGGAAGCTGCTGGAATTTGACGGCTCGGTGACGCCCGATGGTCAGACCTACCGTGCGCTTTGCATGTATTCGCATGGCAATCCGCGCCACGAGATCGACCATAGCTGCCACCGCCGTGCCTTTTGGGTCCTTCAAGAAGCGGGTGTGCGGCAGGTTCTGGCCTGCTCGACCATTGGTGCGCTCAACAAGGCCATCCAGCCCGGAGATCTGGTGATCAATGCCGATATCATCGAACTGACCCAGACCCCCTATTCGCTTCTGCCGGGGCGCCAGAGCTTTGATGCCTCGGGCAAGGCGATTGTCTGTGCCGAATGCTCGGAGGTGCTGGTCGGGGCCGCGCGCGAGATCTGGCCTGCCCAATGCCGCATCCACGGGATCGAGCAGGGTCTGGTGGCAGCCCATGCCTATGGCCCCAGACTGACCACACCGGCCGAAGCGCTTGCCTTCCGCTCGATGGGGGCCGATGTAATGAACCACTCGATCGCGCCGGAGGCCACGCTGTCGCGCGAGATCGGCGCCTGTTTCGTACCGCTCGCCTTCGTCACCGCCGGCTTCAATGACTATATGGACCGCAACCGCGGCACGCTTTTGCAAGACGGCGTGCTGCCCAGCCTGTCACGCGTGGCCTCGGAGCTCGCGCTTAAAACAGCGATCCAGATGGCGGGACGGGGCGAGTGCAGCTGCCACGAGCTGAAAACTCCGCAGCCTCGCGAACGAGCAAGTCGGTTCTGAAGCCATCCAAAAGAAGCAGGGATCACAAGGCGCTGACGTCAGACACCTGCGAAGCCCTAATTCGAATTGAACGCGAAATACGGGCCGGACCTGTGGCCGAGACGGAGGCCGCTGGGCGACCATTCGTCCGCGCAGAGGGCGGCGGCCGGAACCTCGGTACGCGGTCCCGGACCCGCGCGGGATTCGCCCGAACCCCGCCGCGGTTTCCCACAGGCCCCTCTCTCGATACTTAGGGTCTCGTTCGGGGCCTGCTCCGGCCTGAAACTCCGCTCCCAAGGTCGCTTCATTCCAGGCTGGAAAGCCGCTCACCCTCAACCGTCCGTCCCACATCGACCCAGCGGAAATTTGAAGCTGAATTGTAGTCGCATGTCCACGCTTGGTTCATAGTGGTGGATGCCCAAGATGACCGTTTTTCGCGTCTATCTCAGCGAGGCCTCGAAGACCGGCATCATGGGCTTCTTACCTCGAGCCAGCGTCACATTCTCAGCCAACCGCTTCTTCCCGAGCGGCGAGCCGACACGACCCGTTGCACCGCCGGTCACTCACGCTGCGGCTTGACGCAGACGGACCAAAAAGGAGGTGCAAATGGACCAATCGAGCGAAGATGTCCAACAACCGAAGCGCGCCCTGTTCCTCGGTAACAGGGTGCGCCAGTTCATCAAACGCGGAGGCCGCCTGCGCTACGAACCTCATAAAGCCCCTTCGAACGGCAAAGCCGTCTGGGTCGTCATGGGTATCTTTCCCGACGAGACGGAAGAGCCGGTGTTCACATCGTCGTCTGGCGAGTACAAGCACTTCCGCTCGGCCGACGCCATGACCCAGTATCACAGCCAGATGTGCCCGGATGAGGATGTGTTGATCGTTCCTATGCCCGCGAGCCACTAACTCACGGATTGGAATGGCCCTCCCGGGGCCATTTCGCCGCGACAGCGGCTCCCGCGCCGGGCCGATCATCCCGATGGGCAATTTCAACAGACGCAATCAGGTGAGCCTGAAACCGCTGCACTATGTGAGAAATCGCGCCGTCACGGCTTGGTGTCAGGATACCCAGGTCCCGTGTGACAGCCGGAGAAGTCAGAGGACGCGTACAGAGTGCCGGGTGATCTTCGGCGGGACAGTTGACCGTCGGAAGAGCGCTGACACCCATGCCTGCCTCAATCATCGCGGCGACTGCTGTGTAGTGATTAAAATCCATTGAGGTGCGCGCCGGTCTATTGATCGCACGCATCGCCTCATCCGTTGCAAGCCTGGTTCCGCTGCCGCTGTTGGCGCCGATGAAATCATATGCAAGAAGCTCTGCCCAGGTCACCTCTTCCCTCTTACTTAGCGGGTGGTCCCGTCGAAGGACTGCAACAAAAGGATCAGCTCGGAACAACTTGAACTCCACCTGGAGGTTCTTATGCGGAAGGAAGCTGGTTACAGCCAGATCAAGTTTCCCGTCATTAACAGCCGCAAAAAGGCCTTCCGCCGTGTCATCGCGCGCATGCACGATCACCTTGGGAAATTCCGCCCTGAACTGCTGGAGCGCGTAGGGCAGGTACTTCACGGCCGCCGAAGCCAGGAAACCCAACCTTAGTAACGTGCCGTCTTCCTGACCGAAGCTGCGCGTCCGGTCGAGCGCATCGCGCAGCGCGGGCAGCAGCGTTTGCAGTTGTCCACGCAGCTCCTCCCCTTCGGCGGTCAGTCGGACCGAACGGGTGCTACGCAGAAATAGCGTGGTCTCAAGGTGCGCTTCCAGCTGGGCAATGTTTTGCGACAAAGCAGGCTGTGACATACCCATTCTGTCTGCTGCCAAGCGAAAGGAGCGCGCCTCGGCCACGGCCAAGAAAGCTTCCAGCTGGCGAATGGGGGGCAGCATATTGATTTGTCCTGCTTATCGATGATTAATTTATTACGATTTGCCTTATGATCAGTCAAGGAATACCGACTGCACTCATCTCATGCGGCCGTGCACCACATGTCCGGCACGCAAGCCTGCAACCCCCGAGGTTTCATTGCCAATGTTCCAATCTTCTTCCCGCCTGGGGCGACGCAGCTTCCTGTTTGGAAGCGCCACCGCCTTGGGTGTAGCCAGCACTTCGGCCCCGCTTTGGGCCGCCTCAGACGCCAGCACCGTAAGCGCCTTTCAGAACGTTTCCAAAATGTTGGTGAACCATGAGCTCGATCCGGCGACCGGCGCGCGCATCGCCGCCTTTGCCGCAGCCAGCTACCCCGACCTTGACGAAATACTCGAACAGATTTCGGACGCGGCAACAGCCCGAAATTCCTCCCGTGTCGAAGATTTCTTCGAAGACCTCCCGGAGGGTCCGCTACGCGATTTTGCCTATTGGGTGATTGCCGCGTGGTACACGGGCTCCTCTTCCGGGGACAGCGACGCGACGCTCTTCACCTATGAGGAAGCGCTGCTCTACCGGCCGACCCTCGACATGGTGCCGATCCCGACCTTCGGGTTTTCCGCACCGAATAGCTGGGGCCGCGAGCTCTTCCCGCTGGCCGACCTGCCGCAGTTTTGACCCTTCATCAGTTCCCCCGAAAGTTTCCCATGCCCACATCTTCTCAAGTTGTGATTGTCGGCACCGGCGTCGTCGGTGTCGTGATCGCCGAGGAATGCCTCGACGCCGGACTCGAAGTCCTGATGATCGAGGCCGGCCCCCGTGTCACGCGCTCCGAGATCGTCGAGCGCTACCGCAACCTACCCCTGGGGGCCAAGCCTGCCGCGACGGCCGCCTATTTCCCTACCGACATGGCACAGCATCCCTATCCGGGGCAGGAGTACCTCGAAAGTACAGGCCCCAACACATATGATCCGACTTACGTGCGCTATGCCGGTGGCTCTACTTGGCATTGGGCTGGCACCTGCTGGCGGTTGACGCCCGAGGACATGCAGCTTCAAAGCCTCTATGGCGTGGGGCGCGATTGGGCGATCAGCTACGAAGATCTCGACCCCTACTACAACAAGACCGAGCGTACGCTTGGCATCTGTGGCCCCTCCGACCCGCTGGATCAATGGCCGCGCCGTCCGCGGTCGATGGACTATCCCATGCCGCACTTACCGATGAGCCAAGGGGAACAGAAGTTCACGCGCGTCATCGGTGAGAAGATGGGCCTGCGGAACCTGCCGGTCGCTCAGGCACGAAACTCCGGCACCCCTTACGATGATCGCCCGGCGTGCTGCGCCAACAACAACTGTGTCCCCGTCTGTCCGATCGGAGCGAAATACGACGCGGCCACCGCGCTGAACCGGCTGGAAGCCAAGGGGGCAACCATCCTCGACAATTCCGTCGTCTACAAGGTCGAGACCACCGAGGGGAACCAGATCGCCGCAGTTCACTACTACGACCGTAATCGCGAAAGCCATCGCGTGACGGGCGAGCATTTCGTCGTGGCTTGCAACGGTATCGAGACCCCCAAGCTGATGCTGATGTCCGCCGATGATCGCAACCCGAACGGCCTGGCGAACTCCTCCGACCAAGTGGGGCGCAACATCATGGACCACCCGCAGCAGGGCTACACATTCACCACGACGGAACCCTACTGGCTGGGCCAGGGGCCGGTGGTGAACAGCGGCATCATGGAGACCTCGCAAGGGGCGTTCCGCAGCGAACATGCAGGCGCTTACTTCCGCATGAACAACTTCGCCCGCAACCGCTACATCGCGCAACGCGCATTGAAGACCGGCAAGGTCGGCCGGGCTCTGGACGAGGAAATCCGTCGTCTGACTGCCTGCACCGTTTCCGTAGTGGCCGCTTACGAGATGCTGCCCGATCCTAACAACCGCCTGACGTTGTCGGCCAACAAGGACGCCTTTGGACTGCCACGCCCCAGCGTCTACTGGGATGTAGGTGATTACACGCGCCGCTCGGCCCGGGACTACGCCGAACCCATCGTGAAGCAGATCGCAGAGGCCATCGGCGCCACCGATTTCAAGTCTGCAGGAATGGAATTCTCAACTTCCAAGCACCTTATGGGTGGCACCGTCATGGGCAAGAACCCGGCCGACAGCGTCGTCGATACGGTCTGCCGGACCCACGATCACCAGAACCTCTACCTGCCAGGGGGTGGTGCCATGGCCTCGACCGCCTGCGGCAACAGCACCATCACCATGACCTCCCTGGCCTTCCGTGCCGCCGAGGCCCTGATCTCGGAGGCGAAAGGCGCCTGATGAAAATTCATCTCATTTCGCTTTCCCTCGGTGCGGTACTGCTGGCCGGAAGCGCTTCAGCGCAGGATGACCTGACTGAACGGGGACGCTATATCGCGACGGCGTCGGACTGCGTGGCCTGCCACACCGGTAACGCCGACAAACCCTTTGCGGGCAACCATGTGATCGCTTCTCCGGTGGGGGACATCGTCGCGACTAACATCACGCCGTCCAAGACCTACGGTATCGGGTCCTATACCGAGGCTCAGTTTTCCGACGCGGTACGACGCGGCGTGCGCGCTGACGGGGCAAACCTGTATCCTGCAATGCCCTACACTGCATTCGCGAAGCTGACCGACGAAGATATGCATGCGCTATATGCCTATTTCATGCGGGGTGTAGAGCCGGTCGAAGAACCCAGTGCCCAGACCAGCTTGCCGTTCCCGTTCAACATCCGGGCGTCAATGGTGGGCTGGAACCTGCTGTTCCGCGATACGGCCACCTATCAGCCTGATCCGTCGAAAACCGACGCTTGGAACAGGGGTGCCTACCTCGTGCAGGGCGCGGCGCACTGCTCGACCTGCCACACGCCTCGCGGTGCCCTGATGCAGGAGCTGGATGACAAGTTCCTCGCCGGGGCGCAAGTGGGCGCGTGGTACGCCCCCGATATTACCTCCGATCCGGAGACAGGCATCGGCAGCTGGTCCAAAGACGAGATCATTTCCTATCTGCAGACCGGCCGCGCCGAAGGGCGGGCCCAAGCCGGCGGCAGCATGGCAGAGGCGGTCGAACACAGCTTCTCGAAGCTGAAGACCGAGGATCTCGAGGCGATCGCCACCTACCTAGCGGATGTGCCTGCCTCTTCTGGCGCAAAAAAAGAGGGACGGTTCGACCAGGGGCAACCGGGCAACATGACCGCTTCCTTCCGCGGTCTCGATACGGCCCCCTCCGGCCTGGCTGCCGGGGCGCAAGTCTATTCGGCGAACTGCGCCTCCTGCCATGGCATCAACGGGACCGGGACGAAGGACCAGTATTACCCCAGCCTCTTCCACAATTCGGCTACCACTGGGTCCAATGCGTCGAATTTCATCGCGGCGGTGCTGAACGGAGTTGATCGCAACACTGACGAAGGGCATGTCTTCATGCCGCCCTTCGGTACCCAGGTGAATAGCTTCAACAGTCTTACCGATGAAGAAATCGCGCAGCTGACCAACTACGCATCGACGCAGTTCGGCCACCGATCCTTCGACGTTGACGCCAGCGATGTGGCTCAGGTTCGTGCCGGTGGCCCGTCTCCGAACCTGCTGCAAATGGTCCGCCTTCTCATGGGGATTGGTGCTGTAGTGATCGTTTTGCTGCTGGCCCTAGTACTGCTACGTCGTAGAAAGTCATGAACCGACGGGGAGCTTCCGATAGAAGAGGCCCCGTCAACCAAACACAGTGTTCGCCAGAACTCACACTTAGAGCCGCCCGGATGATTTTCGGTGCGGCTCTTCTTGGTTTTCAGGGCAGCGGCTTGCCGTACGGGCCCAAGTTTCGAGGTGTAGGCCGTACCGGACGCGAGCGCCACGGAACTAAAGGGATGAACTGCCTTCCCACCAATCCAGTGTTATCCTCCTGAGCAGAGGTGGAGATCCCCGGCATCGGTCCCACGATTACCACGGCACTTGTGGCTACTGTCGGGACGGGCAGCAGCTTTGGTACGGCGTGATGTTGCTGCATGGCTTGGCTCGGTGCCACGACGGGTCACGATCATGCGCTCCGCCGCCTCGACAAAACCGCAGCCGGAGCATCGATAATCCGCTATATGTTGCCCTCTTTCATAGTGATGCCCTGTCCGGTCTGGGTTCCGGAAATTGGTGCGGGGTTTCTCGCGTGGGCGGCTCCCTGAACGAACACGTCCTTACACGGACGAAGGATACAGGGGGCGTTTGGTGTCAGTTCCGATGCTCCTGCCAGTTGACTGCCGTGCAACCGCGCGGGAGCGCGCGTCCGGCTTTAATCGAATTGCCTAAAGGGGGTGTCTCGCTCGGCAGCTACAGAGGAGGCCGCTCGGAAAACGCTCACAGAATCGCCGAGATAAGGCCATTTGATCATCAGGAGCAACTTAGCACTAGCATAACGGCGCAGCACCAAACCCACGGCCACCAGCCGCCCTGTCCTGCCGTTCGGCCCATGGCCGAGCTCCGCAGTGCAGGTCCTCTAAAGTCGCCGTTCACATCAGCATGAAATATCTGATCACGGATCGCGGTTTATCGCTAAGGCTACGTGACTAACATCGATCCTGGAAAATGTTTGCTTCAGTCAGATATCTGTGCTTACGCTGGATCATTCACAGCCAAAAGGTTCTTTCATCTCACTCTCTGACAAAGCACGTTCCAAGATTTCGTCACCTTCATCTGCCCCGAAAACCAGGGCAGACATCGACCGTATCCAAGAAGGAGCGATTGATAGAAAGCGTTAGGTATACTGGATCAGTTTCCTCGAAGGTGCCCTTTCATCTCACGCGATTGAGTTCGGTGAGGAGACCGCAATTCTCGCTGAAGCCGACAAGTTCGCGGCATTTATCAACGATCCTGATGCGTCTGACTTGGCCGAAGACATACGCGCGTGATGCTTTTTCGGCCAAAATGACTTGATGGCTTCGTTGGCAAACGTGATCGCCATTAAGAGGAGTGAGATCCAGACCGCGGCGCTGTACAGCGAGCGAGACGAAGTGAACGAGTTCCTCGGGTTTTGCGCTGGTATCCTTTGTGATGGGGTGATCCTCCCCGAGGAAGCCGACGCCATACTCGCAAGGATCAGATCCAGCGATACGCTGACCTCCTCACGGGTATATCGGGATCTCTGGCGTGCGGCTGAAGCCGCGATGGCGGACCGAGTCCTGAGCGCTGACGAAGTAGAGGAAATCCGGCAATGAATCTCGTCGCTGGTCGGTGAAGTTTAGTAGATACGGGAGTTCCAAATATCGGCAACACCGCACAGCTGGACGAACCGCTCTCAGACCCGACACTCATCGAGTTTGCAGGTAAGTGCTTTGTTCTGACGGGCCTCATGAGAATGGGAACCTGCAGCTTCATCATCCGAGAGATCGAGCGTTGTGGTGGTGAGGTAGGAAAAACCGTCCGCGTAGCCCCGTGTATCGTGGACGCCTTCTTTGCTAGTTTTGAGGCAAGGAGGCCATGATGAGCAGCACCAAGTTCAGCGACGAATTCAAGCGAGATGCCGTCGCCCAGATCACGAAGAGGGGCTACCCGGTCAGGGAAGTTTCCGAGCGTCTGGAGGTCAGCGCGTATTCCCTTTACGCTTGGAAGAAGAAGTTCGCGAAGGCGTCATCCGGTGACAATGGGAAGGTGGCCGAGATCCGTCGGTTGAAGCGCGAGCTCCTGAGGGTGACGGAGGAGCGGGATATCCTAAAAAAGGCGACCGCGTATTTCGCCAGTGATGCAAAGTGAGATACGTGTTCGTGGCCGAGCATCACGGACAGTTCTCTATCAGTGCCATGTGCCGCTGCTTGCGCATAGAGCCGAGCGGGTTCTATGCTTGGCTGAAGGCACCGTTGAGCAGGCGAGCCCAAGAAGACAAGCGGCAGACCGAGATGCTGAAGGAGGCGAGGGTGGACAGCGGCAAGGTCTACGGCCACCGCAAGCTGCATGACGACCTTCTCGAGCAGGGCGAAAGCCTCTGCCTGAACCGGGTCGCCCGCCTGACCAGCTTGGCCGGCATCAATGCGCAGATCGGCTACAAACGTTAACCGGGTAAGTACGGCGGGAAGCCTTCGGTCGTCGTCGACAACACGCTCGACCGGCAGTTTGATGTGGGAGCGCCGGACAAGGTATGGGTCACCGACATCACCTACACCCGCACGCAGGAAGGCTTCGCCTATCTGGCCGTGGTCATCGATCTGTTCTCGCGTCGTGTCGTCGGCTGGGCGATGCAGAGCAGAGCCGCCAGACGACAGATGTTGTCCTGCAAGCGCTGCTGATGGCGACGTGGCGGAGAAAGCCCAAGAAAAAGGTTCTGATCCACTCGGACCAGGGCAGCCAATTCGCCAGCATGAACTGGGCCGCATTTCTTCGGGCACACAATCTGGAGTATTCTACGAGCCGCCGCGGAAACTGCCATGACAACGCAGTTGCGGAGAGCTTCTTCAATCTGCTGAAGCGAGATCGGATCAGGCGACAGACCTACCGGATACGCGAAGAAACCAGGCAGGATGTGTTCGGCTACATAGAAATGTTCTACGACCCGAAGCGTAAATACGCCCGGAACGGGATGCTGTCGCCCGTCGACTTCGAAAAGCAGCAGCAACTGAGACACGATGGCGTCTAAGAAACGCAGGGCTATTCAGTCGTGCGCGGAACGGACTACGTTTTCATATCCTCAACGGCATCAAAGAACTGGCGTACCACGCATTTCGGAACGAAGATCGAGCGGGCAAAAGAGTTGGTCGTCGAGGGCTACAAGTTGCGGTTCGTTGCAGAATACGCGTGAGAGAAGGCAATCAAAACGTGCGGGCTAGGTACTTGAACACTCCTCACGATAATGACCTCTGCCACGGTGCAAAGGCCCTAAGCTTCTTTTAGTGCTAGGTGCAGGATGCGCGTGGTGTCCGGCCCAAAGACGAAGCCGCTCGCGCGGCATTGGCGCCTGTGGCGTATGTTCGGGACTGATCGCCACCCTGTGCATTTGGGAATGGCGGCTGCTGTCTGTCGATTGAGGCCTCTCAATCGACAGACAGGAGGTTTCCATGACCGAGGAGAGGATTTCGCCGCTACAGGCGCGGATGATTGAAGACATACGCATTCGAGGGATGGGCGAGAAGGCGCAGAAGTCTCACATCTGGTCTATTAAGGATTTTGCCCAGTTCTTGGGGCATTCACCAGACACCGTTACAACTGAGGAGTTGCGCGCTTACCAGCTGCACATGACTGATATCGGGGTCACGGCCGGCACGTTCAACGTACGGATCGTCGCGCTTCGGTTCTTCTTCGGCATAACCTGCGGGCGCGAGGACATGAAGCGCCACATGCAGTTCCGTACACAGCCGCGGAAGTTGCTGGTGGTGTTAAGCATCGAGGAGGTATCGAACATCCTGATGGCGGCTCCCGGGCCCGGGCTGACGTATCGGGCCACTCTCAGCATTTCCTATGGTGCAGGTCTGCGGGGTGAGAAACGGTCCACGGAACGCGGCAAACCGTCCCCGGGACGGTTTGGGCTCGAACGAGGTCTGCAATCTCAAGATCGGCGATATCGACAGCGACCGGATGCTGATCCATGTCGAGCAGGGCAAAGGGGCGGGAGGACCGCAAAGTGATGCTGTCTCCGGGTTTGCTTGAACTTTTCCGAGACTGTTGGCGTGAAGCACCGCCTGAAGGCTGGCTTTTCCCCGGAAAGCCCAAGATCAACCCGATCTCACCACGTCAGTTGAACCGGGCCTTCACGTTGGCCAAGACTATGGCCGGGGTTAATAAGACCGCAACCTTGCACACCCTGAGGCACAGCTTCGCGACACACCTGCTTGAAGCCAATGCGGATGTACGGGTGATCTAGGTCTTGCTCAGCCACGCCAAGCTCACGACGACGGCGCAGTACACCCATGTCGCCACCAAGACGATCCGTGACACGGTCAGCCCTTACGAGATGCTGGCCAAGTTGCAGGACCACGCCGTGAAGCGAAGTCTGGAGTGACTGGGCAGCGGGGTGCGTTGGCCAAAGCTGGAGATCGCTGACATCTTTCGCGCCCATGGTTCTGCGTGGCGGCGGGCCAATGCGGGACATGTCAGCCTGGCCCAGCTCAAGGTGATGTCAGCCATCGAAGCCTGCCGAACCGAGGCTCTCGGCGAGCATGTGGCGGGCTGCGCTAAGTGTGGCCACCATCATATCGCCTACAATTCCTGCAAGAACCGCCATTGCCCGAAATGCCAAGGGCCAGCGGCGCGGGACTGGATGGCGGCGCGTGCAGAGGACCTGTTGCCCGTAGAGTATTTCCATGTCGTCTTCACCCTCCCGGCGAAGATCGTTCAGATCGCCTTCTGGAACAAAAGGGCCATCTACAGCCTACTGTTTCGCGCCTCCGCGGAGACGGTGATGACCATCGCCGCCGATCCCAAGCGCCTCGGTGCCCGGGTTGGCATGACCAGCGTTCTGTACACCTAGGGATCGGCGCTGATGCATCACCCCCACATCCACATGATCGTACCGGGCGGAGGGCGCTCGTCGGATGGCACAGGATGGGTTGCCTGAAAGCCCGGGTTCTTTCTGAATGTCAGGGTGCTGTCGCGCCTGTTCTGACGCTCATTCCTCGGCGGACTACAGGCCTTGCATCGCGCCGGGGAGCTGGCCTTCTACAGAGATCTGGAAAGACTGACGCAGATAGATGCGTTTGCCGCTTGGCTCGCCCCTTTCCGCAAAGCCGGATGGGTCGTTTATGCTAAGCCACCTTTTGGTGGCCCCGAGGCGGTGCTCGCCTACCTGAGCCGTTACACACATCGCGTCAAGTCAGGTGATAAGCAGAAGATCATGCGCCTGTCGACGTTGGAGTTCATTCGCCGTTTCCTGATGCATGTGCTCACGGACGGCTTTCATCGCATCCGCCGCTATGGCCTGCTGGCCAGCACGACACGCAAGGCCACCATCGCCCGTATCCGCGACCTGCTCGGGCAGCGTACGCCCAAACGAGAAGCGCAGGATCCGAAGGAACCCGCACATCTCACCTTGCGCGAACCGTGCCCATGTTGCGGCGGCCCGATGCGCATCATCGAAATCTTCCGCGGCGGCCAGAAACCAATGTCGCGCGCACCGCCACGGGAGCTGGCCGCATGATGAAACGTTCATCACTGTCACGAACATTACCCCAGATCTTGCCATCATCCAGGATTGGCTCAGCATTGCCCTACGCGGTGCCGCGCCCACGAACCTCCGACGGAATGCGCCATCTGAGACCAAACACCATCAGTGGGGCGGATCAGGGCACCATCGAGAACGGCCGACAGCCCTCGAAATGCCTACCAAGCTGCGCCGTCGCCGGAAACATCAACTCACTTTCCCCATAGACAGCACCTAGCCACCGCGGCTTCCACCTTGAGAAGATTTCCAACGCGGGCCGACGAAGCACCGCTAGGAAACGTTACGCCACGGCCCGCATCGAAAATCCTTCACCAAAGCCGACCTTCGCCAAGTTGGGCCTCGCTGTGGCGCTGCTTCTCCAAACCAGACCAGCGCTAGCATTGGCCGCACGATTTAGTAGACCAATTTCGGTAGTTTTGAACCTATCGGTCGTTGGCTGCACAAGCTGCAGTGGCTCCGCGGGCGAGCGCGAAACGCTGGAATCGTTCACGTCTTTGCTCAGGCGATCCCCTAACGCTGTAGCCCGACTGGAAGCAATACGGTGATCAACCCAGAATAAGTAACCGTACTTTTAGAGGCTTGATTTTGCTGCGGGGTCGCTAGACCAGCAGAGGCTCTCGGGTCAGTTTGGACACTCTGCTCAAGCAGGTATTGAATTATTAGACTGATCTGTCTAATAATGATGCCATGACCAAAATTGTCCCTCTTCCATCCGCCGAGAAAAAGCCCCGCCGTGGCCGGCCGCGCGGCGCACCGGATGCGTCCGAGGCCCGCCAAAAACTGATCCGCGCCGGGCTCGAGCACCTCACAGAAAAGGGGTATTCTTCGGTCGGGATCGACGAGATCCTCAAGGCAGCTAGTGTACCCAAGGGCAGCTTCTATCACCACTTTGATAGCAAGGCCGATTTCGGACTGGCCCTCGTTGCAGCCTACAACACCTATTTCACCACGCAGATCGAGCGGGCGTTCCTGGACGAAGAGCACGCGCCGCTCAACCGGCTCCGCATTTTCACGGCACGGGCCGAAGCGGGGATGGCACGGCACGGTTTCCGGCGGGGGTGCCTTATGGGCAATCTGGGTCAGGAAATGGGCGCGCTCCCTGACGAGTTTCGCGCTGCGGTCACCGATGTTCTGGAAGACTGGCAGGCCCGTACGGCACGACTGTTCAGTATGGCCCAGGCGCAGGGCATGATCGTGCCGCATCACGACCCAATGGTCTTAGCGGAGACCTTCTGGATCGGCTGGGAGGGCGCCGTGCTGCGCGCCAAGCTTGAGTTGCGCCCAGATCCCCTGCGCCGCTTTGCGGACACATTCCTCCGCCTGATTGAAGCTGAGACTTTAGACACCTGAAAGGATACGAAAATGAAGGCAATTTTGATCGAAAAGCCTGAGGAGAAGCAAATCGTTTCGCTGCAAGACGTCCCGGATGCGCAGCTGCCTGAAGGTGACGTTCTTGTTGATGTCGCTTATTCGACCATGAACTACAAAGACGCCTTAGCGATCACCGGGGCCTCCCCTGTCGTACGCCGGTTTCCGATGGTGCCCGGCATCGACTTCTCCGGCACCGTCGCCGAAAGCAGCCACCCTGACTTCAAGCCCGGCGATCGGGTCATGCTCAACGGTTGGGGCGTGGGCGAGACCCACTGGGGCGGGCTGGCCGAACGGGCAAGGGTCAAGGGCGATTGGCTCATCCCTCTGCCGGCGGCGATAGATCCGAGGCAGGCGGCGGCGATCGGCACAGCGGGCTACACCGCGATGCTCTGTGTGATGGCGCTGGAGCGGCAGGGGGTAACACCCGACAAGGGCGAGATCGTCGTCAGCGGCGCTGCGGGCGGCGTCGGCAGTGTCGCCACGGCCTTGCTTGCGGCCGGAGGCTACGAGGTTGTGGCGGTGACCGGTCGACCTGCCGAGACGGAGTATCTGCGCGGGCTTGGGGCCGCTTCGGTGATTGACCGCACCGAACTGACCGGAAAGACGCGCGCGCTTGCCAGAGAACGCTGGGCCAGCGGCATTGATGTCGCGGGCAGCACTGTGTTGGCGAATATGCTGTCGATGATAAAATATGGCGGTGCCGTCGCTTCTTGCGGCCTAGCGGCAGGCATGGATCTGCCCGCTTCTGTCGCGCCCTTCATCCTGCGCGGCGTGACGCTTGCCGGGGTTGATAGCGTCATGTGCCCCAAACCCGACCGGCTCGAGGCATGGTCGCGGCTGGCGCGCGATCTCGACCTTGGCAAGCTCGAGGAGATGATCACTGAAGTGCCCTTTGCCGAGGTGATCGACACCGCGCGGCAATTTCTTGACGGCGCCGTACGCGGCCGAATCGTCGTTCCGATTAGCGCATGAGGCTCTAGGATGAGCGAAATGAACCCACCCTTCACCGCAGGCATAGAGACGCTGCGCCTGCAGGAATGCCCCAGCTGGTATTACCTACTGCGTGAATTCGATACGCTTTACCGACACGGGTCTGCAGGAGGGAGCCGACTGATCCGTGCGCACCGCAAGCGCGTGCGGGATGGGCTGTCCTTGATCATCGACGCAAATCCCGAGCTCAGCCTACGCCCTGCGGAAGCCAAGCCAGTCACGGCCCATCTCTACCGGGCGCTAGACCTCGGTGAGCGCGGCGCGGTGCAGGGGGTGACCCGTGCACTTTCGCGGGTGAAGGATCAGCTCACTTGGGAGTACGGATACCAGAAGGTGCCAAAGGCGCTGGCGCGGAAATATGCCTATTGCGAAATTCTGGGACCGCGCGGCCCTGTTCGGGCCGAAAAGCTGGTGCTGGGCTTTGTGCTTTTTGCGCCAAACACAACCTATCCTCAGCATAGCCATGATGAGATCGAGGAAAGCTACATCTCGGTCGCCGGGTCTTGGTCCGAGAATGACGCCGCCGTCCATGCGCCCGGGTCACTCATTCTGAACCGGCCGGGCCTTGAGCACCGGATCACCACGGGCGAACTGGACCCCTGCCTTTTGGCCTATGCCTGGATCGGGCCCGAGGAGAGGCTAGTCTCTCCTGGCATGAAGCTCAGCGCGACTCGAAAGGCGAGGGTCGCACGGGGCATATGATGCTACCCCCAACCGAGGCCCGCACCCAACAGTGCATCAAGCGCAGATCCAACCTTCAGCCTTCATTCGCAATGCTGCAGCGCCTCCGCTAAGCAGACGATGGCCCACGACACAGCGAAGAATTGTTTCCCGCCGATGCTGTTGAAAACAGTCGAGCGGGCTCGAGGTGGTCCGATTCCGTGGAACGATTATTGTCCCGCTTGGCCAAAATCCCTCGTTTGGCGGTGAAATCTGGACGTTGGCAGAAAGAAATTCTGCATCGTAGCCTGCAGCAGAAACTAGACGGAGTTTTCAACAATATCCTCCCTTCTAGTCGATTTTTAGGCAGCATTTCTTCGGGGTAAGTGGATGACGGCTCTGACTAAATGCGGCAGACGCTTCGCTGCCAGTTGGCTTCCCGCCCTAATTGTCGTATCATGTCGCGTTAGAAACATGATACGAACATTTGCAGAGAACTATCGGCTTAGAGGTATCTCGCGAGGGATGAATTCGGCCCGCAGAAGGCGCCCGCTTAAAGTGTCTTTACATAAACCTTGTGTTTCGAAGTTGCTGGCAGTCAATGAGGCGTCCCAGAGAGCTACCAGCCAACTTACATTGATATTTTGAGACAGTGTGTCGACCTAGACACTTCAGTGTGTTGGGTTTCCCATGTTGACTGCCGTTTGGTAGCTTTATGCATCAAATCCGCAGTCTTATGGTCCAACCACAGCGATTCATTTCGCGCTGGTCTACCGTTTAGGTTCTACTCAATCAAAGGGGGCAGCCATCCTCCGGTATGTCCGGCAGGTGAGTTGTTGCGCTGTATTCATCGCCTAGAAGCTCGGGCTTGTCGTAGGCCTGAAGCCTTGCAAACTGGGCGTCGATATCCTCGGTAAAGAACTGCGCGACGATTGCCTCCCCCAGACGACGTGCACCCACGCTTACCGCCGGAATATCACCCGACACCTTGCCCATGCTAAGCATCGCGGCATCATTGAAGCAGTGAATTCTGCGCAGAGCCGGGCAGCGACCTTCGCTTTTCTCGATAAAGCTGAAATCAGGAGCAAGATCGGGGGCTTGCCCTAAGGGACCATCAGCAGGCAGGTCGGTTGGAAAATCACCGCGGTCGCGCCAGAGCGCGATATGAGCTGCCAGTTCCGATAGTTCAGGCCGGTCAGTAAAATCATTGCGGAAACCGGTCGCGGAGATCACAAAATCCGTTGTAAACGCACCGCGCGACGTCTGCAGATGTAGCTCTTCGCCTTGCAATTCGGCCCCGAGCAAGGCGCAATCGAGATGGAGAAATGCATTCGGGAAGTCAGTGGCGCGCCGTACGGAGTGGCTAGGCGGCGGCACTTGCGCGCGCGCAGCATAGGCGTGGATTTTCAACTTCCACTCGGGCGGAACTTGCCCCAGTCCGATCTGGGTGCCCGGACTACCAATACCGGTCAGCTTGTTCACCGCCGGTATCCGCGCGCGGCGGATCAGCATATCGACACGTGCGGCCCCCGCCTCGAGCGCTGTGGCCGCAGTGTCGAAGGCCGAGGCCCCTGCCCCGATCACCGTCACACGTCTGCCCTTCAGGGCGGTAAAATCGATCCCGTCTGCGCTATGGGCGCAATAGGCTGCCGGAAGCGCCCGCAACATGTCGGGCATCGCGCCACCGCCCAGCCCAGAGCGCCCCGTGGCCAGCACCACACGGCGGGCCAGGACCTGCCGCTGTCCTTTCGGCCCTTCAAGCGTGGCGCTAAGCAGCGCCCCTTTGTCGCGCAGATCGACAAGTCTTATGTCATTGCGCACAGGTAGCGCCAAAACACGGCGATACCAGCGTAGATAGTCCATCCATTGCCCCTTGGGGATCTTGTCGAGTGCGCCCCACGCCGCCCGACCCCACTGTGCTGTGAACCACGCACGGAAGGTCAGCGAGGGTTGGTCCAGCGCGGGGCCCGTGAGCGTTTTGGGCGAACGCAGCGTGCGCATGCGGGCAAATATCTTCCACGGCCCCTCGAACCCCTGCGGGTTGGCATCCACGGCGAAACTGCGCTCGATCCCCAGAAAGCGCAGCTGTGCCAAAGCCGCAAGCCCGCACATCCCGCCGCCGATCACCAGCACATCCGTCACGCCCTCGCGCGCGGGCACCCACGGCGCGGCAGGCAGGTTGAGAACGGCAAGGTCCTCGGCAAGACGGGCTTCAAGATCGGCAAGACTCATGGGGGCTTTCTCAGGCGGCGACGGTCATTTTCTCGATCCCGTAAAGCCTGTCGGCCACCACCAGTGCCACAACGGCCAGTGCCAGTTGCAGCGTGGACAGCGCCGCGATCGAGGGGTCGAACTGGTGTTCCATATAGGCCAGCATCACCACCGGCAGGGTATTGGTCTGGGCCGAGCCGAAGAAATAGCTGACCGGCAGGTTGTCGAAAGAGGTCAGGAAAGAGAACAGGCATCCGGCCGCGATACCCGGACGGATAAGTGGCAATGTCACCTCGCGGAAGGTGGTCAGCCGCGAGGCCCCGAGGATCAGTGCCGCTTCCTCATAGGCGGGCGGAACGGCACGGTAGACAGCTGTCACCGTGCGGATGACATAGGGCAGGCAGATCACCGTGTGAACGATGGCCAGCGATGTGAACGAGATGCCGAGCCCCAGCCAGGAGAGGAAGAAGAGCGACGCGAAGCCGATCACGATCATCGGCATCGAGAGTGGCGACAGGAGAAAGGTCGTCACTGCCGTCGCCCAGCCGGACCGCGCACGGCTTAGCCATAGGGCTGCCGGAATACCCAAGAAGCAGGACGCAATCGTGGCCACCACGGCGAGTTCGAGGCTGACCCAGAGGCTGTCGATGAAGGGGGTGTATTCGAAGATCCGCGCGAACCATTTTAGCGACCAGCCGGGGATCGGGAAGGAGGCATAGCCCGCCGAGGTGAAAGACACCACAACGACCACCGCAATCGGCAGGTTCATGAAGATGAAGAAGGCCACCGTGAAGGCCCATAGCATAAGATTGATCAGCCTCATCTTACACCCCCTGACGGCGTACAAGCCGCAACTGTAGCCACAGGCAAGCCAGTGCGATCACTAGAAGGATCGTGCTCATGGTCGAGGCGAGCGCGAAATCACGCGTCGTATTGAACTGTTGGTAGATCAGCAAAGGAAGCGTCTGAAAGCCCCCGCCCAGAAGGACGAGTGTCACGAATGAGCCATTTGCGATCATGAAGACCAGTATGGCGCCCGTGCCGATCCCGTCGAGCGTCAACGGCAGGGTCACCTCGAAGAAGGTGCGTAGCTTAGACGCGCCAAGCATCAACGCGCCCTCCTCCAGTCGCCGGTCCACTCCCTGAAGCACCGAGGCAATGGACAGCACAGCAAACGGGACCAGCACATGCACCAGTGCCGCAATCGCGAGCCCAGGCGTGTTCATCAGCCGCAAGGGCGTGTCGAGGATCCCCAGATCATGCACGAGCCACTGGTTGACCAGTCCGCGCCGCGCAAACAACACCTGCCACCCGAAGGTGCGCATGATGATCGAGGTCAGAAGTGGCGCGATCAGTAGAAAAATCAGGAGCCCTGATAACCGCCCCGCCTTGCGTACAAGTACATAGGCGACCGGATAGGCGATGAGCACCGAGATCACCGTGACCACCGCCGACAAGACCACCGTCTCGAGGATAACGCCCAGATAGAAACGGTCCGTCAGGAACTCGGCATAGCGCGACAGGGTCAGCCCGCCATTTCCGGTCAGGAAAGACCGCGCCGAATTATCTGCGAGCGGCATGACGAAGAACACCGCAAGAAAGATCAGCGCCGGGAGCAACAGGAAAATTTGGCGGATGCGCGGGGATAGGGTCATGGGGCCTCGTCGGATCAGGGATGCGCCCGCCGGTTCACCGGCGGGCGCAAGGGGTTACATGCCGATTTCGCGGTTCCAGCGATCGACCCACTCGTTACGCACTTTCGCAATCTGCGCATAGGGCGGCAGATTGGCTTTACTCAGCGGTGTCACTCGGGCGGCCAGTTTCTCGCTATACTGGACCTCCGTATTGGTGACGCCATAATTCAGGATCTCGGCGAATTTGGCCTGATTGGAGGCCTCGAGCACGCCATTGATGTAGTCCCATGCCAGATCCGAGGCATGTTTCGGCTTCTGGATCGCGACAGCGGTCATCGCGCCGCCTTCCTCAGGGTTGATGAAATCGATCCAGTCGACGCCCTCATCCACATGGTTCCAGGTCCGGCCGTCGAAATAGATCCCCAGATCCGCCTCGCCCGAGGCCAGATGGTTGAAGAAATCATTGGGGCCTGCCCAGAAGACCAGATTGTCCTTCATCTTGGCCATCGCCTCGAAGAACGGATCGACATTGTCGACCGTGCCGCCAAGCGCATTGTTCATCGCCCAGATGAAGAAAACCGGCGTCACGCCATATTGGATCGAGGGCACCGAGGCGATGAACTCGCCTTTGGACACGCGCTCGACAAAGGCCGCAAAGCTTTTGGGCGGCTCGGAAACGACCTGTTTTTTATAGGTGATCCCGCCGACGCCATAATCGAAATAGGTGCCCTTGCCGAGGCAGGCATCTGTGAACTCCTGCGGGATCTTTGCCAGATTGGGAAGCTTCTCGACGGTGAATTCGTCCATCAGGTCGCCTTCGGCGGCAATCACTGCCAGATCTGGCGACATAATCAGGACATCAAGCGGAGGCTTTTCGGGATTGGCCTCGACCTGCGCCAGCCATTGCGGCGGACCGCCCAGCGATACGGTCGCCTTGGCGCCTGTTTTGGCTTCAAAAGGCGCGACAAAGCAATCGCGGATGGCCTGCTCCCAGACGCCACCATAGGCGGTGACATTCAGCGTACCGGTCTCTTGGGCGCGCAGGGGAAGGCCACTCAGGCCGACGAGCCCCGTCGCCGCGGCGCCGGTGCCAAGGAAGCTACGTCTGTTTAGTTTCATGGGGTCTCTCCTCGCATTGCTCTGTTGGGTCATGCCGCTTCTGCGGTTCTGGTAAAATCGGTGTCAGAAGTCCGCCAGACAGCTTTCCAGACGTTGGCTGGCATCAAGACGTTCGGCCTCGGTGATCTGGGCACGCGGGAAGGCGGTGGGTAGATCGCCCAGCACATGTTCGAAGATCTGCCGCCTTTGCGACTGGCGCTGCGACAGCGGCAGCCCGAGAAGCGCGGCATTGAGCCGGTCCATCGCCTCGGATGTGAAAATGGACTCCCATGCCAGACGTTCGGGGCCGAATAGCGTGCCTTCCATGGCAGGCGCGTGCGCACGCAGCGCTTTGGTGGCCTCGACATCACCGGTGACAACACCATAAGCCCGCCGCGCGGCCTCTGCGGTGACGAAACCTGCTGCGATATCGGCCTCGACAGCTGCGGGGTCCCGCAGCATCGGGCTGCCCCAGCCGCCCGCACCGGGGGTGCGGAAGGTAACAACATCACCAGCCTGCACCTCAAGCACGTCAATCTTGCCAAGCCGCCTTTCGCGCGGCTGGCCTTCATTGATCACCAGAGAGCCGGGCTGGCCCGGCTGGCCACCATTCTGCCCCCATGGGCGGAACATCAGACGTTCCATCCCGCGGCCCAGAACATGCGCGCCGGAATTGAGCACGCGGAAAGACAGCTCCATCCCGCAGCCACCCCGCCACTGCCCCGCGCCGCCACTATCGGGGCGCAGACCATAATGGAGCACCTCGACCCCCAGTTCGGCCTCGACCGTTTCGACAGGGTTATTGGCAAGGTTAGAGATCCCGCTATCGCGCCCGTCCACACCATCATGACCAAAGCGCGCGCCGGTTCCCCCGATCAACGGCTCGATCACCTGTACGATACGCCCGCCTTTGGGCGCAGGTTCGCTCATCACAATCGGGATCACGGTCCCCGACGCTGCTGCCGGAAGCACGTCCGGCAGCGCCAGACCGAAGGCACCATTGAGGATGTCGTTCACGCGGATCGCCGCCGCATGGCGCACACCGGTCGCAGCGGGTTCCTCGGGATTGACGAGCGAGCCCAGCGGCGCAGTGATCGAAAGGGGCCGCAACAGGCCCGCATTGAGCGGGGCAGAGCGATCCAGCGTCTGCACCAGCGCCAGCATCCGCAGCGTGAGCCACGCATGGGGCCGCCCGCAAGAGGGGATATTCATCGCGGTCGCTACCTGCGGGTCGGTGCCGGTGAAATCCAGATGCACCTTGCCGTTTCGGATCTCGACACAGACCGCGACCCGCACCGGCAGGGGTGTGGCCGCATCATCATCAAGATAGTCCGAAAAGCTGTAACGCCCCTCGGGCATCCGGCGCAGAACGGCCTCGGCCTTGCCGGCGGCATAGGCCATCAGCGCCTCTTGCGCCGCGCCAAGCTCTTGCGACCCGTGCTGGCCCAGCATCTGCTCCATCCGGCGACGACCGGTGGCGAGCGCCGCCAGCATCGCTCGGATATCTCCCATATTGGCCTCTGGCGTGCGCGAATTGGCATCGAGGAACAGCTTCACCTCGGGCGCCATCTGGCCGCGCCGCATCAGTTTGACCGGCGGAATGCGCAGACCTTCCTGAAAGATCTCGGTATTGACCGGCGAGATGGAAGAGGCCACGCGCCCGCCCACATCCGAGCAATGCACGAAACACCAGCCATAGCCGATGATCGCGCCCTCATGGAAATAGGGTTCGATCATATGCAGGTCGGGCAGATGGGTCGCAAGACCGGTCGAGCGGTAGGGGTCATTGGTCAGGATGACATCCCCGGGTTCAAGCGCCCCTTGAGTCGCAACCACCGCCTCGATCGCGGGCAGGCATTCCAGCCCGACAAAGCCCGACACGCCGATCGAGCGCGGATAGGCATAGAAGCGGCCATCAAGCCCCGCCAGAGCGCAGGCGAAATCGGCGGTTTCCTTCACATAGAGCGTCCGGCCCGTGCGCTGCAGCGTCAGACACATCTCCTCGGTCACGGAGGCGAATTTATTGCCGAGGATCTCAAGCAGAACGGGGTCGAGACGGCTCATGCCTGTGTCCTTCCGGATTTGGTGATGACCAGATTGCCATGGGCATCGATGCGGCCTGTCCAGCCGGACAGGATGACGGTGGTCGTTTCGGGTTGCTCGACGATGGCGGGGCCGCACAGTTCGGCGCCCTCGCCCAGATGCGCGCGCGCATAGATCGCGGCCTTCTGCCAGCGGCCCTTATGGAAGATGTCGCGATAGGTGCGAACAGGCGCGCCGTCGCCGGTGGGGGTCGAGGGCGCAAGCGCCTGCCCCGCGCCGATCATCGCCAGACGGATCGTCCCGATCTCGACCTCGGCCTGCATGTCGCGGAACCCGTAGATCCGCTCATGTTCAAGGTGGAAGGCCTCGGCCCAATCGCCTTGCGCCTCGGGCAGCACCACCCGCAGCTCGTAGGCCTGACCGGCATAGCGCATATCGGCAGAGCGTTCGCTGCGCCGTTCCGCGTTGCCCGACAGTTCGGCATCAAGCCATGCCTGCCCCTCGGCCTCGAGCGCTGCAAAACTGTCTGCGGCCTGCGCCACCGTCTCGGGCGTCAGCGCCACACGGAGCGAGCGCACGAAATCCCGCCGCAGATCGGCCCCCGCCGCGCCCATCGCGCAATAGGCCCCTGCCGCTTGCGGCACCAGAATGCGGGTGATCCCGATTTCCTCGGCCAGCAGATTGGCATGGGTCGGTCCCGCCCCGCCAAAGGGCAGCAGCACGAAATCGCGCGGATCCAGCCCGCGTTCGGCCATGGTGCGGAAGAGCGATCCCGCCATACCGGCAGAGGCCACAGCCAGCGCGCCTTCGGCAAGCCGCGCGGCGGGTGTCTCGCCCGTGATCCCGATCTTCGCGGCCACGACCCCCAGCGCCGCAATCGCGGCCGGCCCGTCGAGCGGCATTGCGCCCCCGCCAAACTGCGCGGGATCGATGAAGCCGCAAGCAATGAAACAGTCGGTCACCGCAGGCTCTGTCCCGCCGCGCCCGTAAGACACCGGTCCCGGATGGGCACCGGCGCTTTGCGGGCCGACCTTCAGAACGCCCTGCGCATCGGCCCAGATGATCGAGCCACCGCCCGCACCGATGGCATTCACATCCACCACCGGCAGCACCAGAGGCAGGCCGCCGATATCGGTGCGTGTGGCAATACCCGCAGCCCCGCCTGTGGCCACCGCCATATCCGAGGAGGTGCCGCCCATATCGAAGGTGATGATATTCTGCATCCCCGACTGGCCCGCCTGACGCACCGCCGCCATCACGCCCGAGGCGGGACCGGAGAGGATGGTCTCTACAGGGCGCGCCACGGCAGAGGCCACCGAGAGCGAGCCGCCATTCGAGGCCGTCACCAGCAGCGGCGCGCTCACCCCGATCCGCGCGAGCCCTTTGGTCAGCCGGTCGAAATAAGCATCCATCAAGGGCTGGATATAGGCGTTGAGGCAGGCCACCAGCGTGCGTTCATATTCGCGGATTTCCGGCCAGATTGCCGCCGCCGAAGAGATGGGCAGCGATTGCAGCCGCGTGGTCAGGGCCTGCGCGATCCGGGCCTCGGCTTCGGGATTGGCATAGCCATTGATCAACATCAGGGCCGTCGCGTCCAGATCCAGCGCCTTCAGTTCCGCCGCCACTCGGTCCAGCTCGGCCGCGTCGGGGCTGTGGGTCAGGCGACCCTCACGGTCGAAGCGCGCGTCAATCTCGACCACCCGTGCCCGCGGTACGAGCGGCAGTTCCTTTTGCGCATGTAGGTCGAAGGAGGACGGCATCCGGCAGCGCGCGATCTCCAGAATGTCGCGGTAGCCCTTGGTCACCACCAGCCCGATCTTCGCCCCTTTGCGCTGGATGATCGCGTTGAGCCCGATGGTCGTGCCATGCATCAGCCCGCCCACATCGGCGGGCGTCATCTGCTCGGCGGCGAGAAACTTTTCCAAACCTTCGATCAACGCGCGGGAGGGGTCATCGGGGGTCGAAGGTTCTTTATAAAGGGCCACGCGCCCCGTCTGCGCATCGGCCATCACGAAATCGGTGAATGTGCCGCCAACATCGATACCGATCCGCAGACGGCCACTCTGATGGGAAAGATCTTTCATCATTTACTCCTGCGTCTCTTCGACAAGGACGCTTTCTGTCACGGCCCAACCGAAGGGAATTTCCTCCCCGATTCCGAGACCTGTCTGTCCCAGACCCGCATCTGCCTGCCTGTGGGCGATCACCTCAGTACCGTCCGCCAGCGCCAAGCGATAAGCAGCATAGGACCCACGGAACGAGGCTGCGATAATCCGGCCAAGCAGGGCCTGCGGCAGGTGCGCCGCAGCCTCCCCCAACACGATCCGCTCCGGGCGCACCGACAAGGTCGCATGTTTGGCTGTGCTGGGGCGAGGCATCGGCAAAAGCCCCGCTTGTGTCTGCAATCCGGCGCCGGTCACCACGCCCTCGAAAAGATTGGAAGTCCCGAGGAAATTGGCCACGAAGGCACTTTCGGGGCGGTCGTAAATCGTATTTGGCGCGCCAAGCTGCAGAATACGCCCGCCTTGCATGACGGCGATCTGGTCGGACATCGACATTGCCTCTTCCTGATCATGGGTCACCAAGAGCGTGGTGATCTCGAGCCGCTGCTGCATCTCTCGGATCTCAAACTGCATGGATTCGCGAAGCGCCTTGTCGAGCGCGCCCAGGGGTTCATCCAGAAGAAGCACGCGCGGATTGACCACCAACGCCCGCGCCAGAGCCACACGTTGCTGCTGCCCGCCCGAAAGCTGGCTTGGATACATATCCTCGCGCCCTGTCAGATGCACCATATCAAGCATGCGCCGGACCTCGTCCGATTGCACCTGCTTCGAGGCACCCGACATGCGTAAGCCGAAGCCGATATTCTCGCCGACCGTGCGATGCGGAAACAGCGAATAACTCTGGAACACCATGCCCAATCCGCGCCTGTTTGGCGCGAGCCTCGTGACATCCTGTCCGCCGATCCGGATCTCGCCACTATCTGGAAGCTCGAATCCTGCAACCATTCGCAAGGTCGTGGTCTTGCCACAACCGGACGGGCCCAGAAGCGAAACGAGCGCCCCCGGCTCGACGGAAAGATCGAGATTTTCGACGGCCGCTACGGCACCGAAAGACTTGCGGATACTGGTCAGATTTAGCGCAGAGGGGGCGTCATTCATACTCGGTCCAATCATCGTTAGATCTAGGTTTGTAGCGCTACAAAAAAAAGTAAAGCAGGAAAATGCCAGCGTTGCAGGATTGCTTGCCAATCGCGCCCTGCCGTCGCATCCTCTTCGCAGACCAAAGGTTAGCCATGTCCGACGCATCACCGAAAACGACCAAACCCCTTACAATGCATGACATTGCGGCGGCAGCCGGGGTCTCGCCCATGACCGTGTCGAACTGCTTTCGCTATCCGGATCGCGTCCGCGAAAAAACCCGAATCAACGTCATGAAGGTTGCAGCCGAGCTGGGATATGTGCCCAATATTTCAGCAGGGTTGCTTGCTGCGGGCAACTCGAGGGTGATCGGTGCGGTGCTGCCCTCTATGCGGAACTCGTCTTTCTACATGTATACAACCGGGCTGAAACGAGCCGCGCGCGAGAAAGGTCATGATCTGATCACCATGATCGCCGAGACCCCCCAAGAAGAGCTTTCGGCGGTGCAGACACTTCTCGGGCTACGTGTGGCGGGCATCGCTCTGGTTGCCAATCCTCATGCGTCAGAGCTTCGCCAGCTTCTGGCTCTCTCGAACACGCCGGTGGTGGAAAGCTGGGGCTCGGACGACGCGATCGGCACACCAGTCAGCTATGATGTCGGCGCCGCCAGCCGCGCGCTGACCCGACACCTGATCAAACAGGGCCGCCGCCGCATAGGCTTTGTACAGGTCTCAGGCGGGGGCGGATTGCGCTACGCGATGCGCCTCCCTGCCTTCCAGCAAGAAATGTTCAATGCAGGCCTGCCCGAGACTTTGGTGCTATCTATCCGTGCGGCAGACGGTTTCGGATCCGGGGCACGGATACTGGACGAGTTTCTCGCGCTCGAGCCGCGGCTCGACGCCATTCTGTGCCCGACCGATATTGTCGCCGCCGGCGCGGTATTCGAGTGCCAGCGTCGCGGTCTAAGCATTCCCGACGATATCGCTGTAGCGGGCTGGGGCGATTATGATATCGGACGTCAGATCAGCCCGCAGTTGACAACCATAGCTCCTTTCTCGGACGAGATCGGCCGTCATGCGATCCAGGTCATTCTGGGGGGCAATAGAAGCGCACAGAATACGCCGCACAGGCTCGAGATCCGTCAGAGCACCGCCTTTTCAAGGCGAAACGACAAAAAGGCGAAACAACCCTAGGGTTAAGATAGAGCTGTCAGGTATTTTCAACGCCGCGTGGCAGTTGAACCGGATGTTGGCTTTAGGCAGCCATCCCGGTCGTCCTCGATCATAGGAGATGAACTCTCTCCCAAAGGGTGAGCCACTTCAGCGGCGCAAGGCCACGATCGCCTCCAGTCCGGCTAAGGACTTGTGGCACGCTTCCCACGATGGGATGCGTGCCACAAATCAGGGATGCACGCCCTCAGGCAGGCCTATCCGAAGGTAAGCTAAACCTTGACCGCACGGGCACGGTCGAGCGCCAGATCCATCGCCGTATTGGCCTCGGCCACGGGCAGTGAATGGCTGATGATCGCTATGGCGCTGGTGCTCAAGCCCGATATCCTGATTGCCGACGAGCTCACCACCGCGCTCGATGTGACGGTGCAGGCCGAGGTACTCTCGCTCCTCGACGAGTTGCAGCACGAGACCGGCATGGGGCTTCTGATGATCACCCATGATCTGGGCGTGGTGGCCGAGGCCGCCGATCGCGCGGTGGTGATGGAGCGCGGGCTTGTCGTCGAAACCGGCACGCCGCGCGAACTCTATCATGCGCCCAAACATCCCTATACCCGCAAGCTTTTGGCCGCAGCCCCAGGCAAGGGCGAGATGCGCGGCATCGACCCCGCCCCCGAGGCGATCCTCGAGGTGCGTGGCCTCAAGAAGAACTACGGTGGCTTCGAGGCGCTCAAGGAGATCACCTTCACCCTCAATCGTGGCGAGACGCTGGCGGTGTTGGGCGAGAGCGGCTCGGGCAAATCGACCGTGGCGCGACTTCTCCTGAAACTCGAGGCGGCGAGCGGCGGCTCGGTGCATTGGAAGGGACAGGATCTTCTCCCGATGTCGCTCCGCCAGATGGCGCCCTTCCGGCGGCAGATGCAGATGGTCTTTCAGGACCCGACCCAGTCGCTCAATCCGCATATGACTGTTTTCCAGATCATCTCGGAAGCCTGGGTGATCCATCCCGATATCCTGCCCAAAGACCGCTGGACCGCGCGTGTGGCCGAGCTTCTGACGCAGGTGGGGCTAGAGCCCGCCCATGCCGCCCGCGCGCTGCACCAGTTCTCGGGCGGACAGCGCCAGCGGATTGCCATCGCCCGCGCACTTGCCCTCGAGCCCGATCTCATCATCTGCGACGAAGCGGTCTCGGCGCTCGATGTCTCCATTCAGGCGCAACTCATCGACCTGCTGGGCAAGCTGCGCGACGAGCTGGGCATCGCTTTCATCTTCATCGCACATGACCCGCCTGTGGTGCGCGATTTTGCCGATCGGGTCCTGGTGATGAAACGCGGCGAGATTGTCGAACAGGGACCGGTACGCCAGATCTTCGAGGCGCCGCGCCAGAGCTATACGCAAAAGCTTCTGGCAGCAGGGCTCGATGCCGATCCCGATATCCAGTCCGAGCGCCGTGCCGCGCTCGCGGCCGGCTAAGACGGACGGAAGGCGGCTTTACATGTCCCGCAATGAAGGCTGCAACCGTATCTTACGGAATGTCCTGCCGGAGCATACTGCACCGGCACATCAACCAAAGGAACAGCGCAATGACCACGGCATTTCACTACTTCAAATAGGCGTTTGCCGTGACGCTCCTCGGTTTGTGTGCAAGCTTCTGGCTCGGCTGGCGCTTTGGCGGCACTTTCGCGGCTGGAAGCTCTTTCCTCTTGATCTGTGCGGTTCTTGCCGTGCTCGAAATCTCGCTGTCCTTCGATAATACCATCGTCAATGCCAATAAGCTGAAGACAATGGCCCTATGCTGGCAAAAGCGCTTTCTGACATGGGGCATCTTGATCGCGGTCTTCGGGATGCGGATCGTTTTTCCATTGGCCATTGTGGCGATCGCTGCACATATCGGTCCCGTCGAGGCCATCCGCTTCGCCGCCACGCAACCGCAGGATTACGCGCCGATCATGCGCGAAAGCCATCTTGGCATCTCCGCCTTTGGCGGAGCCTTCCTCAGGATGGTCGCCCTCTCGTTCTTTCTCGACGAGGACAAGGAGATCGACTGGATCTCCCGCATCGAGAGCCGCATGCGGGCGGTCGGTAGCATCACCGGCGTCGGTTACAGGCTCGTTCTGGCACTTGTCCTGATCGTCGGAATGCAGCTTGGCACGACCGATCGGGCAACATTCTTCATGGCCACGATTCTGGGGCGCGTCGTCTTCATGGGGGTCGAGGCACTGGCCCATCTTCTGGATGGAAGGCGCGCGGTCAAAGACGCGGCCCGTGCCGGTGGCTTCGGCGCGTTTCTCTATCTCGAAGTGCTGGATGCGTCTTTCAGCTTCGATGGAGTCATCGGAGCCTTCTATTCGATCCTGGCGCTTTCGGTCGTCATGTTCGCGCAGAGCCTCGTCCATGTGCCGGAAGTGGTCACGGGTCTGATCGGGGCCGGGATCATTGCGCTCTCGCTGGTCTCCTCGCTGCGCTTCAACCGTCTGGCGATTTGACGCGTGCGGGGCGGATCCTAAGGCCTGTCGCGCGCGATCGCGCCCCTGCCCGGGTTGCGAAGGAGGGGCCCCGCCCCTCCCCCATCGGCGTCACACGATGCCGCCGCCCCCGCCCCTGACCGCGGGGCGCTTGGCCGCCACTTGCGCGCGATAGCCCGAGCGGCGATAGGTCGCGACCGGATCGATGGCCCCGCCCGCCTCGAGGCGGGCCATCGCGAGGATCGGCTCGATATCGGTGCGGAAAGCCGCGCGCAGGGTGGCCGAGGCCATGAGCGCGTCGTTTTCGTCCTGATACCCCGCAAGGGCCACACGGTCCACGAGGCCCGCCTGCACAGCGGCGCGCTGGATCTCCATGGCAGAGATCATCAGGCTCTCGATCGGATCGGTCACGTTATGCGACTGGTCGATCATATGCGCCAGATCGAGACCGGGGGTCCCTTCGGCATCCACCAACTCGTTCCAGACGAGGAACAGCCGGTAGGGCTCGATCGTGCCCGCATCGAGATCGTCATCGCCATATTTACTGTCGTTGAAATGGAAGCCGCCGAGCTTTCCGGCATGGATCAGGCGGCTCACGATCATTTCGATATTCACATTGGGCGCATGATGGCCCAGATCGACGAGGCACATGGCCTTTTCGCCCAGTTCCTGCGCGGTCAGCAGGCTCGTACCCCAATCCTGCACGACGGTCGAATAGAATGCAGGCTCGTAGATCTTGTGCTCGGAGAAGATCCGCCAATCCTCGGGCAGGCCCTTGTAGATCTCCTTCATGGCGCCCAGATAACGCTCGAACTGGCGGCCCATATGGCTCTGACCGGGGAAGTTCGACCCATCGCCGATCCAGACGGTGAGCGCCTTCGACCCGATCTTCTGGCCGATCTCGATACATTCGAGATTATGCTCGATCGCCTGCGCGCGGGTCGCGGCCTCGGTATGGCTGAGCGAGCCGAACTTGTAGCTATATTCCCCTTCCGTATCCGAGAACGTGTTCGAGTTCATCGCATCGAACCGCAAGCCCAGTTCTTCGGCCTTGGCCGTCAGATCGGCGGGCTCGGCCTTGTCCCACGGGATATGCAGCGAGACGCTGGGAGTGGCCTGCGTCAGGCTCTGGATCACGCCGCAATCGTCGAGCTTGTCAAAGATCGAGGTCGGCTCGCCCGCACCCGGAAAACGGGCAAAACGGGTGCCACCGGTGCCGGTGCCCCAACTCGGAACAGCGACGGCAAAGGCCCTGGCCCGCGCCTTGAGCGCATCGATCTCCACCCCGCGCCGCGCAAGCCGCTCGCCCAGACTGGCATAATCTTGCGCAAGCGCTCCAACGAGCGCCTCGTTGGACTGTGCAATAACATCCTGATCAATCATCTTTTCCTCCGCGCAGGCTCCTCCGCCCGCTTGATAGATCCATGGCGCATCTCTCCGCGCCATGGGCATCTTTTTGCTTTAACGGGTGAAGGCTTCCTTATTGCCCGCATCGACATTGATGATATTGCCCGTCGACTTGGCCGAGGCGTCTGAGGCCAGAAAATAGGCGGCTTCCGCGATATCCTCGGGCAGGACCGAGCGTTTGAGCATGGAGCGAGCGCGATACATCTCTTCCAGCCCGCCCTTGTCGGTGCCATAGGTCGAGGCGCGCTGGTCCAGCCATTCGCCCGACCAGATCTTCGACCCCTTCAGCACCGCATCGGGATTGACCACGTTCACGCGGATGCCCGCCTCCGCCCCCTCCAGCGCCAGACAGCGCGCCAGATGGATTTCCGACGCTTTGGCCGTGCAATAGGCCGAGGCATTGGGCGAGGCCGCAAGCCCATTTTTCGACGCCACAAAAACAATCGCGCCGCCCATATCCTGCGCCCGCATCACCCCGAAGGCTGCGCGCGAGACAAGGAAATAGCCCGTCGAAAGGATCGACATGTTGCGGTTCCACAGCTCCAGCGTCGTTTCCTCGATGGGCGCCGAGGAAGCGATCCCCGCATTCGACACCAGAATATCGATCCCGCCGAACTCGACCGCGATCGCCTCATAGGCGCGGGCCACGGCACCTTCATCGGTCACATTCATTTCTACGGTCCGCACCACATCCGCCGAATGCGCCTGCGCCAGCATCTTGACCGTCGAGGCCAGCGCGCCGCCATCGATATCGGCCAGCATCACACAGGCCCCCTCGCGCAGATAACGCTCGGCGGTGGCCGTGCCGATCCCGCCTGCCCCGCCTGTGACGAGCGCCACGCGACCGGCCAGCGATTTGGGCTTGGGCATACGCTGGAGTTTTGCCTCCTCGAGGAGCCAGTATTCGATATCGAAGGCCTCCTGCTCGGGCAGGCCGCAATAGGTCGAGACCGTCGAGGCGCCGCGCATCACGTTGATCGCATTGACATAGAACTCGCCCGCGATCCGCGCCGTGGCCTTATCCTTGGCAAAGGTGATCATCCCAACCCCAGGCACCAGATAGACCACGGCATTGGGGTCGCGCAACGCGGGGCTGTCGGGATGTTTGCAGCGCTCGTAATAGGCCGCATAGTCCTCGCGATAGGCCGCAATCTGGTCGGGCAGCCCCGCCATCACCGCTTCGAGATTGTTCTCGGCAGGCACGAAATCGACCACCAGCGGGCGGATCTTGGTACGCAGGAAATGGTCGGGGCACGACGTTCCAAGCGCTGCCAGATCACGCATGTCGCGGGCATTGACGAATTCGAGCACCGCCTCGCTATCGTTGAAATGGCCCACCATCGGCTGCTGCCCCGAGACCATGCCACGGATCGCGGGCATCAGACGCGCCGCCACCCCGCGCCGCGCCGCCGGATCAAGGCTTTCATGCACCGGCCCGCCAAAACCCGCCACACCCTTCGTTTCGGTCGCAAAATAATCCATCGCGCGGTTGATGATCTCGAGCGTCAGCTCGTAGCAGGCCTTTGCGTCATCATCCCATGTGAACAACCCGTGGCTCTCCAGCACGACACCCTTGGCCTCGGGGTTCTCGAGGCAGAATTTCTCGAGCCACAGACCCAGCTCATAGCCCGGCTTCTTCCACGGCAGCCAGCCGATCTCGTCGCCGAAAATCTCGGCGGTCAGCTCCTTGGAATTGACCGATGCGGCAATCGCAATGATCGCATCGGGATGCATGTGATCGACATGTTTCTTCGGCACATAGGCATGGAGGGGGGTATCGATCGAGGCCGCACGCGGATTGAGGTTGAAGGTGCAATGCGGCAGATAGCCCACCATTTCGTCCTCATGGGCCAGCCCGCGATATTTCCCCTTCAAAGAGCGAAGCTTGTCCATGTAGAGCGTGGCAAAGCCGTCCATCCTGATCGAGCCGACATCCCCACCGGACCCTTTGACCCACAGCACCTCCACTTCCTTCCCGCTCAGCGGATCGGGCTGCATCACCTTGGCCGAGGTATTGCCGCCGCCGTAATTGGTGATCCGCTTGTCCGAGCCGAGCAGGTTCGAACGGTAAAGTAGCTTTTCGGGCTCGCTCATCGTTGCGGCCATGGCATCATCCCAAAGTGATTGCAGCCGCGCATGCAGCCGTTGATCGACAGTTGTCATCGGTATTCTCCTCCCGAGGAACAGTGTAGACAGGGGTATGCCCTCAAATTGGGGGAAGCGCGGAGGCGTTGTCAATCACATTCGATCATATTTAGTCATTGCCGACAAAATAAGACAGTGTTTGATTGTTTTTGATTGACAGGCGCCATTAAAGATTCGTAGCAATGGTCAAGGAGGAGCAAGATGCACGAGAAAGAACGCCACCGGATCATTCTGTCTGCCGTACAGGATCGCCCCGTTCTGACGGTGGCCGAACTTTGTTCGCTGACAGGCGCTTCCGAGGCGACGATCCGTCGCGACATTGTCTCTCTCGATGAACACAAAAAGCTTCGCCGTGTGCGTGGCGGTGCCGAAGCGCTGCACCCCGGCCATTTCCGCGGGCTGGCGGGACGACCGTTCTCCGTCAATGAAACGATCATGATCGATCAAAAGCGGGCAATCGCGCGGGCCGCCGTCGAATTATGTAGCGAGGGAGAGTCGATCATCATCAATGGCGGGACGACCACATTCCAGATGGTGCATCCGCTGGCCTCGCGCCGCCTGCAGGTCTTTACCAACAGCTTTCCGATTGCCGAGCATCTTCTTCACAACTCGAAGAACACGGTGCTTCTGTCGGGGGGAGTGGTCTATCGCGAGCAGAATATCATTCTCTCGCCCTTCGATAATGACGTGACCCGCAATTTCTATGCGCGGCGGATGTTCATGGGGGCGCAGGGTGTGGGACCCTTGGGGCTGATGGAGGCCGATCCCCTGCTTATTCAAGCGGAGCAGAAACTCATTGGACAGGCCGAAGAGCTGGTGCTGATGGTGGATAGCTCGAAATTCGCGAGCCGGTCGTCTCTGGTGCTCTGCGCCCTCGACCGGATCGATGTTCTGATCACCGATGAGGGGATCAGCGACAAGGATGCGCAGATGCTCGACGCTGCGGATGTAAAGCTGATCGTGGCGCACCCGAACGCCTCGGTCACAACTTCCCCTAACCACTGAAGAGGAGCGGTGGCGAGGGGAGGCAGGTTTCGGGTTTTTTGGGAGGGAAACATGAAGCTGAGAACTTTTCTGACAACAGTGGCGCTTGCCTCGGGCCTTCTGGCCCAGCAGGCCGCCGCCGAGAACATGCGCATCGCCCTTGTGGTGAAGGCGCTCGGCATCGGCTTTTTCGAGGCCGCCGACAAGGGCGCCGAGGAAGCGGCCAAGGAACTGGGCGATGTGGATATCATCTATACCGGCCCTACCGATACTACGGCCGAGGGTCAGATCGAGGTGATCAACGCACTCATCGCGCAGCGCGTCGATGCCATCGCGATTTCGGCCAATGACACCGATGCGCTGGTCCCGACGCTCAAGAAAGCCATGCAGCGCGGGATCACGGTGGTGAGCTTTGACAGCGGGGTGGCACCGGATGGCCGCATGGCACATCTCAACCCCTCGTCCAACGAGCTGATCGGCAAGATGATCATCAAGCTTGCCGCCGACAACCTGCCCGAGGGCGGCAATGTCGCGGTGCTCTCGGCCACCTCGACCTCGACCAACCAGAACATCTGGATCGACGAGATGAAGAAGGATCTGCCGAATTATCCCAAGATCAATCTGGTCGGCACCGTCTATGGCGATGATCTGGCCGATAAGTCCTATCGCGAGGCACAAGGGCTGATGCAGTCGAACCCGGATCTTGATGCGATCATCGCGCCGACCTCGGTGGGGATCGTGGCCGCAGCACAGGCCGTCGTCGATGCGGGCAAGGTGGGCCAGGTCAATGTGACGGGCCTCGGCCTGCCTTCCGAGATGGCGGGGGCCATCGAGTCCGGCGCGTCCAAGAGCTTCGCGATCTGGAACCCGATCGATCTGGGCTATTCGGCGGTCATGATGGCCTATCACCTGAAGAAAGGCGACGCCGAGGCCGAGCCGGGCGCCGAGATCCCGATCGGGCGCATGGGGTCGGTGACGCTCGACGACACCAACTCCGCCGCCATGGCCGAGCCCTTTGTCTATGACAAATCGAATATCGACCAGTTCAAGTCGATCTTCTGATCCCCAGACGATGGCGGGGGGCCGCTGCTCCCCGCATTTTCCATCCGTTTAACGAGGCCCCCATGAGCAAGCAATTTGCGCGGGCTGGTGCCGCATGTCCGGTGCTGTCGCTCAACAAGATCACCAAGAGCTTTCCGGGCGTGAAGGCGCTCGATCAGGTCATACTCAATCTTCATGCAGGCGAGGTGACCGCGCTGATCGGCGAGAATGGCGCGGGAAAATCCACCGTTGTCAAGACCCTGACCGGCATCTACCAGCCCGATGGCGGGCAGATCCTTCTCGATGGTCAACCGGTTTCCTTCCCGACGGCACGGGCGGCCTCCGATGCGGGCGTGACCGCGATCCATCAGGAGACGGTGCTCTTCGAGGAACTGTCGGTGGCCGAGAATATCTTCATCGGCCATGCGCCGCGCACCCGCTTCGGGCTGATCGACCGCCGCGCGATGCGGGCACGGGCGGCCGAGATCCTCGTCTCCATCGGCGCCGAGATCGACCCGCAGGTAAAGCTGCGCGATCTCGGCATCGCCTCGCGCCATCTGGTGGCCATCGCCCGCGCGCTCTCTGTGGACGCCAAGGTCGTTATTATGGACGAGCCCACCGCCGCGCTCAGCCAGAAGGAGATCGAGGAGCTTTACGAGCTGGTCGAGCACCTGAAGGTGCAGGGCAAGGCCATCCTCTTCATCAGCCACAAGTTCGACGAAATCTTCCGCATCGCCGATCACTGGACGGTCTTCCGCGACGGGCAGTTCATCGGCGAGGGGCGGATGTCGGATATCACCGAAGCCCAGCTGGTGCAGCTGATGGTGGGTCGCTCCGTCGACCAGATCTATCCCAAGCGCCCTGCCCGCATCGGGCCGGAGCTGCTGAAAGTCGTGGGATATTCGCATCCGACCGAGTTCGAGGATATCAATTTCACGCTCAATCGCGGCGAGATCCTCGGCTTTTACGGGCTCGTGGGCGCGGGGCGTTCGGAATTCATGCAATCGCTCATCGGGCTGACCCGCCCTTCCAAGGGCGTGACGCGGATCGATGGCGATGTCCGCATCATCCGCTCGCCCGCCGCCGCCATCGAGGCCGGTATCGTCTATGTGCCCGAGGACCGCGGCAAACAGGGCGCGATCCTTGCCCTGCCGATCTTCCAGAATGTCACCCTGCCCTCGCTCAAGCGGCTCTCGTCGCGCGGCTTCACCCGTATGGCCGAGGAATTCGCCCTCGCGCGGCACTATACCCAGCGGCTCGATCTGCGCGCGGCCTCGCTCGACACCACGGTGGGCAGCCTCTCGGGTGGCAACCAGCAGAAGGTGGTCATCGCCAAATGGCTGGCCACCAAGCCCCGCGTCATCATCCTCGACGAGCCGACCAAGGGCATCGATATCGGCTCCAAGGCGGCGGTGCATGATTTCATGTCCGAACTCGCCGCCGAAGGGCTCTCGGTGATCATGGTCAGCTCCGAGCTACCGGAGGTTCTGGGAATGTCCGACCGCGTCATCGTCATGCGCGAGGGCCGGATCGCGGCCGAGCTGACAGGCGATGACCTGACCCCCGAAACCCTCGTGCGCCATGCCGCAGGCATCTCCGGCGCCCAGCCAAGAGGAGAAGCGGCATGAGCCTCCTGAAATCGCGCGAGGCGCTCCTGAGCGGCGCGATCCTCGTCCTGGTGGCACTGGTCGCGAGCCGTTTCCCCGAGTTTATCGCGCCCGGCAACCTGCTCAATCTCTGGACCGACACCTCGCCTCTGGTCATTCTGGCGCTGGGGCAGATGGTGGTAATCCTCACGCGCTGCATCGATCTTTCGGTCGCGGCCAATCTCGCGCTTACCGGTATGGTCTGCGCTATGCTCAACGTGGCCTACCCAGATCTGCCCATCGGGGTCATCGTACTCGTCGCGGTGGGTCTGGGTGCGGTGCTCGGCGCGATCAATGGGGTGCTCGTCTGGAAGCTCTCCATCCCGCCGATCGTGGTAACACTCGGGACGATGACCATTTTCCGTGGTATCATTTTCCTTCTGTCGGATGGCAAGTGGATCAATGCCTATCAGATGAGCGCCGCCTTCACCGGCCTGCCGCGCGCGCAGATCCTCGGCCTGCCTCTCTTGGGCTGGATCGGGATCGCCGTGGCGCTGGTGATGGGGCTCGTGATGACCCGCACCCCCCTCGGGCGCGCCTTCTTTGCCGTGGGCGGCAACCCGCATGCAGCCGTCTATACGGGGCTTAATGTCGGGCGCACGCAATTCACGGCTTTCGTCCTCTCGGGGGCGCTGGCGGGGCTTGCGGGCTATCTGTGGATCTCGCGCTATGCGGTCGCCTATGTCGATATCGCGGGCGGGTTCGAACTCGATGTGGTGGCGGCCTGCGTCATCGGCGGTATCTCGATCGCGGGCGGTGCGGGCACCGTGACCGGCGCGGTTCTGGGCGCGCTTTTCCTTGGCGTGATCAAGAACGCCCTGCCCGTCGCCTCGATCTCGCCCTTCTGGCAGCTTGCCATCTCGGGCGCGGCCATCCTGATCGCCGTGACCGTCAACTCGCGCTCTAGCCGAAGCAAGGGCCGGATCATCCTCAAATCGGCGGAGGCCGCGAAATGAGCATCATATCCAGCGATACCGACTATTCCCCCGCCACGGCGCCCGTGACAGGCCGCCAGATCCCCGACCGCCTGCACTCGCCCGCGCAGCGCTATCTCAAAAGCTGGGAGACGCTTCTGGCCGTGGTGGCGGTGGCGATCTTTATCCTCAACGCGCTCTCCTCGCCCTATTTCCTTGATGCGTGGAACCTCTCGGATGCCACCTTCAACTTCACCGAGAAGGCAATGATCGCCTTCCCGATGGCGCTGCTGATCATCGCGGGCGAGATCGATCTCTCGGTCGCCTCCATCGTCGCGCTAGCCTCGACGATGATGGGGGTGGTGATGCAAGCGGGGTTCGGCACGCCCGCGATCGTGGTGGCCGCGCTCCTCACCGGGCTTGTCTGCGGTATCCTCAATGGCGTGCTCGTCACGCGGCTCGGCCTGCCCTCCATCGTGGTGACGATCGGAACCATGAGCCTCTTCCGTGGCATCAGCTATATCGTGCTGGGCGATGGGGCGTTCCGTGGCTATCCGGCGGGGATCAGCTGGTTTGGTCAGGGCTATACCTTCTGGGTGATCTCAGTCGAATTGGTGATCTTCACCTTGCTGGCGGTGGCCTATGGCATCTTGTTGCACAAAACCAATTTTGGTCGCGCGGTCTATGCGGTGGGCAACAACGCCACTGCCGCGGTGTTCTCGGGCATCCGCGTCGAGCGGGTGAAGATGGTGCTCTTCGTGATGACGGGGCTGATGTCGGGGCTCGCCGCGCTGTGCCTGACCGGGCGGTTGGGCTCCACCCGCCCCTCGATCGGCACGGGGATGGAACTCGAGGTGGTGACTATGGTCGTGCTTGGCGGCGTCAATATCCTCGGCGGCTCGGGCACCATTATGGGCGTGGTGCTCGCGGCCATCGTGATGGGGCTCGTGACCTTCGGGCTGGGGCTTCTCAATGTACCCGGCATCGTGATGTCGATCGTGATCGGCGCGCTCCTGATCGGCGTCATTGCGCTACCGCGCCTGTGGAAGATCTGGTCGAACCGGATCCGGAGGGCCTGATCATGGAGAAATACGCGTTCCGGATGCAGCTCAATCCGGGCTGCTTCGAAGAATACCGCAAGCGCCATGACGAGATCTGGCCCGAACTGACCGCGCTTTTGCGCGAGGCAGGGGTCCGTGACTACTCGATCCATCTCGACCCCGAGACCAATGCGCTTTTTGGTGTGATGTGGCGCGAGAGCGCCAGAGCCATGGCCCCCCTGCCCGACCATCCGGTGATGAAACGCTGGTGGGCACATATGGCCGATATCATGCAGACCCATCCCGATAACCGCCCCGTGGAGACGCCGCTCGTCGCGGTGTTCCATATGCCATGACCCCGCGCCATATCGCTGTCATCGATGTCGGCAAGACCAATGCCAAACTCGCGCTGGTCGATGCACGGAGCCTGAGCGAGCTGGCCGTTGTCACCCGCCCCAATCATGTGATAGAGGGCCCGCCCTATCGCCATATCGATCTCGAGGGTCACTGGGCCTTTTTTCTTGCCGAACTGACACGCTTACAGTCGGAATACGGGATCGACGCGATCTCGGTCACGACCCATGGCGCAGCGGCCGTCCTTCTGGATGCGCAAGGCCAGCCCGCCTGCCCGATGCTCGATTACGAGGATCGCGGCCCCGAGGAACTGGCGGCGAATTATGAGGCGCTCCGCCCGCCTTTTGCCCGCACCGGTAGCCCGCGTCTGGGCGCGGGATTGAACCTGGGCGCTCAACTGCACTGGCTTCTGGCCCGTGATCCAGCGCTGGCGGGGCGCGTGGCCCATATCGTGACCTATCCGCAATATTGGGGGTTCCGGCTGACGGGCGAGATTGCTAGCGATGTGACCTCGCTTGGCTGCCATACCGATCTGTGGGAGCCGCAGAGGGGGCGGTTTTCGGATCTGCCGGACAGGCTCGGGATCGCCGACAAGATCGCCCCCCCGCGCCGGAGTGCCGAGGTACTGGGCCCGATCACGCCCAAGATCGCGGCCCTCACCGGTATGGCGGCAGACACACCTGTCCATTGCGGCATCCATGACAGCAACGCCTCTCTTTACCCGCATCTTCTGGCCAATGAGGCGCCGTTCTCGGTTGTCTCCACAGGGACATGGGTCGTGGCGATGGCAGTCGGCAGCCAAGCTGGTGACCTCGATCCGGACCGCGATCTTCTGGTCAATGTCGATGCGCTCGGCCGGCCCGTGCCCTCGGGGCGTTATATGGGCGGTCGCGCCTATGAGCTGATCTCGCAAGAGGGCGTCGCGCCACCCACGCCCGAAGACCGCGCGGGCGTTCTGGCGCGGGACGTGCGGCTGATGCCCTCGGTCAGCGCCGATAGCGGGCCGTTCAAAGGGCGTCACCATCACTGGACATCCACGCCCCGGACCCCCGGCGAGCGGATGCTTGCCCTCTCGTGGTATCTCGCGCTCGTGACCCGCACCTGCCTTGATCTGGCGCGCGCACGCGGACCGGTCATCATCGAAGGACCCTTTGCCCGCAATGATGATTTTGCCCAGATGCTTGCGATCCTCAGCCCCGAGGGCGTGCGGATCGCGGGATCGGCCACCGGCACCAGCATAGGGGCGGCGCTTCTGGTGACCGGACCGCAGGCATTGGGGGCGATGGCATTTCCTCTCCCCGTTGCGCCGCCCACAGGCGGACCAGCAGACGCCATGCGCCGTTACGCCGCACATTGGTCATACGAGGTAGGAGAGACGACATGCGCCTGAACGATTGCCATAATTTTCACGATTTCCGTCTGTTGGCGAAAAGACGTCTCCCGCGGCCCATCTTTGACTATATCGATGGCGGGGCCGATGACGAGGTGACCCTGCGTCGCAACAGCGCCGCTTTCGGGGCCGTGGATCTGGTGCCCAATATCCTGCGCGGGGTGGCACAGGTGGATCTGTCGACCACGGTCATGGGCCAGCGGATCGAGTTGCCGGTCTATCTCTCGCCGACCGCGCTCCAGCGCCTGTTTCACCATCAGGGCGAACGGGCGACCGCCGCTGCTGCCGAAAATTTCGGGACCATGTGCGGTGTGTCCTCACTCGGCACCGTCTCCATGGCGGAACTTGCGCAGAAACACCGGACCCCGCAGGTCTACCAGTTCTACTTCCACCGCGATCGGGCCCTCAATTCCGCGATGATGCAGGCAGCCAAGGACTGCGGGATCAAGGTGATGATGCTGACCGTCGACAGTATCACCGGCGGCAATCGCGAGCGCGACCTGCGCACGGGCTTCTCGATCCCGTTCCGGCTGACTAAGGGCGGAATGGCGCAATTCGCCCTCAAGCCCGCATGGGGGATCAATTATGTCCGCAGCGAGAAATTCTCGCTCCCGCAGCTCGACCAGCATATCGACATGAAGGGCGACAGCCTGACCATCGGGCGCTATTTCACCGAGATGCTCGACCCTTCGATGGATTGGGACGATGTGGCGCGGATGGTGGCCGAATGGGGCGGGCCGTTCTGCCTCAAGGGGGTGATGAGCGTCGAGGATGCGCGCCGTGCCGCCGATATCGGCTGTGCGGGGATCGTGCTCTCGAACCATGGCGGCCGCCAGCTCGATGGCTCGCGCACGGGCTTCGACCAGCTCGAGGAGATCGTGCAGGCGGTGGGTGACCGGATCGATGTGATGATCGATGGCGGCGTGCAGCGCGGCACCCATGTGCTCAAAGCGCTCGCCTTGGGGGCCAAGGCGGTGGGGCTGGGGCGGGCCTATCTGTTTCCGCTCGCCGCCGCCGGCCAACCGGGGATCGAACGCATGCTCTCGCGCATGCGCGACGAAATCATCCGTGACATGCAGCTCATGGGCTGCGCCAGCCTCTCCGAGCTCCGGCCGGAGATGATCCGGAAGCGTGCCAGCCTGCCTTAGGTGGATCATGCGGTGCGCGTGATGGCGTCCGATCCTTTGGCATGGGGTCAGCCCATGCGGCATGCATCGGGTCAAGCCCTTCGCGACGGCCGCAGGCTTCCCGCAGCGTCGTTCGTGCAAAGAGATCGTAGGCAGAGCGTTGCTGTCCGCGATCTCTTCAGGTCTGGACGGGGGAAGACCTCAGCGACTTGCAAGCTCCGCATTGATGCCCGCCATGTCGCCTTCGAGCCGCTCAAAGGTCTCGGGCAGGTCCAGCTCACCGACGATCAGCTGCGACATCCGCTGCACGATTGCCGCCTGCACCGCCTGAATCCCCGGGAAGGCCGACCAGGCGCGGATCTCGGGCGTGACCTGCGGCGCATTGCGCACGAACACCTCCATCGCGGATTTGGCGCTCTGATCGTCGAGCTGGTAGTGCAGGTCCTTGATCTGCGCGCCCGGAATAACGATGAAGCGCTCGGCCAGCTCGCGCACCACCTTCTCGGAACCAAGGAACTCGACGAGCCGCGCCACCGCTTCCGGATGTTTTGTCGTGTTGAAGGCGGCAAGGAAGGTCCCGCCCGGCATCGGGATGCAACCGCCCTCGCCACAGGGCGCGTCGAGCACCGTCCATTCGAAATCCTGCCCGATCTTGGTCTGGAACGGGTTCACCATCCAATTGCCCGCAAAGTAGGTGGCGACATTCGCATCGATGAATTCATCGCCCATATTCTTGTAGCGCGAGCCACCGGCTGCCCCCCACATCTCGCGAGGGAAGGCACCCGACTGGGTCCAGCTGTAGAGATCGGTGATATAGGCCTTGGCCGCCGCATCGGGGAAGACGATCTTGCCATCCTTGACGAAATGCGCGCCGTAGGAGAAGGCTGGGCCGGTAAAGCGGTGTCCCGAGCGGTCCATCGTGAAGGGAATATCGATCCCCGTGGCTTTTGCCACGCGCTGCGACGCCTCGACGATATCCTCGAGCGTGGCCCCCTTTGCGGGCAGCGGTTCGCCCGCCTGATCCCAGAGCGTCTTGTTGATGAAGGGCAGGTTGAGCGTCTGCGAGAGCATGAAGCCACCGATCTTGTCCTTCGGCGCATCGGGCGCCTTCAGAAGATCGAGGCTCGCGCCATGCAGGGCCGCAAACCCGTCAGGATCCTTCATATAGGGCCTGAGATCGAGTGTGTAGCGCATGAGCCCGTGATCGGCGATCTTGGCCAGATCCGGCCCCTGCCCCACCGCAAGCTGCAAGGGCAGCTGCTCGACGAGCTGCGCATAGCCTGCGGTGATGAAATCGACATCGATATCAGGGTTCTCGGCCTCGAATTCCTCCACCAGCTCCTGCATCCGCGCGATATAGGCGGGGTCGTCATCGGTGAAGGCAAAGCTGATCTTGTCTTGCGCAAAGGCCGCGCCTGCGGCCAGCGCAAGAAGACTTGCGGTTGTAATGATCTTGAACATGGGTCTCCTCCCTTTTTTGCGCAAATTATTGCGCTTTTGTCTTTCTCGTCGGAGGAAATGCTCCAACGCTCCTCTGAAAGACTTCTAGACATTCGGTCAGCTCTGTGCCTAAGTCAATGATATTAAGCCAATTTGGCTTGTGTTAAGGCAATATTTGGGAGGTAGAGCCTTGATCACGACCGCAAACAGCCCCACGCTGTCCGCATCAATTCATAAGAAAACTTTTGCGCAAAATGCCACGCAAACCGTCTGGTGGCCGCTCGGGGAGGGCGAATCTATCAATCGGTGGTTACTGACGCCCGCCGAGGCCGAGCTCTATCACGGCGTGGCGCGTCCGCATCCCGATCAGGTGGATTACCGCTTCGTCAATGGTTGGGTCGCGACCGGCGATCTGCCCTGTCGCGAGGCCTTCCGCGCAATCCTGCCCGATCTGGCACCCGTGCCACCCGCACCCGAAACCTTCACCGAGGTCTATTTCGGCGGCGAGAACCCACGGGTCGATTTCTCGACCTTCTGCTTCGAGCCCACACGGATCGCGCGCTTTGCCCGCGCCCGTCTCGAAAGCCCTGTGGCGCAAGCCGTCACGCTCGAACTCGAAACCTGCGGTGTGCTCCATCTGTGGTGCGATGGCGCGCTTGTGGCCACCCATGCGCCGCTCGATCGCAACATTCCCCATCGCGCCCGCGTCACGCTCGATCTGGGCGCGGGGGCGCATGAGCTGGTGATGCGGCTCGAGGATCTGCACGAGCGCGACACCAGCTGCTTCTTCCGGCTCGGGCTTATCGCGGGGGCGGATCTGCGCGCGGGGGTCGAGGCGGAGGTCGATCCGGCGCGGCTCAGGGATGTCGAGGCGACGCTGGCCGCTTTGCGCACGACAAGGCTCTTCCATCTCGAGGGGCATCTCTGCCTCACCTGCGATCATAGCCCCGCAGCCCCCGTCGAGATCATCCTGCATGACGGGCGCTTCGCCGATGCCAGCACCACGATGAATGTTCTGGCCGACCGCCTGCCTCTGGCCGCGCCTGTGCGCTTCACCATCGCGCGGGCGGGCGAGGTGCATCCGCTCTTCGATGTCGCGGGCATCGCACCGGGCTGCTACGGGCTGGCCTTCAGCGCGCAGGTGGGCGATGTGCGCCTCGACCATGCGCTCGGCACTACGATCATGGGCGAGATCACGCGGCTCGCGGGCGCCAATCTCGCCACCCGCAAGGCCGAGGCGCGGGCGCGCATCGCGCGCGAGGCGGGCGGCAGCATCTCGCGCGGGCTTTTGCTCTTGCGCGAGGGGGGCGCGACCCCCGAGATCGAGGCGATCTTCACCCATACGATGCAGGCCATCGACCGCCGCCATGATTGCGCCGATTTCTGGCTTCTGCCGCTGATCTGGGCCTATCGCGACCATGCCGGAACGGTGCTGCCCAAGGCGCTCTGGGCGCGGGTGCGCCAGTCGATCCTCGGCTTCCGCTACTGGCTCGATGAGCCGGGCAATGATGTGATGTGGTTCTGGAGCGAAAACCACGCCTTCTGCTTCCATGTGGCGCAATACCTCGCGGGCGAGACCTTCCCCGACGAGATCTTCCCGGGCAGCGGCCGGACGGGGCGCGAGCAGAAAGCCCGCGCCGAGGCGCGACTGCAGCGCTGGTTTGCCTCTGTCGAGGAGCATGGTCTGGCCGAGTGGAACTCGTCCTGCTATTACCCGATCGATCTTCTGGGCCTTTTCACGCTGCGCGAATGCTGCCCCGATGCGGGTCCGCGCGCCCGCGCGGATGCGCTGATCGATCGCATCTTCGTGATGTGCGCGCTCCATTGTGTCGAGGGAATGCCTGTGGGCACGCAGGGGCGCGTCTATGAGAAGGAGCTCTTCGCGGGGCCTGCCACCGAGCTTGGCGCGGTGGCGGCCATCGCCTTTGGCGGCATCTGGTGTCAGGGCCACGAGCGGGCGGCAGCCCTCTTTGCGCTCTCCGATTATGTGCCGCCTGCGGCCTGCGCAGGGCTTGCGGATCTGGGCGGGCACAAGACGCTGGTGGCGCGCTATACGCAGGGGCTGGACGATACCGCCAGGCTTGTTTTGTGGAAATCACGCGATGTGCAGCTCTCGTCGGTCACCGGCCATCGCACCGGCGATCCGGGCCATCAACAACATGTGAGCGAGGTGCAGTTTGCCGCCCATCCGCTGGCGCGCAGCTGGATCAGCCATCCGGGCGAGCTGAAGGTCTGGGGTGGCGGGCGGCCCTCCTACTGGATGGCCAATGGCACCGTGCCGCGCGTCTATCAGGAAGGGCCGGTGGCGGCGCTTGTCTATGATCTCGACCGCCATGGCCATCCGGTGCGCTTCACCCATGTTTTCGCGCCGGTCGAACTGCTGGACGAATGCCGGCTCGAGGGGCAATGGCTCTTCGAGCGCTCGGGCGAGGGCTATGCGGCGATCTGGTCCTCGGCCCCGCTCGAGCCGCTCGAAACCGGCCTCTACCGCCATCAGGAATGGCGCAATCACGCGGCCCGCGCGGGCTGGCTCGTCTTTGCCGGATCAGAGGCGACGCATGGAGAATTCGGGCAGTTCATCGCCGCGGCCCGCGCGCTCCGGCCCGGCTTCGATGCGCAGGCGCTGCGGCTCGACTGGCAGCATGACGGCCATCGCTATGCGGCGGATTTTGCCATCGGCGCGCTGCGCGACGGGGCGGCCCTGCCCTTCGCCCCCCTCTCTCTCGTGCCCCATGTCGGTTTCGACGGGGCGCCCCTCACGCCTCTGGAGGTATGAATGACCCTTGATATAGCCCACGATCTGCGCCGCGCGATTGCCGCGCTCTCCACCGGTTTCCTCCGTCTCAAGGGCATTGGCGACGAAGGGATGGACGCCGGTGACGAGATCGTTTTCGACGAATGGGACTGGGAGGTCGGGGTGGGGCTCTATGGCGAGTTCCGCCGCGCCGAGGCCGAGGGCGACACCGCCGCTCTGGCGCGGCTTGCCCGCTGGTATGACCGCCAGATCGCACGCGGATTGCCGCGCCGACAGGTCAACTCGACCGCCCCCATGCTGGCGCTGGCGCTTCTGGCCGAAAGGCTGGGCCCCGAGAATGGGCGCGAGGACTGGCGCGGCCTCATCCAAGACTGGGCGGAATGGCTCCACACCACCATGCCCAAGACCGAGGAAGGCGGCTACCAGCATACCGTCAAGGAGCGCGATAATGACGGCCAGCTCTGGGATGACACGCTGGTCATGGCGGTGCTGTTCGTGGCGCAGGCGGGGCGGATGTTCGGGCGGCGCGACTGGATCGAGGATGCCCAGTATCAATACCTTAGCCATGTCAGGTTTCTGGGCGACCGCGAGACAGGGCTCTTTTTCCATGGCTGGACTTTCGAGGGGCGACATAACTATGCGCGGGCGCTCTGGGCGCGCGGCAATGCGTGGGTGACCATCGCAATCCCCGAGCTCTTCCGCATCTGCCCGCCCGAAGGGGCCGTCGCGCGCTATCTGCGCGAGGTCTATCTGACACAGGTGCGGGCCCTGCGCGCGCTGCAAAACCCAGAAGGGCTCTTCCATACGCTGCTCGATGATCCGGCAAGCCCCGTCGAGGCCTCGGGCACGGCGGGCATTGCCTATGGCGTGCTGGCGGGGCTGCGCGAGGGGCTGATCGGGCCCGAATATGGCGACATCGTCACCCGCGCCCTGCCCGCCCTGATCGGGCGGATCGACGAGAGCGGCTTCCTGCACGATGTGTCCGACGGGACCCCGATGGGCGATACGCTCGAGTTCTACCGGCAGATCCCCAATCTGCCCACACCTTACGGACAGGCGCTGGGAAGCCTGTTTCTGATGGAATACGACCGCGCCGGCTGATCGGTGAGACGATCGGCGGCGCATCCTTTGGGAGGAGGAAAACATGGCGTCTATCCAATTGAAAGGGCTTACCAAGGCCTATGGCGGGCTTGAAGTCATCCACGGCATCGACCTGCAGATCGACGAAGGGGAGTTCGTCGCGCTGGTGGGGCCTTCGGGCTGCGGAAAATCGACGATGCTGCGCATGATCGCGGGGCTCGAGACCATCTCGAAGGGCGAGTTGAGCTTTGATGAGGAGGTGGTCAACCGCCTCACCCCGACCGAACGCGGCATCTCGATGGTGTTCCAGTCCTATGCGCTCTATCCGCATCTGAGCGTGCGCAAGAACCTCTCCTTCGGGCTCGAGAACCTGCGTATGCCACGGCCCGAGATCGAGGCGCGGATCGCCGAGGCCACGCGGATGCTCGAGCTTGGCCCCTATCTCGACCGCAAGCCCAAGGCGCTTTCGGGCGGGCAGCGGCAAAGGGTGGCGATCGGGCGCGCCATCGTGCGCCAGCCGCGGGTGTTTCTCTTTGACGAGCCCCTCTCCAATCTCGATGCGAAACTGCGCGTGCAGACCCGTGGCGAGATCAGCCGCCTGCACCAGCAACTGGGCACCACGATGATCTATGTGACCCACGATCAGGTCGAGGCGATGACAATGGCGCAGAAGATCGTGGTGATGAATGGCGGGCGTGTCGAGCAGGTGGGCCGCCCGCTCGATCTCTTCGAGCGCCCCGCAAATCTGTTTGTGGCAGGCTTCATCGGCAGCCCGCGGATGAACCTCTATCAGGGCGAGATTACCGCGCTCACGCCAGAGGGGGCGCGCATCACCACCCGCGAGACCGGCGGCCTTACCCTGCCTCTGGGCGGCGTCGAGGCAGGGCGCGCGGTGACGCTCGGCATCCGGCCCTCGCATTTCGAGGTGGGGGTCACGGGCCCCGACGCGCTCGATCTGGTCATCGAGCGCGCCGAGAGCTTGGGCCACGAGACCTATCTGCACGGGCGGCTTAACGGGGCCGAGAGCCTCTCGATCCTGCATGTGCCAAACCATTTCGAGGCCCGTACAGGCGATGTCATCCGCGTGCGGCCGCAGGCGGGGCATGTCCATCTTTTCGATACCGAAAGCGGTCTGCGGCTGGGGGCGGCATAATGGCGCGCTCCACCACGTCCCCCGCCACACTCAAAACCGATGCTTCCGAACCTACGCCCCCCGTCCGGCCCTTGTCTGAAGCGGGAACCTGGCTCATGCGCGCCGTTGAATGGCCCTTTGCCGCGCTCCAGAGCCGGATCGGGCCCAAGCGCATGCCCTATGTGTTCGTTGCGCCGAATATGGCTCTCTTCGCGATCTTTGTTTTTGTGCCAGTGTTGCTGGCCATCGGCTATGCCTTTACCGGCGGCACCAATCTGCTTTTATGGGAACGGCCCTATGTGGGCTTCGAGAATTTCGCGCAGCTTTTTGATTGCGAAAGCTATCTCGCGCCCGCCACCTGCCAGCTCGACCTGTTCTGGACCGCGGTCTTCAACACGCTCTGGTATACCGCCTTCAACGCGACCGGCACGCTGGTCGTGGCGTTGATCACCGCGCTGGTTCTCAACCGGCTGACCCGCGGCAAGGCTTTCTTCCGCGCGGTCTTCTTCTATCCGGTCCTCCTGTCGCCGGTGGTGGTGGCATTGGTGTGGAAGTGGTTTCTGGCGCGTAACGGGCTTCTGAACGCGATGCTGGCCGATCTGCTGGGGACGCAGGTGATCTTTTTCCTCGAGGTGCTCTGGTCGCGCTTCTGGGTGATCTATGTCTCGATCTGGTTCCATATGGGCTTTTATACACTGATCATCCTCGCGGGGCTTCAGGCCATCCCGCGCGATATCTACGAGGCCGCCAAGATCGACGGCACCTCCCGCTGGCGGCAGTTCTGGCGGCTGACGCTGCCGCTCCTCTTCCCCAACCTTCTTGTGGTGATGGTGCTTTTGCTGATCCGCAGCGTGCAGGTCTTCGACGAGGCGTGGGTGCTCACCGATGGCGGCGGGCCGGGCACGGCCAATACTTTCGTTGTGCAATTCATCTACGAGACCGCCTTTGCCACCGATGTGCGGCTCTACGGGCTGGCCTCTGCGGCCTCGGTGCTGATGGGGCTCGCGCTTCTGGTGCTGACGCTCCTGCAGCTCTGGCTCGGCAAGAAAATGGAGAACTGAGATGCTCGCTTTCCTCACCCGCACCCGTACCAAAGGGCGTATGGATATCACCGATATCCTCTCCTATCTGTGGCTGATCCTCGGCACGCTGGTGATCGCCATCCCGATCGGCTGGGCCCTCCTGTCCTCGTTCAAACCGCCTGCCGAGATCAACAGCTTCCCGCCGACGCTGCTGCCATATGCCGCCGAGACGGTCACGGTCGAAGGGCAGGATGCGCCCCTGCCCGCCTATCTGATGGGCGAGGGCGAGCAAGCGCGGGTCGTAGGGCTCGTGCGCCGGATCGGGCTCAAGGCCACGGTGATCGACCCCGCCCAGCCCGATACCCGCCTGAGCGTGCCCGCAGAGGCGCTGCGCAAACAGACCGAGATCGCGCCGCAATGGTCAAACTATACCGAGCCACTCGAAAGCTTCGCCTTTGCGACCTATCTGCGCAACTCGGTCTTCGTGACGGCGGTGGCGACGGTGCTCACGCTCCTGCTGAACTCGATGGCGGCCTTCGCGCTCTCGAAATACCGCTTCCGTGGCTCCACCACGATCTTTGTGCTAATCCTCTCGACGCTGATGCTGCCGCTTTCGGTGATCATGGTGCCGGCCTTCATGGTGATCGTGGGGCTCAACCTTGCCGATAACCTCTGGGGGGTGATCCTCTCGACGGTGGCCACCCCCACCGGCGTGTTCCTCCTGCGGCAATATATGCTGACTATCCCCGATGACCTGATCGAGGCGGCCCGCGTCGATGCGGCCTCCGAGTTCCGCATCTACTGGAAGATCATCCTGCCGCTCTCGGCGCCGGCGCTGGCCGTTCTGGCGATCTTCTCGGTGATCTGGCGCTGGAACGACTTCCTTTGGCCGCTCATCGTGCTGTCGAGCCCCAAGAACTACACGCTTCAACTGGGTCTGAATGCGTTTCAGGGGCAATTCACGGTCGAGTGGCACTATATCCTCGCCATGACCGTGGTGGCACTCCTGCCGGTGACGATCATATTCCTCTTCCTGCAGAAATACATTACCGAAGGCGTTGCCAATTCCGGAGTGAAGTGAATGAGCCTGAAGAAGATCGCGGAAGTCGCGGGCGTCTCCGTCAGCACCGTCAGCCGCGCGTTGAGCGGCCATGACCGGATCTCCGACGAAAAACGGCGCGACATTCTCGAGATCGCGCGGGCGCAGGGCTATATCGACACCCGCGTCCGCCGCGCCTCGCAGGCGGGATTGCAATCCATCGTGCTGGCGATCCCCGAGGCGATGCTGCGCCCCTCGGAGACCAATTTCACCTCATGGCGCATCCTTGAGAAGCTGCGTGCCGAATGCGAGGCCCGCGGCGTGCGGCTCGATCCGGTGCTCAGCCCCGGCGAGACGCTCGACCCCGATCTGGTGATGGCGGGGATCGCGGCCTCCGATGCCGAAGCGATCGTGATCCATTTCGACGAGAACCCCGTGCTTCTCGACCGGCTGGCCGCGCAGGAGCGGCCTTCGGTGCTCCTTTTCGGCCTCGATCCGACGTCACGGGTGAGTTCGGTGGGCATCGGCAACACCTATGCCACAGCACTCGGCGCGCGCCATTTCCTCGATTTGGGGCATCGCGAGATCCTCTGCGTCTCGTGGTCGGGCCGCTTCACGATCCGCCGCCGCGAGGCGGGCTTTCGCGAGGCGCTGCGCGATCATGGCATCGCCTCGCCCGAGGACTGGATATTGCGGCTTTCGGGTTTTGCGCCCGATATCGTGGCGCGCGAGATGGGTGCATGGATTGCGGCGCAAGGCGGCAGGATGCCGGTCACAGCGATGCTCTGCCTGTCGGACAATATCGCGCTCGGGGTGATGAAAGCCTTGCAGGACCACGGGCTGCGCGTCCCCGAGGATGTCTCGGTCATGGGGTTTGACGACAGTTTTGCAGGCCAGATGTCGCAGCCGCCGCTCACCTCGATCCACCCGCCGCTCGACGAGATCGCGGTGACCGCGCTCGACGAGCTGGAGCTGGCGCTGCGCCGCAAGAACGGCTTTCTGGCGCGGCGGATCGAACTGGGCTGCCAGCTTACGCAGCGCGGCAGCTGCGCCCCCCGAGGGAGGCGCGCTAGAGGCTAGCGCGCGAGCCAGCCGCCATCGACATTGAGGATCGCCCCCGTCACATAGCGCGCGGCGGGCGAGCACAGATAGGCCGCCGTGCCCGCGATATCCTCGGGCGCGCCCCAGCGCCCTGCGGGGATCCGCTCCAGAATGGCACGCGAGCGGGCAGGGTCGTCGCGCAGCGCCTCGGTGTTATTGGTCGCGATATAGCCCGGCGCGATGGCATTGACGGTAATGCCATGTGGTGCCCATTCATTGGCAAGGATCTTGGTCAGCCCCGCCACCGCATGTTTGGACGCGGTATAGGAGGGCACGCGGATACCTCCTTGGAACGACAGGAGCGAGGCGATATTGACAATCGCGCCCTGCCCGCCTTGCGCGATCAGCGCCCGCCCGAAAGCCTGACAGGTGAAAAAGAGCGCCTTTGCATTCACATCCATCACCGCATCCCAATCCTCTTCGGGGAAATCGACGCTGTCGGCGCGGCGGATGATGCCCACATTATTGACCAGAAGGCTGTATTCGGCCCCCGCAAACACATCGCGCGCGGCAAAGGGATCGGCGAAATCGAGGCGGAGGTCGGAGGCCCTGCCCCCCGCCGCCCCGATCAGCGCCACCGTCTCGGCGCAGCTGCGCCGCCCCGCGCAGGTGACATCCGCCCCCTGCCCCGCCAAGGCCACCGCGATAGCCTGGCCGATGCCGGTATTGGCGCCTGTGACCAGCGCCTTCTGCCCGTCGAGGGAAAACAGCCCCGACATCAGCGCAGATCTCCGGGTTGGATGAAGTCCATATCGGTATAATCGACATTATCGCCCGCCATCGCCCAGATGAAGGTATAGGCGCCAATCCCCGCGCCCGAATGGATCGACCAGGGCGGAGAGATCGCGGCCTCCTCATTGGCGATGAACAGATGGCGGGTTTCCTCGGGCACGCCCATCAGATGCAGCACGCGCGCTTCGGGCGCCATCCCCCAATAGAGATAGGCCTCCATCCGGCGGTCATGGATATGGCTGGGGATCGTGTTCCAGACCGAGCCCTCGATCAGCGACGTATAGCCGAGGATCAGCTGGCAGCTCTCCATTACCTGCGGATGGATGAACTGCTTGATGATGCGCTTGTTCGAGCTGGCCGCATCGCCCATGGCGACTTCCTTGCAGTCGGCCAGCGTCACGAGGCGCGAGGGGCAGGCCCTATGCGCGGGGCAGGAGGTGATATAGAACCGCCCCTCCCCCTCGAAGGTCACAGGCCCGCTGCCCATCCCGAGATAGAGCACATCGCCCTGCGCCATCTCGTAGGTCTCGCCGCCCGCGTGCACGATCCCCGCCCCGCCGATATTGACGATGCCCATCTCGCGGCGGTCGAGGAAGGAAGGGGTTTTGGTCTCGGGCACATGATCGAGTGTAAGGGGCGCGCCCTGAGGCACCGCTGCCCCCAGCACGAAGCGCTCGTAATGGGTGTAGATCAGACGGATCTCGCCCGGAGCAAAGAGCCCCTGCCCCAGAAAGGCCGCACGCAGCCCCTCTGTATCCATGGTCTTGGCATGATTGGGATGGACGCCATGACGTGTTTCGACGCTCAGCATTGCAAGATATCTCCTTGGGATAGTGGTTCGGCCTCAGAGGAGCCCGAAGAGCCGCGGCAGGGTCATCGTCAGTGCGGGCACATAGGTGACCAGGAGCAGCAGGGTGAAGAGAAGCACATAGAAGGGTCCGAGGACCGGAATGATCCGCTCGACCCTTTCCTGTGCGACGGCGGCCCCGACAAAGAGGCCAGTGCCCACCGGCGGGGTGATCGTGCCGATCGCGAGATTGAACACGAGGATGATCCCGAAATGGGTGGGGTCATAGCCCACCTTCTGCACGATCGGCAGCAGGATCGGGGTAAAGATCAGGATGGCGGGGCCGATATCCATGAAACAGCCCACCACGAGGAGGATGAGATTGATGATCAGCATCACCACCAGAGGGTTGTCGCTGACCCCGAGGATCAGCGCCGAGATCGCCGCCGGAATGCCGGTAAAGGCCATGGCAAAGCTCAGTGCCGCCGAGGCCGCCAGCAAAAGCATGATCGTGCCGGTGATCTGCGTGGTCTCGATGAGGAACCTCGGCACATCGCGGAGCCGCACCGTGCGGTGGATGACCAGCGCCAGAAGGAGCGTGTAGAGCACCGCGATCCCCGAGGCTTCGACCGCGGTGAAGATGCCGCAGGTGATACCGCCGATCACGAGGACGATCAGCATAAGGCTAGGCGCGGCCGCCCATGTGATCCGCCTTGCCGCCGCCCAGCCCGGAAAGCCGGTGTGGCCATAGCCACGCTTGCGCGCGATGATGGCCGTCACCACCATGAGCCCCAGCCCCCACAGGAGCCCCGCAACCGCACCGCCGATAAACAGCGCCGAGATCGAGGTGCCGCCAGAGACGAGCGAATAGATGATAAAGGCCGTGGTCGGCGGGATCAGCATCCCCGTCGGCGCAGAGACGATGTTGATCGCGGCGGCAAAGCGGTTGTCATAGCCCTCCTTGCGGCTCATGGGCACCATCACCCCCCCGATCGAGGTGGATGCGGCGATGGCCGAGCCCGAGATACAGCCGAAGAGCATATTGCCCGCGATATTGGTCTGTGCGAGCGCCCCCGGCACACGCCCCGAGATCAGCTTCGCGAAATCGACGAGCCGCACCGCAATACCTCCCGAATTCATCATGACCCCGGAGAGGATGAAGAAGGGCACGGCCAGGAGCGAGAAACTGTCGAGGCTCGCCATCATCTTCTGCGCCGCCGTGAAAAGCGCCATATCGAGCGGCACCGCCAGCATGACCGCCGCCAGCGCCGCCGCCACGATCGCAACCGCAAGCGGGACCCCGAGGATCGAGAGCATCCCGAAGACGCCCAGCAATATCAGACTTGCCTGTCCAGCCATGTCAGTCTCCCACGCTCAGGGCATGCTCTATCGGGTCAGTCTCGCGGGCGGCTCTGCGACGGGCGAGATCAAGAAGATTGAGGGCGCTGTAGAGCACGATCAGCGCGCCGCTTACCGGCAGCGCCGCATAGACTGCCCCCATCGGCAGTCGCAGCACCGCACTCGTCTGGCCCGAGGCAATCTGCACCCCGTGCCAGCCGCCCCAACCCAGCACCATCGCACCGAAGATCATGAGCGAAAGCGGCCCGAGGGCGGCAAACCAGACCCGCGCGCGCGCAGGCACGAGTGCCGGCAACAGATCGATGGCCATATGCGCACCCCGCCCCGTCGCAAGAGCGGCACCAAGAAGCGAGAGCCAGATCACCCCGTAGCGCAGGAGTTCCTCCGAGAAGGTCGAGGGATCGCCCAGCACATAGCGGCTGAAGACCTGCCAGGCGAGAATGGCCACCATCCCCGCCAGAAGCCCGCAACAGAAGGCGCCGATCAGGAGATCGAGGGCCCTTCGCAGGGCCCCTGTTGCCGCCCCCATCTTCACTGGCCCGCCAGCGCGCGGATCTTTTCGACCAGCGCCTGTTTCTCGGGGGTCTCCGAGAGCGCGTCATACATGGGTTGCACCGCCTTCTGGAAAGCCGCGACATCGGGATAGGTATAGGTGACGCCAAAACTCTCGGCGGCGGTCTTCTTCTCGGCCTCGGTGGCCTGCGTCCAGGCCTCCTTCTGGAAGGCCGTGCTCTCGCGAGCAGCCTCGCGCACCGCCGCCTGCTCTTCGGGGGTCAGGCGCCCCAGCGCCGCCGTCGAGATCAGCACGATATCGGGGATGCGGGTATGCATGTCATAGCTATAGTATTTTGCCACCTCGCCATGACGCGCGACCGTGAGGGCATATTCGTTATTCTCGGCGCCATCGAGCACGCCCTGCTGGATCGAGGTATAGACCTCGCTCTGGTCCATCGCGATGGGGGCGGCCCCCAGCATCTTGACCATCTCGATCGAGGTCGGGCTCTGCATCACGCGGATCTTGAGTCCCTTCAGATCCTCGACCGTTTCCACCGGTTTCTTGGCCGTATAGAAACTGCGCGCGCCTGAGTCGTAATAGGTGAGGCCCACCATCCCCTGCCCCTCGGTCGAGGCATAGACGGGGCCCATGATCGCGTCATCCTCCATCGCACGGTAGAAATGCGCGGTATCATCGAAGAGATAGGGCATCGAGAAAGCCCCGTAGACCGGCGAGAAGCTCTCCATCAGCCCGCCCGAGACCTTGGTCATATCGAGAAGTCCGCCCTGCACCATCTCGACAAGCTCGCGCTCGCCGCCAAGCTGGCCATCGGGGAAAAAGGTCACCGTGACCCCGCCGCCCGTCTTCTCGGCCACCAGATCGCCGAATTTGGCCATCGCCTCCTTGGTGGGGGTCGCATTGCTGGCATAGCCAAAGCGCAAAGTCTCGGCCTGAACGGCCCCCGCCATCAGTGCCAAAAGCGCCGCTCCCATCATCAGTCCCTTCATGGCTCTCCTCCCTAAGATCCAATGAAATCAGATATATCCGCGTAGGTATTCGGTCAGACAAACCATCGCCATGGCCTGCCCATAGGGCATCGAGGTGCGCGGGATCTGCCGGTAATAGTCGAGATCGCTCCCCATCGCGGTCCCGAAGGACACATCGCGCAACTCTCCCTCGGGCGAGATCCGCCCGATCACCGCCCGCACCGACCGCTCGGCCGTCTGCGCATAGTCGGGCGGCAGAAGCCGCAGCCGCACCGCCTTGAGAAGCCCATAACCGAAGCCCGCCGCAGCCGAGGCTTCCTCGTAGCTTTCGGGATCATCGAGAAGCGTGTGCCAGAGCCCGCTTTCGGCCTGCATCGCGCGCAGCGCCTGTGCCTGCCGCGCAAGGATCATCACCAGATGACGGCGCAGCGGATCACCCTCGGGCAGGCGCAGCATCTCGATGAATTCGGGGATCGCGATGGTGATCCAGCTATTGCCCCGCGCCCAGAGCGCACGGGCGAAGTTGTGATTGCCCTCCGAGGTCCAGCCGTGGAACCACAGTCCCGTCTGCGTATCCATCAGATATTGGGCATGGACGAGGAACTGGTATTTGGCCTCCTCGATATAGTCGGGCCGCCCCAGAACCTGCCCGATCCGCGCCAGCGGCAGGACCGACATCATCAGCGTGTCATCCCACATCTGCTGGTCGTTGACCGAGTTATAGACGATATGCTGCAGCCCGCCGATCCGTGTGCGCGGCATCTTGTGCATCACCCATTCGGCCCACTCTTCGAGATAAAGGACCCATCTGGGATCGCGATCCTGCGCATAGAGCTCGGCCATGGTCAGGAACGGCGCGACGGTGTTGATGTTCTTGGTGGGCGTGCCCTCGGCCAGCCGCGCTTCGAACCAGTCACGGATGATCTGCATAGCCCGCGCCTGCCCGGTCAGTTGGGCGTAGCGAAAAAGCCCGTAAAGCCCGATTCCGTGTGTCCATTCCCAGCCCGCCCAGCCCTTGGTATCGATCACACGGCCATCCTCGAGGCGCAGCAGGAACTCGCCCGTCCGGTCCTTGATCGAGATCAGGTTCTCGGTCAGGCGGTCGATCAGCGCGCAGACCTCCTCGCGCGGCATGAACCGCTCCTTTTGGCGCAGCAACGGGTGCATAACTATGTCTCCTCCTCCCGGCGCCCCGTCCTCTATTTTTATGGAACGACATTCCGTAAATTAAGGAAATATAGTTCATATCTAGATTCAAGAAAAATAAAACGCCAATCCATTTTTATAATTTGTAGAAACGACAGTTACTTACAATGCCGTATGAGTGATTGACATTCGTATGTAACTTTTTCAGAATGCAGTTTCATAATAATAGGAATGGCTGGATGGACGAAAAAGCGCAGAAATCCGACAATGTCGCCTCGGTGTTGAAGGTGTTCGCGGTGCTCGAGACGCTCTCGCAGGACCAACAGGCAAGTCTGGCCACGATCGCGCAACATGCGATGACCTCGAAGAGCACGACCCACAGGCTTCTGCAGACCATGGTCGATCTGGGCTATGTGAGCCAGGACCCCGAGACTGAACGCTACGGGCTTACCATGAAGCTATTCTCGGTCGCGGCACGCGCGCTCAAACAGGAGAGCGATCTGTTGCAGGTCGCCGACCGGGCCATGGGTCAACTCTCTCGGGCCACGGGGGAGTCGATCAATCTGGGAGTGCTGGATGCGGGTGAACAGCGCGTGGTCTATATCCACGGCTATCCTTCCATGTATAACCTCGCGATGAAATGCACGACCGGCATGCGCAACCCGCTGCATTCCACCTCGCTCGGCAAGGCGCTTCTGGCCTTCCGTGACCCACAGGAAATCGAGGAACGTCTGGCGCAGATGCAGTTCGAACCCTGCGCGCCCAACACGATTGCCACGCCCGAAACCCTGCTCGAACAACTCGCAACCGTGCGGGAGCAGGGCATTGCCGAGGAGATCGAGGAAAGCGAGGCCGGGGTGCGCTGCATGGCGGTGCCGCTCCGCAACCATCTGGGCAAGTCGGTCGGCGCGATCTCCATCGCCTTCCCGCTCTTCCGCTTCGACCCCGCACGGCGCGAGGACTATATCGCCATGCTGCGCGACGCAGGCGCGGATGTCTCGCGCGCACTGGGCTATGAGCCGGACTGACCCCTCCCCCCTCCGCGCGCGAGACGGAAACCTACGCTCGAGGCCGCGATAGCCCCTCTCTCAGGGCGCGGCCACGAGATCGTCGCCAAGAAGCGTCGCGGGGAAGTTCTGGTAGCTGACAGGACGCAGGAAACGGCGGATCGAGAGCGTGCCTACGGAGGTTGCGCCGAAATTGGTCGAGGCCGGATAGGGCCCGCCATGGACCATGCTGTCCACCACCTCGACCCCTGTCGGGAAACCGTTGACGAGCACGCGCCCCGCCTTGCGCTCGAGCACCGGCAAAAGCCCGCGCGCCAGTTCGGTATCGGCCTCTTCCATCAGGATCGTCGCGGTCAGCTGCCCCTCGAAGCCCTTGGCCAGAGCGCGCATCTCCTCGGCCGCGCCCACGCGCACCACAAGCCCGAGCGGCCCGAAGACCTCCTCGCTCAGCGCATGATCCTCGAGGAAGCTCCCTGCCGCGACCTCGTAGAGATTGGGGCGGGCCTCGCGGCCCGTGCTTTCGGTGGTCATCACCGGCCGGACAGAATTGCGCGCGTCAAACCGGGCCTTCCCCTCGTTATAGGCCCGCGCGATCCCGTGGGTCAGCATGGGTTGCGGGCCGATCTTGGCCAGCGCCTCGGCAGTGGCCGCGACAAAGGCATCGCCCTCGGCGCCCGCAGGCACGACCGCGATCCCCGGATTGGTGCAGAACTGCCCTGCCCCCATGCTGAGCGAGGCGGCCCATCCCGCCCCCAGCTCGCGCCCTCTGGCCGCAAGGGCCGCGGGCAGCACAAACATCGGATTGACCGAACCCAGCTCACCAAAGAACGGGATCGGCTCGGGCCGCTTGGCGCAGAGATCGAAGAGCGCGCGCCCGCCTGCCAGAGAGCCGGTAAAGCCCACCGCCTTGATATCGGGATGCTCGACAAGGGCTTGGCCCACATGGCGGTTGCCGCCCTGAATGAGGCTGAAGACCCCCGCATCGAGCCCGCAGCGCGCAATCGCCGCGGCCACCGCCTCGGCGATGATCTCGCCGGTGCCGGGATGGGCCGAATGGCCCTTTACCACCACGGGGCAGCCCGCGGCGAGGGCCGCCGCCGTATCGCCCCCCGCCGTCGAGAAGGCGAGTGGGAAATTCGAGGCGCCGAAGACCGCAACGGGGCCGATGGGGCGCTCGATCAGCCGGATCTCGGGGCGCGGCGCGGGCTTGCGCTCGGGCTGGGCCAGATCGATGCGGCGGTCGAGATACTCGCCCTTGCGGATATGGGCGGCAAAGAGGCGCAGCTGGCCCGTGGTGCGGCCCCGCTCGCCCTGCAGCCGCGCTATTGGCAGGCCGGTTTCCTGCGTGCCGATCTCGGTGATCGCCTCGGCGCGAGCCTCGATCTCCTCGGCGATGGTCTCGAGGAAAGACGCGCGGGTCTCGCGTATGCTATAACCATAGCTCCAGAACGCCTCTTCGGCGGCCTTGCAGGCCTGATCGACAAGCGCAGGCGTGCCCACCGAGAAGTGGTGCGCCGGACCATGCGCGGGATCGGAGGCGAAGCGCTCCTCGGTGCCGATCCATGCGCCTGCAACCAGATGCTTACCATGCGGGATGAAACTCATGTGAACTCTCCGTCTCGTTAGGAATTATGGAACAGGGACAAAAGGGGCCTCACGTCCCGCCCTGACGCTGGTGGATCGGCTCCACCGTGAAGAGACCGCCCTGATAGCGGCTATTGGGGTCATCGACGGGGGGTTTAGGGCCCATCGCCTCGATCTGGGCCCGAAAGATTTCGGAACTGTCCTTGGGATGCCAGCCAATCGCCTCGGCCCCCACGCTTTCCCACCAGCCCGCCGGATTGGCCGACGCCCCCCAGATCACGGGGCAGCCGAGTTTGGGCGCGCGGAAGACACAAGCCACGAGATCCGCGAAATCATTATAGGAGAGCCATGTCGAAAGCATCCGGTGATTGGCGGGCGTCTCGAAGCACGACCCGATCCGCACGATGGCGGTCTCGATGCCGAATTTATCGTGATACATCGAGGCGAGCGCCTCGCCGAAGCATTTGGACACGCCATAGAGGCTGTCAGGGCGCATCGGGTCGGTTGTCTTGAGCCGCTGATCCTGCTCGTAAAAGCCGATCGTGTGGTTGGAGGAGGCAAAGAGCACGCGGGTGATGCCTTCGGCCCGCGCCGCCTCGTAGAGATTGTAGAGGCCGCGGATATTGCCTTCGAGGATGGTCTCGAAATCCCCTTCGGTGGATTTACCGCCCAAATGCAGAATGCCATCGCAGCCCCGCACCATCTCGCGCACGGCCTGTGCGTCATTCAGGTCGCAGAGCACTGTTTCCTCATGCGTGTCCGCATCGGTAATGGGCAGCATATCGGCCAGACGCAGGGTCTGGGCCATATCGCGCAGGCGGGGGCGCATCGCACGCCCGACCCCACCGGCCGCGCCTGTGATCAGAAGTCGTTTCAAGGTCATCTCCTTTGTCAAAAGCGGACCGGCCCGCAGGAGGGGCCGGTCGGGCCGGAAGGCTCAGTGGAAGAGCGCAGGCAGCCAGAGCGAGAGCGCGGGGATATAGGTGACGAGCAAAAGCACCGCGAAAGCCGCCAGATAGAAGGGCCAGATCGTACGCAGCACCTGCCCGATCCCGATCCGCCCCACGGCGCAGCCTACAAACAGCACCGACCCCACAGGCGGTGTGCAAAGCCCGATCCCGAGATTGAGGATCAGGATGACACCGAAATGGATCGGGTCGATCCCGAAGGCCTGCGCCACCGGCAGGAAAATGGGCGTCGTGATCACGATCAGCGGCGACATATCCATGAAGGTGCCGAGGATCAGCAGCATCACGTTGATCAGGAGCAGGATGACGATCGGATTGTCGGAGAAGTTGTGCAGGAAGGCCACCATCTGCGCGGGCACTTTCAGATAGGCCAGAAGCCAGCCGAAACAGGCCGCACAACCGATCACCATCAGCACCATTGCGGTGGTTCGCACGGCGGCCAGAGTAGCCTCCTTAAAATCGCGCCACGAGAGGCTGCGATAGACCAAAAGCGTCACGCCGAGCGCATAGATCACCGCGATATTGGAGCTTTCCGAGGCGGTAAAGACGCCCGAGCGCACGCCGCCGAAGATGATCGCGATCAGGATCAGGCCCGGCACGGCCGAAAGGAACAGCTGCCCCAGCATCGACCAGCCCGGAAAGGTCTCGCGCGGATAGTTGCGGCGCTTGGCCACGAACCATGCCGCCGCCATAAGCGCCAGCGCCAACACGAAGCCCGGAATGATGCCTGCGGTGAAAAGATCGGCAATGGAGAGCCGCCCCCCCGCCGCGATCGAATAGATGATCATGTTATGCGAGGGCGGGATCATCAGGGCGATGATCGAGGAGACCACGGTGATATTGACCGCATAATCCGCACCATAGCCGCACGCGCGCATTTGCGGAACCATTAGCCCGCCGACCGCGGAGGCATCGGCGGTGGCCGAGCCCGAGACGCCGCCAAACATTAGCGAGGCCGCGATATTCACCTGGCCCAGTCCGCCACGCAGATGCCCCACAAGGGCGGCGGCAAAGGCCACAAGCCTGCGCGCGATATCGCCGCGCACCATCAGATCGCCCGCGAAGATAAAGAAGGGGATCGCCATGAGCGAATAGACCGAGACACCGGAATTGAGCCGCTGGAAGACCACAACGGGCGGCAGGCCCATATAGGCCACGGTGGCAAGGCTCGCGGCGCCCAGACAGAAGGCCACCGGAGTGCCGATCAGCAAAAGAAAGACAAAGCTTCCGAAGAGAATAACGAGTTCCATGGATTACTCCTCGAGCGCATCGTCGCCGAAGCGGACGGTTGGCAGGCCCGCGCAGCGGCGCAGGATGCGTTCGACACAGAAGAGGGCCAGAAGGACCCCACCACCGATCAGCGGCGCGAAATCCCATGCCCGCGAGAGACCCAGCGTGGGCATGACGTTTTTGGCGACCTTGGAGGCAAGTTCCCAGCCATAATAGGCCATACCGACCCCGAAGGCCCCCACGACGAGTTCCGACAGCGTGAAGAGGATCGGTTTGAGCCAGCCCGGCAGGATATAGAGCAGCACATCGAAAGAGAGGTGATAGCCTTCGCGGATGCCGACGGCGGCGCCAAGAAAGATGAACCATCCCATGATCAGCACCGATCCGGGTTCCGCCCACTGAAGCGAGAAGCCCAGGAGATAGCGGCACACCACCTGCATGAAGACCATCGCGGTCATCAGCACGAGGCCCGTGCCAGCCACCCACAGGGCTGCCCTCCCGATCCAGCCGGTGAGGATGGCCAGGCGAAGCATCGCCTGGCGGTAGGAAGAGGCCGCCCGCCCATGGGGTTCCGAGCGGGAGTGGAACTGGTCAGACATGTGCGGGCGCGTATCCATTACTGGGTATCCTGAATGCGCTTCACGAGGTCTTTCAGCTCGGGCGTGTCGGCATATTTCGCGTAGAGCGGCGCCATCGCGTCGATATAGGGTTGCTTGTCGACATCCGTGATCACCTCGGCCCCTGCCGCCTTGACCTTCTCGAGCGAGGCTGCGACCTGCTTGGTCCAGAGATCGCGCATAACAGGCACCGAGGCCTTGGCCGCCTCCCTGACCGCCGCCTGATCCTCGGGCGAGAGCTTGTCAAAGGTGATCTTCGACATGGCGAGAACCTCGGGCATAATCAGATGCTGGTCATTCGTGTAATACTTGGCGACCTCTGCATGGCCCGAGCTGTCATAGGAGGGGAAGTTGTTCTCGGCCCCGTCGATCACACCGGTCTGGATCGAGGAATAGACCTCGCCATAGGGCATGGGCGTCGCATTGGCACCAAGTGCATCCATCATATCGACGAACACATCCGATTGCATCACACGGAACTTGAGCCCCTTGAGATCCTCGATGCTCATCACCGGACGCTTGGAATTGTAGAAGCTCCGCGCGCCACCATCATAATAGGCCAGCACCACCAGATCATTGGGCACGAAGGCCGCGGCGATCTCTTTCCCGATCGGGCCGTCGACCACATGGTGCATATGCTCCTCGGAGCGGAAGATATAGGGCAGCGAGACCACGCGCGTCTCGGGGATCATGTTGTTGAACGGGCCGAGGCTCGAGCGGACCATATCGATGACACCGAACTGGGTCTGCTCAATGGAATCCTTTTCCTCGCCAAGCTGCGAGGAGGGGAAAACCTCGACGCACAGCCGGCCACCGGTTTTTTCCTCGAGCTGTTTACCCATGTATTTGACGGCCTCGACGGTCGGATAACCATCGGGATGGGTATCGGCCGAGCGTAGGGTCGTTTCGCAGGCCATGGCGCCGCCCGTGCAGAGCGTCGAGGCGGCAAGGGCTGCGATCATAGTGGTGTGAAGCTTCATGGTATCCTCCCTGGATATGGCCTCTATGGACCTTTCTCTCAGTCCGGAGGCGACAGGCCGCCGGACCGTCCTTTTGGGCGTCCCTCCGGGGACGCACCCGACCGGATCGCGGCCCTCCTCCCGAGGCGCGACGCGGAATATCATAGGCCGCCTCTCACCCGAGGGCGGCGAACCCGTACAGCTCCTGCGGATTCTCGACGAGCACCTTCTGGCGCGCCGCCCTATCCGGCAGCCACCCGAGGCTGGTCTCGCAGAGGGCCTTGTCGCAGGGGTAATCCTCACTGGTGCGCGCGGCATTATGCGGCCAGTTGGTGCCCCAGACGATCCGCTCGGGGGCATGCGCCGCAATCTCGCGGGCATAGACGGCGACATCCGCAAAATCCGGCCCGCCCGCGCGCGAACTCTCGTAGGCACCGGCGAATTTGTACCACATCCGTCCGCCATCGATCAGACGTTTCAGGGCATCGGTCTCGGCCTGCCCCGCACCGGCAAAGAACTTGCCGTGATGATCAAGAACCCAGCGCGATTTGAGCGCCCTCAAACGCGGCTCGAGATCGAGGATGCGGTTGCCATCGAACTGCACCGCCATCATCCAGCCCATCTCTGATGCGCGCGCATCGACCGCCTCGAGCGCCGCGAGCCCGAGTGCACCGCCCGGCAGATCCATGATCCGCGCGCCCACGACCCCCGCACCATCGAGCCGCGCAAGCTCGGCCTCGGACGTCTCGCCCGAGATCACCGCAACGCCGCGCGCCACATCGCCCATCTCGTGCAGGCAAGCCAAAAGATTGGCATTGTCATGCTGATGCGCATTGCCCTGCGTGATCACCACGCGGTCAATCCCGAGCCAGCGCATCACGCGGCGATAGGCATCCGCATCGGGGAGCGGCGCGGGCGGCAGCCCGGGCCCGCCCTCACGCGCTGGAAAGCCCGCCAGATACATATGCATCTGCGTATCGACCGTGCCCTTGGGCAGAGCGGGCACAAGCGCCGCGCCTTCGAGTTTGCGGGTGATCATGATCAATCCTCCTTCGGAGAAAATTCGGCCAGAGCGGCGCGGTCGATCTCGATCCCGAGGCCCGGGCCATCGGGGATGGTGAGGACCCCGTTCACATGCTCAATGGGTTTGGTGACGATGGCCTGACGGAAAGGGTTATGCGTGCGGTCGAATTCCATGATCGGCTCCAGCGGTGTGCGACGCACGGGTGAGGGCACCATGGCCGCCATGAATTGCAGAGCCGCTGCGATATGGACCGCTGTCCCCCAGACATGCGGCACGACCCGCACCCCGTGCAGTTCCGCCAGATCGGCGATGCGCCGTGCTTCGGTAAAGCCACCGCAGCCTGCCAGATCGGGCTGGACAATATCGACCGCCCGCGTCTCGATGGGCTCGCGGAATCCCCAGCGTGTATGCCATGTCTCGCCGCCTGCAAGCGGGATCGGCTGACGCGCGCGCAACTCACGATAGGCGTCAAGCTGCTCGGGCACCACCGGCTCCTCGAACCAGTCGATCCCGTACTCCGCCGCGGCCTGACCGACACGCATCGCCTCGATCGCATCATATCCGTGATTGGCATCGATCATCAGCCGCATTTCGGGGCCGATCGCCTCGCGCACGGCGCGGATCACGCGCAGATCCTCCTCGATATTGAAGCCGATCTTGATCTTGCAGGCATGGAAGCCCGCTTCGCGGTGGCCCGCCATCTCGGCGGCATTATCCTCTACACGGTCTACCCCGTCGCGCTTGAACGAGCCCGTGGCATAGGCACGGACCGTCTCGCGGAAGCGCCCGCCCAGAAGCGTCGAGACCGGCACGCCGAAATGCTTGCCCTTAATATCCCACAGCGCGATGTCGATGCCCGACAGCGCCGTGACCGTCAGCCCGCGCTGGCCCTGATCACGCAGCGCGTTATAGAGCGTGGCCCAGATCTTCTCGGTCTCGAGCGGGTTCTGCCCGATCAGCCATTGCGCATAGGTGGCCACCACCGCCGCATTGGCGCGCGCAGGCCCGAGGCATTCACCCCAGCCGATGGTGCCATCGGCGCATTCGATCTCGACCAGAACATGGGTCCGGCGGTCAAAGCGCATCGATGCGCTCTCGAAGGCTGTCGCGAGCCTGTGATCCAGAAGGTGCGTGCGCACCGCCACGATCTTCATCTATCCATCCCTCCCGCGGTTCCCCGAATGCGATCAGGGGCCGTCCTCCTTGCGAGGAGCGTTCCCGCTCCCCGCTCTCGCAGAGCGCCTCTCCTCAGGCGGCCATCTTGCGGCGATAGGGCGCGACCAGCGCCTCGATCATCGCCATTTCCTCATCATCGAGATCCTTCAGCGGCGCGCGCACCGCGCCGGCGTCAAACCCCTGCGCCCGCACACCAGCCTTGATCGCCGAGACGGCATAGCCCTTGGAGCGGTTACGGATCGCCATGAACGGGTAGAAGAACTCGTTGAGGATGCGCTCACAGATGGCGCGCTCGCCCGCCCGCAAGGCACGGTAGAACTCGACCGCCAACTCGGGCACGAAGTTGAACACCGCCGAGGAATAGGTGGTGAACCCCGCCCCAAGATAGGCCTCGGCAAAGAGTTCCGCCGTGGGCATACCGCCCAGATAGGTCAGACGGTCGCCCATCTTGGCGGTGATCTGGCGCACGAGCCCGATATCGCCGGTGCCATCCTTGAAGCCCACGAGATTGGGGCAGGCATCGCAAAGCCGCGCCAACGTATCGGCCTGCAGCACCGCATTGTCGCGGTTATAGACCATCACGCCCATCGCAGTCGCATCGCAAACCGCCTTCACATGGGCATAAAGGCCCTCTTGCGGCGCATCGATCAGATAATGCGGCAAAAGCAGGATCCCCTCGCCTCCGACCTTCTCGACCGAACGCGCGATCTCGGTGGCCATCGCGGTACCATAGCCGCAACCGGAGACGATGGCGCTGCGGCCCTCGGCCGCCTCGATCGCAGCCGCCACGATCTCGGGGATCTCGTTCGGGGCCAGCGAGAAGAATTCGCCTGTGCCGCCCGCGGCAAAGAGCACAGGCGCATCATAATTGGACAGCCAGTCGACATGGGCCTTGTAGCTGTCGGGGGCGAATTTCCCCTCGGCGTCAAAATGGGTGACAGGGAAGGACAACAGTCCTGACCCAAGGGCATTTTTGAGTTCTTGCGGGGTCATACGGCCTCCTCCTCGCGAATATGCCCGCTCTCCTCGGGCTTGTATGATAAGTAAATAACAAATTCAGCAAGAGTCAACATATTTGTATGATATGTTGTGAATTGATTTTCTTTAGCGCAGAACCATGCGGTAACGCTGATAGCTACCCTTCAGATGGACGCGCATCGCCTCTCGGGCACGCTCCTCGTCACGGTCGAGAATCGCATGAATGATATTGTCATGCTCGTCGCTGATCTGCGCGAGATACTCCTTGGCGCTGGCCTCGTGCTGGGGTTCGCCCGCCCCGAGTGCCGCCCGCGGAATGATCCCCGGGCCGATGAATTCAAGGAATTCGGGAAACCGCGGATTGCCCGTCGCCTGAGCGATGGCCAGATGCAGCCGGTAATCGGCCTCGCCGGTGGGCAGCCCCTGCGCAACCGCATCGCGGAAACCCGCATTGGCCTCCAGAAGCGCCTCTTCCCAGTGGGGCACAAGCCTTTGCGCTGCAAGAGCTGCGGCTTCGGACTCGATAGCGTTGCGCAGTTCCAGAAGCTCGATCGTCGAAGAAACCCGCTGTGGATCGAGGTTGCGGAAAGGCATGACCACGGGAGGCTTGGGCACGAGCACGAAGACCCCCGCCCCTTGCCGCGCCTCGACGCGGCCCTCCGAACGCAACGCCGCGATCGCCTCGCGCACTACTGTTCGGCTCACACCATGCGCTTCGGTCAGCGCACTCTCGCTCGGTAGACGGTCTCCGGGCAACACGCGGCCCTCCTCGATCTCCTCGCGCAAGGTCGCGGCCAGCCGGGCGACCAGCGTTCCTCTTCGCGCGCGCGGGCCTTTCTCTCCGGCGGGGCCAGTATTCGCCATTGCGGATCCTCCTTACCGACGGACAACACATCCATCGCATAGCTCACAGATAAGTAACACAACTTATCATACAAGATGACGGAGAATTGCAACATATTCGTATTGGAGCAGCGAATATTTCAGGCGTCAGGGCCGGTTGAGGGGCACAAGATCTCCCTCAGGGATGGGATCGTCATACGCAAACAGCTGTGCCAAATGGCTCCCCTGCTCGGCGATCACGTCGCGCAACCCCTTGCTCTGCGGCCCCCGCATGAGCGCATGGGCCTCGAAGGCAGTGCCCAGAAGTGACCTTATACGCCCCTGCAGCGCTGCGGTTATACGCCGCATCCCCAAGGCGCGGGCAAACTGGTCCAGATCGCTATGGGTGACCTCGTCCAGCAGCCGGGCATGCCCTATCGGAAAGGCCAGCTCATGCGTTACCTCGCGGTCCATGATGATCGGCAACACATCATAGGCCGGAGCGAGGTCGGGCCGCGGACCCTGCCACAGTAACGCATGGTTCTTCGCGTGATTGTCGCTATTGCCCAACAGAAGATTGGCCATCGTAAGGGTAAAGAGTGCGAGACGTGCAGCGCCGGGGCTGGCACATGCGGCGATGATCCGGCCCATAGCCTCGGCGTCGAAACGCGCCCCCGGCCCCGCATTCCGCGTATATTTCAACAGCGGCGGCAGTCCCAATGCCTGCGCGAAATCTTCCTGATGGATTCGGTGCAGGGTCTCGCCGTGAATATGCCGGTCGAAACGGGTGACCAACAGCCCGCGCAACTCGCCTTCACCCAGAATTTCGGTCTGGGCCACAGGATGGTCGACCAGACGCGCTAATAGCGCCATTGCTGCCTGCTCTTGCCCGACAAGTGCCATCTCGGAGGCGCGAGGCACCTTGAGAATATGCGTTGTGGGCACGCGTCGCCCCGCCTTGGGCAGAGCAAAGCGCCCATCCGACAAACGGGTCAGTGCCAGTTTGCCCTGTACACCCGCCAGAGGCGAAGGATCCTTCCTCTGACCCAGCGGAGGGCGCCTGTCGCGCAGATCGGCGATGATCTGGTGCAGGTCTTCGGGGGTCAGCGGGTCGTAATCGCGGCTCATATCACCGGGGATTTTCGCCCCCCCCTGCCCCTTCGGCCCGACAGAGATCGCGCCCGGACAATCCGAACCCAGATGTTCCAGAAGCCCCACGAAATCCGAACGCTCCAGCCGATAGCGCGCCAGAACCTGATCCAACTGCTGGTTATTCTCAAACATCATATTCGCGAAAAACCCTCGCGTCTGCGCATCACCATAGGGCGCCTCGCGCACAGGCAGGGAGAGCGACAGGGGATGGGGAAGATCCTCGCGCAGATAGCGCAGCGAGGTCCGCCCGTGATCATCGCGCGCAAGCTCCGCCACAGGCCCCGCGACCCCCTCGAGATGAACATCAAGCGCCAGCATCGCGTAACTCCAATACCAGCCCGAGATCCGCGCAAAGCTGTAAAACCAGCCCGATCTGCGCGGTGGGTTTTCCCTGCTCGATGGCGCGAATCGTGGGACGCGAAATTCCGGTCTGCATCGATAGACCTTCCTGCGTCAGCCCCATCGAACGGCGCTTTTCGCGCAGCGCAAGCCCCAGAGAGTGCGAAGACAGTGACATAATACACTCCAAAAAGGAAAAGATCATTTCCTTCTAAGTCGAGAATCGGGAAATGTCCAGAAAAGGAAAGGATCATTTCCATTTAGTGCGAATTCCTAGGGTCTTACCTTGGATGGCAACGACCATTTCCATGAATTATGGTGTGAAACCCTCGCTGGACAGTAAATCCGCCTAAAAGCGTGAAAAAACACTGGACAGACCCGATTTCCTCAGGTGATTTATACGGAAATAACCGAATAGGACGCGAGAAAGCGTAACAAACGCTTCGAGCTTTAGAGAAAATCCGCTCCTGCGGGATAATGGTAGAGCAAATGACAGGCCGCAATACGCAAAGCCAGAATAGAATAGATTTGCTTGTGGGGCAGCATGCTGCAAACCTGTCGCAACAGCTTCAGGAACATCGGCAGGCGCTCTATCCGCCGGATGCGCGGCGCGTGCTGCGCAAATTCACCTCCGGTGAAGTGGCCGACCTTCTGGGCGTTAAGGATGCCTATCTACGCAAGCTGCATCTGGATGGGCGCGGACCCGAACCCGAAATCCGCACGGGCGGCCGACGCTATTACTCGCCCGAGGACGTTCAGGCTTTGCGCGAGATGCTTGAAAAGGGCGCGAAGAGCCCGGGCACCTATTTGCCGGGTCGGCGCGACGGCGACCACCTGCAGGTAATCTCGGTGATCAACTTCAAGGGCGGCTCGGGCAAAACCACGACAAGCGCCCATCTGGCGCAAAAGCTGGCGCTGGATGGCTATCGCGTGCTGGGGATCGACCTAGACCCGCAGGCATCTTTCTCGGCGCTTCACGGGTTCCAACCGGAATTCGACCTGCTGGATGGCGGCACGCTTTATGATGCAATTCGCTATGATGACCCGCTGCCCATGCGCGAGGTTATCCAAAAAACCTATTTCACCAATCTCGACATCATTCCGGGCAATCTGGACCTGATGGAGTTCGAACATGATACGCCGCGCGTTCTGGCGCAGGGCTCGCGCGAGCTGTTCTTTACCCGCGTTGGCGAGAAACTCGCCGAGGTGGAGGCGGATTACGATGTCGTCGTGATCGATTGCCCGCCGCAACTGGGCTTTCTCAGCATGTCCGCGCTCTCGGCGGCCACGGCCGTATTGGTGACTGTGCATCCACAAATGCTGGATGTGATGTCGATGTGCCAGTTCCTGTTAATGACCTCGAATCTCTTGGGCGTCGTGGCCGATGCGGGCGGCGATATGTCTTACGATTGGCTGCGCTATCTGGTGACACGCTACGAACCAGGCGACGGGCCGCAAAACCAGATGGTCAGTTTCATGCGATCGATGTTTGGCGAACATGTGCTCAACCACCCTGCCCTGAAATCCACAGCGATTTCGGATGCTGGCATTACCAAGCAGACGCTATACGAGGTCGAGAAATCGCAATTCACCCGTGCGACCTATGAGCGAGCGCTTGAAAGCCTCAATCTGGTGAATGGCGAGATAGAGGGGCTTATCCAATCTGCATGGGGGCGCAACTGATGGCACGCAAGAACCTTCTGGAAGGGCTGATGAAACCCGCAGCAGCGGCGCAACCTGCTGCCCCGCGCCGACAGACCGGCGCGATTGGCGCGGTAAGCCAATCATTGGCCGATCTGAAGACCCGCGCCATGGTCGAGGTTCCCGCAGAGATGATTGATGATGCGGGCCTGAAGGACCGCCTTGATCGCGATGACGCGGGCCTCGCCGAGTTAATGGACAGTATCCGCGACTATGGCCAACAAGTTCCGGTGATGCTGCGCCATTCCCCTACTGTCGAAGGCCGCTATGAAATCGTCTATGGTCGGCGGCGCGTTGCAGCCCTTCGGGCGCTGCAACTGCCCATCAAGGCGATGCTGCGCGATCTGGATGACCGTTCCCTGGTTGTTGCGCAAGGGCAGGAAAATGCTGCCCGCAAGGATCTATCGTTCATCGAAAAAGCCAACTTTGCCAGACAGATGGTGGATGCGGGCTTTGATCGCAAGGTGATCTGCGACGCGTTGCATGTGGATAAAACCGTTGTCTCGCGCATGCTGAACGTAACAAACTCCATCCCACAAGAGCTGATCGAGGCGATCGGGGCGGCGCCGTCGGCGGGGCGCGACCGTTGGGTGGCGCTGGCCAAACGCTTGGGCGAAACCCCTGTGGCCTCGGTGGTCGCTCTTGCGCGAGGAGAAACGAGTGATCTGCGGTTTCAGGCGCTGTTTGACGCTTTGGCCAAGCCAAAAGTCGCGAAGAGCCCCGAGCGCCTGACCACTCCGGATGGCGATTTATTGGCGGAAATTTCTCTTCGCGCAGGAAGGCCTGTGCTGAACCTGCATGATAAAGAGTTCGGCGATTGGCTGACCAGACACCTACACGAGATTCACCGCGATTATCTGAAATCGCACGGCGAATGATATAACCATAACAGCAAGGAGGCACGGCCAGACAGAAAAAGACCCCCCAAGACAGGCATTACCAATCTCGAAGGGCCGTTCTTTCTAGCACCTTGAACGTATCCCCTTTTGTTGACTCCTGTCAACAAGCCGCCAATGCCGCGGGGCGATATTTCATGTCTTTGTGACAATAAAATGCAACATATCTCTATAACGCCTTTCGGGCGGGGTCTTCGCGCATCCGATGTGACAGCTGCGCGTATGGTAAGTCATGCCTTGCCCGAAATCTCTGCTGACAAATGGCAGCTGTTCAAGCAGTTGACTGCCGCACGCGAAACCTACGGTCTGAAGCCCGCCGCTTTGGCGGTGCTGAACGCCCTTCTCACCTTCCATCCGCATCGGACGCTGGCCGAGGGTGATACAACGATTGTCTTTCCCGCCAACCGCTCACTTATCGAGCGTTGCAATGGTATGAGTGAAAGCACCCTGCGCCGTCATCTGAATACATTGGTCAATGCCGGTCTGATCCTGCGCCACGACAGCCCCAATGGCAAACGCTATGCCCGCCGATCGGGTGAGCAAATCTATATGGCCTTCGGGTTTGACCTTCGCCCCCTCATCCTGCGGGAAGGCGAAATCGCAGATGCAGCAGCGGCGGCCCATACCGCGCAACAGCGACGCAAAGCTTTACATGATGCCATCTCCCTGCTGCTGCGCGATGCGAGCGCCCTGCTCCATCTGAGCCCTATGAAACAGACGCAGACCGAGGAGATCAACAAGATCTGGCGCGAAAAACGCCGTAAATTGACGGCTGCCGCACTCGAGGAGCTGTATCATGCGGCCAACACTATAGTCTCCGCACTCAAGTCTTTCATCCCAAACGAAGAATCAGAAGAACTGACCGGCAATGCATCCCAAAATGACTGTCACTCAGAGATCAAAAACAAACTTATAAAAGATTCTGACGCTACTGAAAAAACAGAGCAAACGATAAAGAAGCGCCCTGCCCCAGCCGAACTTGATCTGCAAAATGTATTGAACGTCTGTTCTGACGCATCAGATTATTGCGAAACGCCGATGCAAAGCTGGCAAGATGCAATCACTTTAAGCCATTATCTAGCGCCTATGATGGGCATTACCCAAGAAACCCTGCATCATGCTCAAAATACGATGGGCCGTGAAGCGGCTGCCTCAACGGTGTTAGCCCTCCTGCAACGCTCTTCCGAGATCCGGAATCCTGGAGGCTATCTACGCCGCCTGACACATCAAGCTGAGACCTTCAGTTACAATCCCGCCGGATTGCTCCGTATGTTGCAGAAACGTCAATTACAGGCTGCATAAAGATTGTTCTCAGTGGCTCACATATCGTCAAACGCGTTTAGCGCTCCGTGATCTGATGATACCTTGCCACTCAGAGCGAAGTCCTAGCGGGAAATTCTCCAAGACCGCTTGATGCGAAGTTTTGGCTCAGATTGTGGTGCGTGTGGTGTTTGCGCAGGTCTTGAAAAATTTCCCTGGACCAATCCTTGACATCTTGTCTGTATGCGTCTGAATGAAATGATCTCGAAGTATAGCCTTCTTTCGACAGTCAATAGCCAACACTCGGAATATGGCGTCGTCTATCTTTGATAGTGGTCACTGGGAGTACCAAGCCAAGAAACGGACCAATCAGCTCAGCTAGGGTTAATATCCATAACCAGTAGCTGACGAGGACTATAGCCGAAAGATCTTCCTTTCGGCATAGGTCATAGCAAGTGGCTACACGCTGCCAGTCCTTGAAACCGCCAAACATGATTTCGATGCGATTGCGCCTCCTGTATCGGCGCTTGTCGTATTTGATCGGCATCTTCCGGTTTCTTTCGAGTTAGAATGCAGGCGCGTATTCCCTTGCTCTGCAAAGCTTCTCGGAAATAATCAGCTTCGCATCCGTGATCCTCGTGCATCTATTTGACACTTGGCAACCGGCTCAGCATTACCCGCGCGCCGATATAATCGCTTACCTGCCCGGCGGTGATGAATAAGGTCGATCGGTCTTACCTGTCTGTCACAGACAGTATGCAGCTTGGTGTTCTTGCCACTTTTCGTGCGACTAATCAGGCGACCACGCTTCCCTTTTTGACAACTATGCTGGTCGCTGTTCGATGTGCCCTTAGACATGTCGCGTCGATCATCATGGTCTTCGTTTCGCCATGGGTCGCAACTAGGCCGGCCATCATTCGTGCGAAGACACCCTTCCCGCGCCAACACAAGCCATTGCCATTGATGAAGATAATTCCACTCAATAGTCGCCTGTCATCGACCTGAGGCTTGCTATGAGGTTTCGGAAAATACGGTTTCAATCGCGCCATCTACGCGTCTATCAGTCAGAAGAGATTGCTCATGCCACCGCTCCGTTTTTCAAAGCAGTGAATTACGTGCGGCGGCGGAAGTCAGCGCATTCTGACCCCAGACAACGCCAAGGTTCTCACGGTGTTGACGGCTGTCAACGTCGTCGTGATGAGATGATGTATGATGCTTTTAGCAGTCGCATATGTATTTTGCCGTCATAGAACGCGCTTATCCTGCAGTGTTCTATAAGTTGTACGGCCGAACTTACTCAGACTTTATTCGGGATCGTGTCCCAACTGATGGTGTAGCTCATAGCGGGCCTCGTGCTGACTGGCGGGCCGAGCTGATCAGTCGCGCTGCGCTGCAGGCAAGCTGACCACGACATCATCGCAGATTGGCGCCAGCGTTTCCAGTGTCATGTATCGACCGCGCTGGACGGTCCATTCCTCGGTCTGCTCCATCAGGATGGCCCCAACGAGGCGGCGGATCGAAGCCTCATTAGGAAAGATCCCGACCACGTCCGTACGGCGCTTGATCTCGCCGTTTAGGCGCTCAATCGGATTTGTGCTGTGTAGCTTCGTTCGATGCTGCTGGGGAAAGGTCATGTAGGCCAGCACATCCTCCTCGGCGCCGTCCATGAGGGTCGCCAGCTTTGGCAGTTTCGGACGCATCTGATCAGCG
>NZ_JAYWLC010000015.1:0-92762 GCF_040297545.1 Thioclava kandeliae
CAGTCGTTCGGCACTCTTCTCGCCATAGTCCGCGCCGGTCTTGGCGCCAACCTCGAGCTCCATTAGTCGCTCGGCGGCAAAGCCAATCATCTCACGCAGTAAATCTGCATCGCCGCTCTGTTCGACAAGCGCGCGAAGGTCCATCATAGGTTTGGTCATCGGGTGTCATCCTTGGATCAGATTGAGTCTAGCAACCCGACCTTACTAAGAAACCCGATAGCCACCTGAGCTACACCACCCCGTGGGACACGATCGCGGTGACCTGACGCGTAGATCTCGACGCTCAGCGATTTGGGAAACGAAGTTGTAGCTAACATTGCGAAACGCACTCCCCATCATGAGATGGAAATCACCTCGCATCCGGGACCATCATCCGCAACGTGAGGTCGAGGCGACGCTTACAAAGAACCTTTTGGCCGAACAGATGCTCGATCTCGCAGCAATGAAAGAAATGGTTTCAATAAAGTGCTTACGCCTGTCGTGAAGCGCGAGGCGATCGCGCATCTGAGCGCCTGCCTCACGCTCTCGGAGCGGCGGGGGTGCCGGATTGTCAGTGCGGATCGAAGGATGACTGAAATGAGGTTCAGCGTTCACCGGATCCGGTGCTACGCAATTTGAGGGCTCCACGCTCGGCGCACTTGCGCCAGACGACGAAGCCATATGCCGAGATCCAATCTGGAGACTCTCGTTATGAATAAGGCACCAGCAGGGGGCAGGTCAATGAGATCATTCCCCGGCGTGGTCCGTTGCTGAGCTTCGAAGCCGTCAAATACGCCACGCTGGAATGGGGCGACGGGTTTAATAACCGCCGTCTGCTCGAGCAAATCGGGAAGCTTCCGCCCGCGAAGGCGGAGACCAATCTCTATGCAGCTCTGGAAATTGAAGGCATGGCCGCGTGACTAACGAAAATCAGCCTCCGGCAAACCCAGCGCGGTTGACCTGACATAACAATTCCTCTCCCTCTCAGCCTAGTTGACGACAAATTCTGCATGCAATGCTCCAGCAGCATTGATGCTCTTTAAAATGTCGATCATATCGCGAGGCGAAACTCCCAATGCATTCAGCCCTGCCACGACTTCGGAGAGTGAATTTCCGCTTGGTACTTCGGCCATCTGAATACCTGGTTCTTCCGTGATAGATGCCTCGGTGCGTGGAACTACGACAGTTTGACCTTCTGCGAATGGATTCGGCTGAACGGCTACAGGAGCCTCTTGCACTCTCAAAGTAAGATTGCCCTGACTAACGGCAACACGGGAAATGCGAACGTTTTCGCCCATAACGATTGTGCCAGAGCGCTGATCAACGACAACCCGTGCTCGCTGTTCCGGCTCTACCTCGAGATTTTCTATCCGGCTCATCACATGTGCTGTAGAGCGCTGGCCTGTCAAACCGACATCAAGTGCAACGGTCCCCGAATCCTGCATCGCTGCGACATTGCGTCCAAAAGCGCTATTTATCACGCTTTCAATTCGGCTGGCGGTTGTAAAATCGGGCGTACGCAACGCAAGCCTAAGTCGATCTAGACTATTGAACTCGAAAGCAATTTCGCGTTCAACATGCGCACCGGATGGAATGGAACCAGATGTCGGAACACCTTGCGTAACCGTTGCTGCATCACCTTGAGCAGTTGCACCACCCGCAATAATTTCACCTTGGGCCACAGCATAGATCTCGCCATCCGCGGCCTTCAGCGGCGTCATAATGAGCGTCCCCCCCAAAAGACTGGTCGCATCGCCAATAGCAGAGACAGTCACATCGATCGAACTTCCAGCACGGGAGAACGGAGGTAATTCGGCTGTTACCAGAACAGCAGCGACGTTTTTCGGCCGCGACGTTTCTCCGGTAACGTTAACGCCCAATCTCTCGAGAACATTCGTCATAATTTCTTCAGTGAAAGGCGCGTTACGTAGACCGTCACCGGTCCCGTTGAGACCGACGACCAGACCGTAACCGACGATGTCATTACCTCTAACACCGTCAAACTCGACCAAATCCTTAATGCGAATAGGGGACGCCCAAGAAACAACGGGCATGACAATCAGTAACAAAGCGAAGATGATGCGCATTAGATATAGTCCGCCAGCGTGAGTTGAGAAAGACGCGATGTGATTTCGTAGAGCGTTTCGAGTTGCGTCTGAGCTGCAATCAGAGCCGTCGATGTCTCATACGGCTCGGCCGTAATCAGGTTATTGCGTGCAATCTCAAGGCTGCTTGCTTCAGCGTCGTTCCGCGTAGCAGTATTGGCAATTGTTTCCTCAATCGCGCCCACCTTTCCGCGTGTCGTAGAAATGTTCACTGAAGTCGCGGTGAGCACGGTCCCCCCCTCAACAAGTAGAGCAGACCGGGTGGAGAGATCCAAAGCATTATCGTCGTTTGCAGCGATACGTGCCAGCATAGCACCCTTCAGAGACTCCCGGATCTCCGATGCGGCTGCGGTGAGATCCAATTGAACGGTTTCATTTTCGGATATACGTACAGCACCCTGACTATTGTCAGAACCAAGATAAGATTGATCGAGATATCCGCCGCCACCGGCGGGCGCGTCAAAGAATGCATTCACAGCTGCAATGATTCCGTCGCTCGTGGTGTCCCCACCGATGTAAGCCATTACCTGCTCATACATTTCGTCCGCGCTCACGACGGCCGGAGTGTCGATCGCGGCACCGCTGAAGACAAAACGGCCAGCGACAGACGAATTCAAAGATGAGACGATCATCGAAAGGCTGCTTTCGCCTTGCGCCGAGAGCGTTTCGACAGAGGTCTGATCTCCCGAGGATCCGATTGAGATCAACTCCGGTCCAAGAGAGATTGCATAGTCTTGGATCGTTTCCAAGGAGTTCTGCATCATCTCTGCTGTCAGGGAGATCTCAGTCGTCGCCAGACTATAGGATTCAAGGTTATCCAAGCTGCGCGAGATAGCAGAAAGTTGGGTATAATCCCCGCTGACCGCCCTCCCAACATCCGACTTCAGGCCAGTGGTCGCCTCTTCACTAAGAGTCGTCACCAGTGTCTTGAGGCTCGTATTGTGCTTACGCAGTGAATAGGCCTGCGCCATATCGCCAACGGAATAATAGCTCATGTCAGAGATCCAGTAGTTCTTGCATTAGACTATCCAGCGTTTGCATTACTTTTGCGTTAGCAGCATAGGATTGCTCGATCACAAGTAGCGATTGCAGCTCCTGATCTGTATCGACCCCGTTGGAAAGCTCTTCCTCGACCAAAGCCTCCTGCTTGGCGGTAGTGTAACTTTCTGTCAATTCAGCGCTTTGACGGGCCGTTGAGTAGTTCGACAACAATTCTGACATCAGACCGGAGGCGGAATAGCTACTGCCACCAAATGCTGACGAAGAGGCTGCGCGGGTCGCACTCAAGGCATCTGCGATATTATTGAGGATCGTACTATCACCCACGTCGCCTGCCGTCGTCGCGTAGATACCGTCACGGACACGCCAGACTTCTCCTCCTTCAGAAGGGTCAATTGCAGCGTTGACCTCGATTCTGCCTGCAATTCCCAACTCGTCAGCGGTATCGAAGGCCGAGCCAGAATCGGTAAAGAAGCCAGCGCTTCCCGTTGTGATCGTCGTGTCGACATCGGAAGAGCTCAAACGTTCGATCAGGTCTCTTGCCACGGTATCGAGCTGTTCCTGTGCAGCCGGTGCCAATTCGTCTCGCACTGCGAAAAGCGCCGAGAGCGTGCCACCACCAAGTGCCCCATCCTCCGTCGTGTTAATTTCTTTGCCGTTCACAGTCAGACCAGAGAGCGTACCGCCCTCTAAAGAGAAATTCGCGGCCATCCGGCCGGTTTCGGTAAATCCAACCTCGTAGACCTTGCCGTCAAGCAAAGTTGCGCCGTTGGAAGTATAGATGGCTACCTGACCATTATCGCGCTCTTTGATTTCGAGAGGGACAATTTCTGAAATCTGGTCGATCAAAGCCTGGCGCTCGTCCATCAAGGCCGTCGCATCACGGCCATTCGTCGTAGCCTTTAGAATCTCGTCGTTCAGATCATCGACTTGGTTCAGAGTGGTATTCAAAAGATCGACTTGGTTAGCGATCTGCTTATCCGCACTCAGACGGATGTCGTTGATTTCATCCGACATCGAATTCAACTGCTCGGCGACGGCCTTTGCGGTGTTGACCACCGTCGTCAAACGACCTGTGCTATCGGGCGAGCTCGCAGCCTCGACCAGCGCAGATTCAAAGCTTGCCATCTTTGCCGAAAGAGAATTGGCGTCGGTCGGATCACCAATCATATCCTCGACCGACGCATAGAAATCGGCGGTTACGCTTGCTTCACCAGCCGCAGCATCCGCAAGACGGCGGTCCTGAAGCAGGCTTTCGTTCACCTGACGGGAAATCCCGTCTATTTTCACACCATATCCAACACCGCCAGAGGAGACAGCCGAGGTTTCGACAGTCCGCCGCCCGTACCCTTCCGTCATTGCATTCGCAACGTTGGACGAGACGACTTGGGCCATCTTGCTCGAGACGGTCAGCCCCGAAAGCGCGTTGGTAAAGGCAGCGGAAAGTGACATCTTCTGTCTCCTCAGAGATGAATTATCTCAAGATCAGCGTTTGATATTGGTGGTTTCTTGCAGCATCTCGTCCACGGTCTGGATGACCTTCGCATTGGACGAATAGGCACGCTGCGTCTGGATCAGGTCCGTCAGTTCTTTGGCCACATCAACGGCGGACCCTTCACGGGCATACCCCTCGATGCCGCCGGTCGGGCCGTCCCCTGCATTCCACAGGAAGAAGCCGCCCGATTCGCCCGAAACCTGGAAGGTCTGGCTATCGAGTGCGGTCAAACCATTGGCATTCGGCACATCTACCATCGGGATCTGGTAGATCGTGCGAATGAAGCCGGTGTCATAGGTCGCATTCACATACCCGTTCTCGTCAACCTCGACCGAGGTCAGGCTGCCTACCGGCGAACCGTCGCGGGTCACCGAAGACGGCGAGAACGTATCGGACAGCTGCGTCAGGCCGTTCGTGCCATATTGCGTGCCCAAGTTGATCTCGATCGGGCCACCTTCAACTTCGACCGTGATAATACCGGTCGTCGCGTCCCAATCGGTGCCCGCGGTCGAGGTGCGCGTCACATCGGACAGCGTCCCGCCATTGATCCGGTCATCCGCAAATTGCAGCGTGTAGGTTCCCACGATATTCGCATCAGGATCCGTGCTGGTATCAATCGCCGAATCACGGATTTCCATCGTCCATTCGTTCGAGGCGCCTGCAGAAGGCACGGTGGGGGTGAAGGTCACCTCCAGCGTCTCGGAAGTGCCGAGGTTGCCGTAATACTCAACCGACAGCGTCTGGGCTTCACCCGTCGCATCGGCTTCGGTATCAACGGCCGGAAGGTTCACGCCCATATTGATTTCGGTCGTGGGGTCACCCGCCGTCTGGTTCGGATTGATGACGATCGGTTCGAGACCTGCCGTCGAATCGCGCGGATAGCTCGGGATAGTCCCGTCTGCAGTTGCGGGCCAGCCAAGCAGAACCAAGCCGGATTCAGTCCGCAGGATACCGTCCTCATCGGTCGAGAACGAGCCGGTCGTTGTCATCATCAAGGTCTGGTCTTCAGTTCCGTTCTCGACAGCCGTCGCCGTGGTCACCGGAAGGAAGCCGCGGCCAGTCACGGCCAAATCAAGTGCATTCGACGTGCTGACAAGGCTCGCACGTTCATCGATCAGGCGGTTGGTCGTGGCGGTCACACCCCCGGCGCTATAAGAGCCCGCGGTTGAAGAAATGACCATGCTTTCGAACTCGGTATTTACGCGCTTGTACCCGTAGGTCGACGAGTTGGCGATGTTGTCCGAGATTGCCGAGAGCTTGGTAGAGTTCGCTGCCAGGCCGGCAACGCCTGCATTAAGCGAGGAGGAAATCGACATTTATGCGCCTTTCTGCTGCTACGTGTCGTTCGATCTCCAGCAGATTTGCCTTAGCCCTCTTAAGATCACCCTAACGAATAAAATTCTTACTGAAATTGCCTCCTCACCGGAGCGAGGAGGCGCCAGATCAGTTACGCAAAAGGATGATTTCCAGCCGGTTATTCCGGATCGACATCGGAATATCACTGGCAGGCTTACGGTCTGCGAATCCTGTAACCCGTTGGATTCTTTTTGTTTCAAAGCCGTCCTGCTGCAGAAGCTTCCGCACCTGCTGCACCCGCTCTGTCGAAAGATCCCAGACAGGATTTGTTCTGAGCATTTCCGGGTAGGAACGGGTAAACCCGTTAATTGCTACCTCGTTGGGCACAAGCGTAAAGACACGAGAAACCATGGCGACCAGCTCTTCGAGAATCGGTTCAGGTGTTCCTGTTTCGGGCGCGAAAAGCGGCTCGTCGACAAGATCGAAGAATTCGACAATGAGCCCCTCATCGGTGACCTTCGTCACGATATGCTTGGCCAACTGGTCGGTGACCATGGACTCGCCGCCCACACCCATCAACGCTTCCTCGATCTTGGCCGCGACCTGGTCGAATTCGGCAGAATCGCTTTCATCCTTCGCCTCCGAACCGTTCTGGCCTTTGGCCTGACGCTGCTCGGTTGGAAGGTTCATCGATGCGCCGGTGCCCATCTGGGCAATCGTCTCCTCGGAGAAAACGGAATCGCCGCCGAAGGAACCATCTCCGCCGCCGGAAATCCGGTTTACGGCAATCGTCGGGTTGAAATAATCCGCGATCCCTTTGCGCTGTTTCTCGGTTGTCGCGTTCAACAGCCACATCAGAAGGAAGAACGCCATCATCGCGGTCACGAAATCCGCATAAGCGACCTTCCATGCGCCGCCGTGATGCCCGCCACCGCCAGACACCTTCTTACGTTTAATAATAATCGGGGCCTGATTATCACCAGAGCTCATGCCACCACCTCGTTTTCACCCGAGTTGGTTCTAACAGAGCACAATTAAACACTGTTTAACGTTTAAAATGCGTGGTATTTAAGCCTCACTCGAAGTCGTGCGCTTGTATGCGCGCCCCACTCAGCTAAATTACCCGATATGAATATGACGGAAGATCACAGCAAGCTGATGGCTTGCCCGCATTGTGATACGCTGCACCATCTCTCTGACCTCGAGGAGAATGAACGCGCGACCTGTGCCTGCTGCGGCACGTTGCTGATCGCTCCGCGCCATCGGTCCTTCCTGCATGTCGTCGCACTGTCCTTTACCGCCATGATCCTGATGGTTGCGGCATTCTGCTTTCCGTTTCTCGAAATTTCCACGCGCGGGCTCTCGCATGAAAGCTCCGTCCTCGGCGCCGCAGCCGCCTTCTCGGGCGGCTGGTTCGCCCTCCTTTCGGCCGCGACGGTGGGGGTGATTATCGGGGTTCCCGTCTTCCGCTTCGGCGCGTTGATCTATGTCCTGCTGCCGCTCAGCTTCGGACATAAGCCATGGCCAAAGGCCCGCGGCATTTTCCGTCTGGCCGAGCGTCTGCAGCCATGGTCCATGGCCGAGATCTTCATCATCGGTACGGCTGTCGCACTTGTCAAAGTCGGTGGCCTGGCCACCATCTCCTTCGGGCCCGCCTTCTGGGCCTTCTGCGCGCTGATCATCGTTATGGCGCTGAAAAACAGCTTTATGAGCAAGTGGGTAATATGGGACGCCATCGGGAAGAACTGAGATATCTGTCTGCGACGGATGCAGGGCTGATCGGGTGCCGTCAATGTGGCCGTGTCTGGCCCGAGGACCATGCCCGTTGCGAGCGCTGCGGTGCGAGACTGCATCCGGTCAGTCTCAAATCCCTCGACAAGGTCTGGGCCTATTGGTGGGCGGGGCTCATCGCCTATATCCCCGCCAATATCTACCCGATCATGCACACGAAATTCCTTGGTTCGGATACGCCCTCCACCATCATCGGGGGGGTGCTGACGCTTGTCGGCCACCATAGTTACGGCATCGCGGCCATCGTCTTTGTCGCCTCGGTCTGTATCCCGATCGCGAAATTCATTGCCGTCGCCTATCTGGCCCTCTCGGTGAAATCCGGCACGGCACAGCCGAATGCCTCCTCGGACGGGCACAAGCGGCTCGTTCTCTACGAGATTGTGGAGTTCATCGGCCGCTGGTCGATGATCGACGTCTTCGTTGTGGCGATCCTCTCCGCCCTCGTCCAGCTGGGCTTCGTGGCCTCCATCCATCCGGGCTCGGCGGCCGCCGCCTTTGCCCTGTCCGTGGCATTCACCATGCTCTCGGCCCAAAGTTTCGATCCACGCCTGATCTGGCGTAGCGTAGAAAGACCCAGTTCCGAATGACCGAAGTTCCCAAACCCGCCGACCTGCAGAAAACGCAGGCCAAGAAACCCCTCTGGGCCCGCCTGTCACTAATCTGGCTGGTGCCGATTTTCGCGCTGCTCGTCACGGGCTATGTCGCATGGCATACCTATTCCGACAGGGGCGCGCTGATCTATGTCGATTTCAAGGATGCCACAGGCATCACGGCCGGGGAGACCGTTCTGAAATACCGTGAAGTGACGGTCGGCACCGTTGAGTCCGTGGGTTTCACCAATGATCTCAGTGGTGTTCGCGTGGGGATCCGCGTCCATAGCGATGTCTCGAAATATATCGACAAGGATGCACGCTTCTGGATCGTCAAACCGGAATTCTCGGCACAGGGGATCTCGCGGCTCGACACCGTCCTCTCGGGGGGCTTCATTCAAGGATATTGGGATAACAAACCCAACGGTGCCCAGAGCGAATTCGAAGGTCTCGACAAGGCCCCGGTGACCGAAGACCCCAATTCGGGCACCCAGATCATCCTGCGCGCGCGCGATGCGGGCGGGCTCGCCGAGGGCGCGCCGGTCATCTATCGCGGCCTCACCGTCGGCAAGATCCAGAACCTGCGTCTGGACGAGGGCGGCAGCGGCGTGCTGATCGATGCCTTCATTAACAAACCCTATAACTCGCGCCTGACCACCACGACGCGGTTCTGGGACGCCTCGGGTATTTCGGTCAATCTCGGCACCAGCGGTGTCTCGGTCAACATGCGCTCGCTCGCCTCCATCGTGCAGGGCGGGGTCGAATTCGATACTCTGGCCACGGGCGGCAGCTTCATCCAGAACGGCTTCCCCTATCGCCTCTTCAGCGACGAGAACGAGGCCCGCAACTCCATCTTCGGCGGCGAGTTCTTCGAGCCGGCCCGCTATACGCTGCTCTTCGACGAGCCGGTGCAGGGCATCGAGATCGGCACCAAGGTCGAGTTCCGAGGCGTCGAAGCGGGTGAGGTCACCGACCTGTCGATCAAGGTCGACGAGGATAGTCTTGGCACCAAATATGCGCGCCAGCAGGTGGTTATCTCGCTCTCGCCCGAACGTCTGGGTCTGGAGCGCAACACCGATAACGACATCGTCACGCAGTTCCTGCAGAACGAAGTCGCCAACGGCCTACGCGCCCGCATCACCGGCAGCGGTCTGCTGGGCCAGACGCTCGTGGTCGAGCTGACCGATGTGCCGGACCGGCCGCAAGCGGAGATGGACACCTCCGCCTCGCCCTACCCGACCATCCCGACCGCACCACAGACGGCCAACTCGCTGGCCACCTCGGCGGAAGGCGTGTTCAAGCGGGTCGAGAGCCTGCCGATCGAGGAACTGATGACCTCGGCCACGCAGATGTTCCAGTCGATTACCGCCATTGCTGGTCAGGATCGCACCAAACAGATCCCCGACGAGCTTGCCGGCACGCTGGGCGAGATCCGCAGCCTCGTGAACGATCTGAACGCCAACGACACCGGCAAAAAAGCCTCGGATGCCATCGACAACGTCTCGAAAGCGGCAGACAGCGTGATGACCCAGATCGACGGGCTCAACGATACGCTGGCCTCCGCCGACAAGGCAGCACAACGGATCTCCGAGATGCCGCTGGGCGAGATCGGCGACAAGGTCGACGGTATTCTGGGCGATCTGCGCAAGATGCTGAACAGTCAGGGCGCCGAAGATCTGCCGCAGAACCTCTCCGATACGCTCAACCAGCTGGCACAGTTGCTGCGCGAGCTACGGGAGGGCGGTGTTGCCGAGAAACTCAACGGCACGCTGACCGCGGCACAGGATGCAGCAGGTTCGATCCAGTCGGCGACCGATCGTCTGCCCGCGCTGACCAAACAGTTGCAGGATCTGACGACGCAGGCGCAAGGTCTGGTGGGCGCCTATGGAGATCGCTCTACCTTCAACTCGCAGGTCATGGACACGCTGCGCGACCTCCGCCGCACGATCGATGCGGTCGGCTCGCTGGCGCGCATGATCGAACGTAACCCGCAAGCCTTCATTACGGGGCGCTGAGGATGAATGTGATGAAACCAACGACCCTATCGTGCATCGCCGCCGCGCTTGTGGCGCTTGCGGCCTGCTCCAACCCGCTGGATACGGCGCAATATGCCATCGATCCGCCCACGGCCAAGGACACGCTTCCCGACCGTCTGGGCCGCGCCGAGCTGCGCGAGATCTCCCTGCCCGATTACGCCTCGGGTCAGGAGATCGCCTTCCAGACGGCAGATGGCGCGCTGCGCTCGAGCCCCGACAATATCTGGGCAGATGCGCCGCGCCGGTCGATGACGCTGGCGCTGGCACGCCAGATCTCCGAGATGTCGGGCGCCACCGTCGTGGCGGAACCCTGGCCGCTGGCCTCGGAACCGCAGCGCCGGATCGAGGTGCGTGTGGAACGGTTCATCGCCGCAGCCGATGGGGCCGTGCACTTGGACGGGGTCTATTATGTCTCGCCCGCCAGCTATTCCGCCTCGGGCGGGGACACGGTGCACCGTTTCGCCATCGCGGTGCCAATGAATGGCCCCACCGGCAAGGATGCCGATCCTGGTCTGATCGCCCGCACCCAGAGTGCCGCTCTCAGCCAGCTGGCGGCACAGATCGCCCAACTCAAATAGCCCAAAAAGAAAAGGCCCCGAAATCGGGGCCTTTTTTACGGAGAAATCGTCCTCACAGGCTTTCGAATTTGCCGAATTTGCCATGGGCAAAGAGCATCGGCTCACCCGTTCCGCTGGCAAAGCGCAGGACGCGTCCGATAATGATCGTATGGTCGCCGCCCTCATGCATCGTCTCTGTCATACAGTCGAAACGCGCATGATAGCTGTCCAGAACCGGCACATTCTCGGCATTGAACTCATGCGGCAGCCCGTCGAAACCCTTCCCGTCGCGCCCGAAGCGCGAGATCAGATCGGCCTGCCCGTCATGCAGCACATGGATCGAGAAGGCCTTGGCGGCGGTGAAATGCGCATGCCTCACCGAGGCCCGCGCCGGAGACCACAGCACAAGCGGCGGATCGAGCGACACGGAGGCGAAACTATTGGCCACGATCCCTAAAGGCGCAGCCTCCGGCTCGTCGCGGCGCGCGGTGACCACGGTCACGCCCGTCGCAAAGCGCCCCAGAGCCGTTCGCAGCGACCGGATATCCGCCGGATCTGCCAGCTGGAGGTTGCCGCTCTCTTCGGCGGCCCCAATCGCTGCGTCTATTCTATCGCTTTCCGTCATTGTGATCCCGTCTGTTTGCCGCTGAGCAACAGATAACTCGTCCTCTCGGCGGTGCAACCCTTTGTATCACCCTGCCGTGACACGGACAGGGGCCGCTTCTGCCCGCTGCAACTGCAGACGGCCCGCATTTTGGACCATGCGCGGAAAAGGTGCATATTTTTTGTTCATTTGATTACTTTAACCCCGTTTTCTCTGATAATCCCCCCTTAGGCTTTGAGGAAAGTCGCGAAATCGCGGAGAGTGGAGATACGGAATATATGCTTCCTTCCTTCAGGTTCCTGCAAAGGCACCCATAGAGCTGTCTGATCGAAGCCGGTCCTCCTCCCCCGAAACCGGTCAGACAGCTCTCCTCCCTCCCCGATAGCGTCACTCCTGTTTACGCAGCTTCTCGATCTTTGCCTGATCGCGGAGCTGTTCGTCGATCCGGGTCAGCGCCATGTGCTGGCCGAAGCGCCGCGCCGAACGCTGGCGCGCTTGTTCGACCTGCGCATCCATGCCGCGCTTTTCCTTCTCCAGCGCGGCCACCTTGCGGCCCGCCCAGGAGCGATAGGATTCGATCATCTTCAGATCGGTCATATCCTGCACCGGCTGACGCAGAGCAGTGCTGGCCGAAGCGTTGATCTCGCCCTGTTTCATTGCCAGCAAGTCCTGTGCCTGTTTCAGCCGCGCCAGCTTCCCCAGTTCGACGTCTTTCATCATCGCTGCAATAGCGATCATCCGTGAATATCCCTGCTGGCTCATGCGCCCCTCCTCTGCCGCGCGCGCTGGCGCATCTTGTCCGCAAAGCGGATCGCCGCTGCCACCGGCTTGTAATGCTCGGTCTTGATCTCGTCCCCGATATCGAGCGTCGCGTAAAGCGCGCGCGTGGTCGGCGGATCGCGATGGATCGGAATATTGTTCTCGGCGGCGATCTCGCGGATCTTCAGCGCGATATCATCCACCCCTTTGGCGATGCAGACCGGCGCACGCTTGGCCGCGCGGTCCCATTTGAGCGCGACGGCATAATGGGTCGGGTTGACCAGAACCACATCGGCCTTCGGCACTTCACCCATCATCTGGTTCATCGCGATCTCGACCCCCCGCTGACGGCGCTGTGCCTTCATATGCGGGTCGCCCTCGGCCGATTTCATCTCGTCCATCAGTTCCTTGCGGGTCATCTTCTGGCGTTTCAGGAACTCGTAGCGTTGCCAGAGATAGTCGATCGTGCTGATGACCACCGCCAGAAGCGTCACAAGCGCCAGAAACTCGAGGATGATATGCATCAGGTCTTTGGTGGCCAGGTCAACGCCAACCCGCTGCGAGATCAGTATCCGGTTGATATGGCGCGAGATAAACCAACCGAGTAGAACCGAGACAACCACCAGCTTCACGAAGCTTTTCACGAATTCGAACAGCCCCGTCGGCCCGAATTTCTGCTTGGCATTGGCAAGCGGGTTGATGCGGCTGCCTTTCGGCATCAGCTTGTCCGGTGCGAAGACGATCGCCTTCTGAACCAGCAAGGCCGCCAGAACGAGCACCATCGGCACGATGAACCACATCACCAGCGGCGTCACCACCTCACCCAGAATGGCTCCGGCAACGGTCGAGGCCCCCGAGTCCATCTGCTCCTGCAGCATATCGGCCTTGCCCAGAAAATCCATCAGGCGGGAGCCAAGCGTCATCAGCGTATTGCCCCCGAACGCATAGGATGCCAGCAGCACGCCAGCATAAGAGGCCGCAACGGTCATCTCGGCGGATTTGACAAGGTCGCCCTTCTCGCGGGCCCGATCCAGCTTCTGCTGTGTGGCCTCGTATTCCTTTTCACTTTCGTCTGAATCCCCGCTCATCGCATCACCGACAGGGGATTGAAGAGGAAATCACCGAAGGCCTCACGCCAGACAACCAGCCCCGTGGGGAGCGCAACCGCCATGAGGAGGATCCCGCCCAGAGTGATGGCGGGAGCGCCGACCATCGCCACCATCAGCTGCGGCATGGCGCGGTTGATGACCCCGAGCGCGGCGTTATAGACGAGCCCCAGAACCACAAAGGGCATGGCAATGGAGAAGGCCAGACGGAAAGCTTTTGCCACCCCTGCCACGCCCCAGTCACGCACCAGATCGGGGGCCGGAAACTGCGCGAAAGGGAAGGCCTGATAGGACCCGATCATCAGCTCGGCCGCTTGCACATGCAGCCCCATCGCAAAGGCCAGCGCCACCCCCGCCATCGACAGCATGAAGCCCACCGCCGGCTGGGATTCACCGCCCATGCCGAACATCTGCGCAAGCGACGTGGCCTGCGCGATGATCATTCCTGCGGTCTGCAGCGCATACATGAACATCCGCATGATCACCCCGATCAGCAGCCCGATCGCGGTCTCAGGCAGGATAACATCCAGACCGTTCTCATGCGGCAGGCCCATCAGATCGGGGCTGACCGCGGGGGCCACAACTGCCGTGAAGGCCAGCGCCATCGCCAGTTTCACGCGGGTCGTCAGGTAGCTCTCACCGAAGCCCGGCATGACCGAGACCATTGCCCCCACCCGCAGGAACACGGCAAACGCGATCATGAAGCCCTGATGGGTCAGATCCAGCACCTGCGCGGCAAGATCGATCATACCGGCACCACCCCGAGCATTGCGGGTTTCGCATCCAGACCGATTTCCTCGAAGGACAGAACAGGCGCGGCAATGCCCTTTGCTCCGAGCACGGTCTTGATATAGCGCCGCCGGCGCGCCGAGGTCACGATGGCCGGGAACACGCCCTGCTCGCCCACCCGCGCGATCCGTTCGGCGATGTTATTGACCAGCCGCGAGAATTTCTCGGGCGGCAGCGCGATATCGCCATTCCCGTTATTGTCCGGCAGCTGATAGGCACTGAAGGTCTCTTCCCATTCGGGGGCCAGCTGCAGAAGCGGCAGCGTGCCATCCTCTCGCCGGTATTCGGCCACAAGCTGGAAGCCCAGACGCTGGCGCACATGCTCGGTGATCATCTCGGGCGAGGACATGCCCCGAGCCTCGGCGATCGCCTCGACGATCAGGAGGAGATTGCGGATCGACACCCGCTCTTCCAGGAGCAGCCGCAGAACGGCCAGAAGCATGTCGATGGACACCTTGTCGGGAACCAGCTCGTCGAGGATACGGCGGTTGGCCTCGCCTCGTGCCGGATCGCTGAGATTGCCCACCTCCTCGAGCAACCGGCGAAGCGCCCTGAGCGTCATCAGACGGCCGAAATTCGATTTGATAACCTCGAGGAGATGGGTCGCCAGCACCTCGGTCGGGCTCACCACCGTCGACCCGCTGAGCGCCGCTTCTTCCTGTGCATCCTGCGGCACCCAGCGCGCGGGCGCGCCATAGACCGGCTCGCGCACATTCTCACCCTTGGGCAGCAGTTCGGCATTATCGGCCAGAAGCGCCAGCACCTTTTCCGGATAGAGCCTGTCACGCGCCTGCTCGACCCCCTGAATACGGATACGGTATTCACCGGACGCCAGTGTGGAATCGTCGGTCAGCCGGATCTCGGGCAGGATAAGCCCGAAACTCGAGGCCACATGGTTGCGCATATTGTTGATCCGCACATCAAGGCCGGTGGCAGGATCAAGCGCCATCGCCACCAGATCGGCGGAGAACTCGACATGGATATCATCCACATCCAGCACATCACCCATGGATTTTTTCTTCTTGGGTTCGGGCGGCGGCACGCGCATTGCGGCCTTCGCCTCCTCTTTGCGGGTTTTCTTGTGCAGGTAGAAGGCCGAACCTCCCAGCGCGGCAGCCCCCAGCATGAAGGGCGTGAAGGGCAGGCCCGGCACCAGAGCGAAGAGCGCCATCAGCACTCCCACGGTGATCAGCGCCGGCGGATATTTCGAGAGCTGGCCGAACAGATCGCTATCGGCCGTGCCGCTTGCGCCGCCACGCGACAAAAGGATCGCGGTGGCGATGGAGATGATGACGGCGGGGATCTGGCTGACCAGACCATCGCCCACGGTCAGGATCGCGTAGGTTTCGAGCGCGCTCATCAGCGGCATCCCGTGCACCGCCATGCCGATGGTCAGGCCGACGATCATGTTCAACAGCGTGATCATCAGACCCGCAACCGCATCGCCCTTCACGAATTTCGAGGCCCCATCGAGCGAGCCGAAGAAGGTCGTCTCCTTCTGCTCGCGCTCGCGCCGTGCGCGCGCCTCGGCGTGATCGATAGCACCGGCGCTCATATCGGCATCAATGGCCAGCTGCTTGCCCGGCATCGCGTCGAGTGCGAAACGGGCGCCCACCTCGGCCATCCGGCCCGCGCCCTTGGTGATCACGATGAAGTTCACGATCAGGATCACGCAGAATACCACAAGGCCGATCAGGACCGAGCCGCCCATGATGAAGTTCGCAAAGCCCTCGATCACGCCGCCTGCGGCGCCGGTGCCGGTATGACCCTGCCCGATGATCAGTTTGGTCGAGGAGACGTTGAGCGAGAGCCGCAGCATCATCGATGTCAGCAGGACCGTCGGGAAGGACGAGAAATCGAGCGGCCGCTCGATGAACAGCGTCACGGTGAAAATCAGGATGGCGATGGCAAAGGATACCGCCAGCCCCAGATCCAGCACCCATGACGGCACCGGAAGGATCATCATAACGATGACCGCCATCAGGGCGAGGGCCAAAAGGATCGTCGGCTGGAAGATCTGCGCGATGGTGAGTTTCACGGCTGCTCCTCCGCAATCTCGAGATCATCGCTACCGGCGGAGATATCCTCCATCGGCTCCATCATCGGCGGTGCGATGGCAAAAAGGCTCCCCGCAGCGGTCGAAGAGGCTGCCGTGCCCTGCTGGAAGAAAGGATAGGTATTGATCCGGGGCTCGGGAGGCTCTTCCGCCTGCCTGTCGGCCCGCAGCACGCTGCCATCGGGAAGCTGCGCGATCTCCGGCATCTGCGGAAGATCCGGCAATGCATCGGGGTCATCCGAGGATGCCGGATCGTTCCAGACCGACATCAGATCGGCACGCAATGCCGAGAGCGGCGCATCCTCCGCAAAAGCCCCGGACGAGAGCCCGAGGAGACCGAGTAAAAAGACAGCCACCAGCCGCCGGAATTCAACCATGGGATTCGCCCCGCAAACGCAATTCTTGCTTTGTGGGACGCTAGGCCGAAATCGTTAGCAATTGGTAACCAGCGACTTTTATTAAAGTTTTATAGGATGTCAGTTCCGCAGCTGTGCCATGAAATCCGCATGCAGCTCGGGCGGCGCAACAACCAGCCCGTCTTCCTGACATTCAGGGCGGTTGAACCCGAAGGGCTCGCCCAGACGGTTGGTCACGGTGACCCCTGCCCGCTCGGCAATCAGACTGGCTGCGGCCACGTCCCATTCCCAGGATTTCCGCATGGAAATCGTCGCATCGAACCGGCCTTCGGCCACCAGACAGAGCCGCCATGCCATCGACGGCCGCAAAGAGCGCTTGTAGCCCGGGAACCCGTTCAGCCAGATCCCCGGATCATCGCTGAATTTCGAGGTCAGCACGGTCGCGCCGCGGATCCGCGTCGCGTTGCTTGGCCGGATCGGCGTCCCGTTGAGAAGCGCAGGGCCATCGGCTGTCGCGGTATAGGTCAGCGCAAGGGCCGGCATATGCACCACGCCCGCCACCACGCGCCCGTTCTCGACCACCGCAATCGCCTGTCCGAAGCCCGGATCTTCATTGAGGAATGCCCGTGTGCCATCAATCGGATCGATGATAAAAACACGTTCGTTTTCAAGCCGCTCGGTGCTGTCCACGCTTTCTTCCGAAAGCCAGCCGTAATCGGGCCGCGCGCCCCGCAACCGCGCTTCGAGGAAGTCGTTCACCGCCAGATCGGCCTCGGACACGGGGCCCGCATCGGCAGGCTTGTTCCACGCCTCGGGCGACTGCTTCCAGTATCGCAGCGACAGATCCCCCGCCTCGCGGGCGACGTCTTCCAACAGCTGCAGGTCGTCTTGATAGTTACTCACCGGCAAGCGTCAACCCCTCGACCAGAAGCGACGGAACCACATGGCTCAGATGGGCGCGCGCGTCATTCGCCGCCACAATCCCTTTCAGCATATCGCGCAGATTGCCCGCGATGGTGCATTCATTCACCGGATAGACGATCTGCCCGTTCTCGATCCAGAACCCGCTGGCCCCACGCGAATAATCGCCCGTATTGGGGTTGATCGTCGCACCGATGAAGGAGGTCACCAGAAGCCCGGTGCCCATCTCGGCCAAAAGCTCGCTTTGCGATTTCGTGCCTTGGGTCAGGGCGATATTGCCCGCCGCCGGCCCCGGCGCCGAGGACAGTCCGCGCGAGGCATTGCCGGTGCTTTCCAGCCCCAGCTTGCGCGCCGTCGCCAGATCCAGCGTCCAGCTTTTCAGGATCCCGTTCTCGACGATCACCCGTTTACGGGTCGGCAGACCCTCGGCATCGAAGGGGCGCGAGCCCTGCACGCGCACACGATGCGGATCCTCGAGGATCGACATCCCCTCGGGCAGAACCTGCTCGCCCATCGCGCCCCGCAGCCATGACGATCCACGCGCCACCGACGACCCGTTCACCGCCGAGAGAAGATGCGAGATCAGGCTCGACGAGACCCGCTCGTCGATCATCACCGGATAGGCGCCGGTTTTGGGGCGGCGCGGGTTCTGGCGGGCCACCGTGCGTTCGGCAGCCAGACGGCCAACCTCTTCGGGGCTCGGCAGATCGGATTGGAAAATGCGGCTTTCACCGGCGTAATCACGCTCCATCTTCAGGCCCTCGCCCGAGATCGCCACGCCCGACAGCCCGCGCGAGGAGCGCGCATAGCCGCCCGAGAAACCGTTGCTCGCGGCCAGCTCGACACGCTGGCGGGTGAAGGAGGCCGAGGCCGCCGAGACCTGCGTGATGCCCTCCACGCCCAGGGCCGCCGCCTCCAGACGCAGCGCATCCTCTTCCAGCGCCTGCGCGCTCGGGTCTTCGGACGGATCATTCAATTCCAACGCCGCCAGATCCCAATCACGCGCCAGTTGCGAGGGGTCGGCAAGCCCCGCATAGGGGTCTTCGGGCGCGATACGGGCCATGGTGACGGCGCGCTCGGCCATATCGCCAATGGTCCGGTCGGAAATATCGGAGGCCGACACGCAGGCCTGACGCCCGCCGATCAGCACACGCAGACCGATCTCCACGCCCTCGGCGCGCTCGGCCTGTTCCAGAGCCCCCTGCCGCACGTCGATGGACACGGCCGTGCCATCCACCGCCATTGCATCCGCAGCTTCCGCACCGGCCTTCTTGGCCGCGTCCAGAAGCCGGGCTGTCAGATCGCTAAGATCGGTACCAGACATGGGATCTCCTTCCGTCAGATGGCAAGACGCCCGGCGCGGGCCGGGCGACTCACACGAGTTTGATTGCTCTTACTGGATAGTTTGGCCGTTTGCCAGAATATGCCCGTCTTGGGTAAATTCCAGATCGGTCTCCATCGCATCGTCGCCGGTTGGTTTTGCATATAGCCCGAGAATCATCTGGGCAAACATTGCCTGATCCTGCGGTAGAAGCCCCATCTCGGTCAGCGTGCCCATCAGACCCTTGGCCCCGCTCAGCGCCAGATGCACCTTACCCACAGGCCACGGCATCGCCGAGGCGCCATCGAAGGTCACCGCACCATTGCCCGTCAGGTCGAGCCCCACCGCATTGAGATGCAGCAGATCGAGATTGAGATCGCGCAATTCGCCCGGCGAGACCGGCAGCTGGCCGAAATTCTCGTCGAAGAGGTCCTGATTGACCTTGGCATGGCCCGAAAGCTTCAGCTCCAGCTGCGCCGGATCATGGGGCAGCTTGCCCTGCGGGTCCAGCATCCGCCAGATCTGGTCATCAAGCGTCACACCTTTCAGGGCCAGATCCACCCCGAAAGGCTTGAGTGCATCGCCTTTGGTCGTTGGGAAGCTCAGCCCGCCTTCCGCATAGTCAAGCCCGAAGGATGCCTCGAAGGGCATATTGGGGGCCAGCACATCCATTTTGATCGCGTCACCAACGGCATGATAGCGAGCAGTGCCATCCATCATACTGACAGTCTGGCTGCCATGATCGGCCGCGAAATGGATCTTGGCATCGCCATCCTCGGACTGGGTCTCCAGATCGAGTTTGATCGGGCCGGTCGTGCTATCGAGCTGGCTCGACACACCGGGCGCGCCATAGGCCCCTACGGCTTCGAGTTTCACACCGGCAGGGATCGCCGTTGCCATCTTGCTATCGATCTGTTGTGCCCCGCCCGAAACGGTGAAGCTGCCACCGGCCGGATCGGTGCCTTTGCCGTTCAGCGAGGCGCTGTCGATATGATAGCTGCCCGTCTGCTGCGAGCCCTCGCGCAGATCGACGGTATAATCCCCCTTCACACCGGTCAGCCCGAAGGTCAGATCGGTCGGAAAATCGGCCTCGGGCTGGTGGACGGTCTGGCGCATCCCCAGCGTCAACGCCTCGAGCCCCATCTGGTAATGCACATTCTTCGGGTCGCCAGAGGCCACGATATCATCGCCCGTCAGATCGAACTCGGTCGTGGAGCTGACGAGATCCTTGCCATCACCGCCTACGGTTTTGCCCACACCCTTGATCTGGTCGGACACATCCACGCGCACACGCCCGTCACCGATCTCGATGAATTCGATCTGCGGAACCGTAAAGCTGTTGGAGGTTTTCACCTCATCCGTCACGTTGTTATCGCGCGCAAGGGTGATGCCGGAGACCGTCAGGCCCTTTTCGGTCGGCGTCACGGATTGGGCAGAGACCTCGAAGCCCATGCCGCGATAGAGATCCTGCACATTGTCCCAAACATCCTGCGCCGTCACATCCGCGAAACCGGCGCTGCCGATCATTGCCAGACAGGTCGCGGTCACCGCAACCCCAGTAATCCGAGCCATCAAAAGCCCCCTTCAACGAAATTTCGCCCACAATCCAGCCTGCCGCCCGCCGCGTCAACCCCGTCCGCCCGACCGGACCGATCATCTTCTCGTTGTTACACGGCGTCGTTTGCCTCCAAAGAAAAAGCCCCGGCGCGAACCGGGGCTTCGGGATCATCTGATCGATAGATCAGTAACGGTAATGCTCGGGCTTATAGGGGCCCTCTACCGTTACACCGATATATTCGGCCTGATCGGGCTTCAGTTCGGTCAGCTTCACGCCAATCCGCGCCAGATGCAGACGGGCGACCTTCTCGTCGAGCGCCTTGGGCAGGATGTAGACGCCCGGCTGATAGTCCTCGCCCTTTGTCCACAGCTCGATCTGCGCCAGAACCTGGTTGGTGAAGGAGGCCGACATCACGAAGGACGGGTGACCGGTCGCGTTCCCGAGGTTCAGCAAGCGGCCTTCGGACAGAAGGATGATACGGTTGCCCGAGGGCATCTCGATCATATCCACCTGTTCCTTGATATTGGTCCATTTGTGGTTCTTCAGAGCCGCAACCTGGATCTCGTTATCGAAGTGACCGATATTGCCGAGGATCGCCATATCCTTCATCTCGCGCATATGCTCGATGCGGACAATGTCCTTGTTGCCGGTGGTGGTGATGACGATATCCACATCAGCGATCACGTCTTCCAGCAGCACGACCTCGAACCCGTCCATCGCGGCCTGAAGCGCGCAGATCGGGTCGACTTCGGTCACCTTCACGCGGGCACCTGCACCACGCAGCGAGGCTGCCGATCCTTTACCCACATCGCCATAACCGCAGACAACAGCGACCTTACCCGCCATCATCACATCGGTCGCGCGGCGGATGCCGTCCACGAGCGATTCCTTACAGCCGTATTTATTGTCGAATTTCGACTTGGTGACGGAGTCGTTGACATTGATCGCGGGGAAGGGAAGCTGGCCCTTCTTGTGCAGATCATAGAGGCGGTGCACGCCGGTGGTGGTCTCTTCCGACACACCCTTGATCGCGTCGCGGGTCTTGGTGAACCAGCCCGGGGATTGCTCCATACGCTTTTTGATTTGCGCCTTGATAACGGCTTCCTCTTCCGATTGCGGCACGGGAATGATGTCCTCGCCCGCCTCGGCGCGCGCGCCAAGCAGAACGTAGAGCGTCGCGTCACCACCATCATCGAGGATCATATTGGCGCCTTCAGGGAACTGGAAGGAGCGGTCAAGATAATCCCAGTGCTCTTCCAGCGACTGGCCTTTGACGGCAAAGACCGGAACACCGGACTCGGCAATGGCCGCTGCCGCGTGATCTTGGGTCGAGAAGATGTTGCACGAAGCCCAGCGGACATCCGCGCCAAGAGCCACAAGGGTCTCGATCAGCACGGCTGTCTGAATGGTCATATGGAGCGACCCGACGATACGCGCGCCCTTGAGCGGCTTGGATGCGCCAAATTCGCTACGGCAGGCCATCAGGCCCGGCATTTCGGTTTCAGCAATGTCCAGCTCTTTGCGCCCGTACGGTGCCAGAGCGATGTCCTTGATCGCATAATCAGCCATGGTCGGCTCCCAACTTATATCTGTTGGAAGCCTACCTAGCACTCAGGCTGGCTTTCGGCAATTGAACGCCGACAATTAACGTGGTCACTTATCCCTTAACGGGAAGAATTTCGGCGCTTTCGAGCATAGCAACGGGGCTGTCTCCACGCTCCCAATCCATACCCGAGGACAGCACGCAGGCCACACCATCCGCGCGATTGTAGATGGCAGTCCATGTGCCCATCACATCGGAGGCCCAGAACTCAATCGAGCGTTGATCGCCAATCTTGCGTTCCATGCGCATATTCTCGGCGAAATCATGGTTGAGGGTCGCGTCGAGCGTGACCGGCTGGTCGCAATATGGAACATTGGTGACCTGATCATCGCCGATCTGCTGGATCTCGTCAAAGAGCGACAGATCGCCATTGCCATAGATCGGCCCCATCGGACCATCCATCGGGCGGCCCATATCGGCCTCCCCCATATCACCCTGATAGGCAACATCCTGAACATCATGTGCAGTTGCTGGCTCGGCCTGCGCTGCTGCCGTTCCGATCTGCGGAATCTCCATCTCGATCGGGCCTATGCCATTGACCTTGGACATGGCGACCGTAACGGGAAGTGCCACCGCAAGAGCGGAAGCGGCGGTGAGTGCTGCAATTTTCTTCGGGCCGAGGCGCATGATGTTCCTCCTTACGTCCTGTTCGTGACCTCAACGCGCCGTGTCCGTATTTGTTCCCGAATTGCTGGTTTGACGTCATATCCGGCCTGAATCAGGCACAAAGCTCTCCCGCAGCGCCACATATGCGCCGCGTGGAAGAGGTCTTCCCCTAGCGTGTAAAAACCTGATAATCCCGACCAGCCCGATGGGAGCCATCAGCCGCCCGGCGCTTGGATCGACCATAGGGCCCGAGTGATTTTAAATGGGTTAAGTGACGTTAACGTCATAGGGCCTGCGGGAGAAAATAGTGACAATAAAGGTAAACGCCAACCGGCCCGCAACCCATCGCAAAGCCATCATCTTCTGCTGTGACAATGGCTATCTGCCTTACGCGGCGCTCGCGGCAGAGCAGATCCTGCACTCGACGCCGACCCATGATTTCGATATCTGCATCGCCTTCAACGAGCGTCCCGTCACCATCCCCGAGAGCCTTGCACATTTGGGCATCCGTTTGCTGAAGGTCGATATCGGCACGATGTTCGAGGGACTCCGGCTGGACGCGGGCAAAAGCCATGACGTCTATCTGCGCCTCGCGCTGCCGCAGGCGCTGGCCGACGACTATGAGCGCATCCTCTATATGGATTCCGATATCTATGTGCAGGGCGGGGATTTCTCGGCGCTGATGGCGGCCGATCTGGGCGACCGGCCTCTGGGGGCCGTGCGCGACAATATCCAGTGGCGCAGCCCGGGTCGCCGCGCGACCCAGTTCAAGCGACTCGGTCTGCCGGCTGCGCCCTATTTCAACGCCGGTGTCCTATTGATGGATGTGGCCAACTATATCGCGAGCGGGCTTCTGGAGGCCTGTCTGGATCTGGGGCGCCGCGAAGCCCCGCGGATGATCCGCCACGACCAGAACCTTTATAATTCCGTGCTACAGGGCAACTGGGCCGAACTCAGCCCGTTCTGGAACTGGCAATATAGCTGGGCGGCGCGGTTCTTCTGCGATGTGCAGGGGCCGAATGTCATCCATTTCATCGGAAATTCCAAACCGTGGAAGGACAAGGACGGGCAATTCCCGCCCCGCTTCCGCCAGCATTACAGCCGCTTCATCCGCACCCATTTCCCCGAGCATGGCGATTGCCACATCCCCGAGGCGCAGCTGCCCCCTGATGGTGCGCGCATGCGCAAGATGCTGATCAAGCATCTTCTCTCCTCGAAGGCGATCGCCCGCTATCTTGCCCGCTTCCCCACCGATCTGACGGTGATCAAATGAAACGCGCATGGCAAAGGATGCTCTCGGGGCGCAGGCTGGATCTCTTGGACCCGACACCTGTGGATATCGAGATCGAGGATATTGCCCACGGGCTGTCCTTCGTGGCGCGCTGGAACGGGCAAACCATGGGGGACTGGGCCTATTCGGTGGCCGAGCATTCCATCCTCGTCGAGGAGATCTTCGGACTTCTCTATCCCAAGGCACCGCCCAGAGAGCGGCTCGCCGCCCTTCTGCATGATGCGCCCGAATATGTGCTGGGCGATATGATTTCGCCGGTGAAAGCGGCAATAGGGCAGGATTACGGCATGCTTGATGCTCGGCTGACAGCGGCGATCCATCTGCGCTTCGGCCTGCCCGCGCAGATCAGCCAGCAGCTCAAGCGCCAGATCAAGCGGGCCGATATCGTCTCGGCACGGCTCGAGGCAGAGCGGATTGCCGGCTTTTCCACGGAAGAGGCCGACAAGATCTTCGGCAAGGTCAAACCCGCGCTGGCAGAACAGCTCCGGCTCCAGCTACGCCCGCCGCGCGAGACGCGCGAGGCGTTTGTCGCGCGCCATAACAGCCTGCTCGAGGCGTTCTAATCAGGCTTTGCGGATCGTATCGCCGGGCTGCAGCACCGGCTCCAGCACGATTTTCTCGCCGCCGATCATCCCGCTATGGGGCACGCCGGCAATGATCTCGGCCGCCTTCAGCCCGATCTCGCGGCGGCAGGAATCCATCGTCGCCAGACGGCGCGAGAATCCATCAAGAAGACGCAACCCGTTGAACCCCGCCATCCCGATCTGACCCGGCACGTCATAGCCGTTATCAAGGCACCAGAGCATGCCGCCTGCCCCGATCATGTCGTTCGAGTAATAGAGGAAATCGAGATCGGGCGAGCGTGTCAGGATGGCCTGGGTCATCTCGCGCCCCTTGGCGAGCGCCGAGCCACCGCCATAGAATTCCTCATCCGAGATTGCGAGACCCGCTGCGGCGAGCCCTTCCTTGAAGCCTTCGAAACGCTTCCGTGCGCGGTGGTCCTCGGGCATCTTGGAGCCAAGGAAGCCGATCTTCTTGTAGCCTGCCGCAACGATCGCCTCGGCCATCTGCAGCCCTGCGCGGCGATGCGAGATCCCCACAACGGAATCAACGCCCTCGCCATCGGCATCCATGATCTCGACCACCGGAATGCCGGCGTTTTCCAGCATCGCCTGTGCCGCCTCGCTATGCTCGAGCCCCGCGATGATCACCCCTGACGGGCGCCAAGACAGCATCTCGTAAAGAACGCTTTCCTCTTTCTCGGGCGAATAATCGGTCACGCCCACAACAGGTTGCAGGCCGCTGCCCTCGAGCCCGTCGGAAATCCCCGCAAGCACCTCGGGGAAAACGAGATTGCCGAGGGACGGGATGATCACCCCCACAAGATTGACCCGTTGCGAGGCAAGCGCACCCGCGATCTTGTTGGGCACATAGCCAAGGCTCTTGGCCGCCTCCAGAACCCGCGCCCGCGTGCTGGCCGAGACATCGCCACGATTGCGCAGCACACGGCTGACCGTCATCTCGGACACGCCGGAGGCTTCGGACACATCGCGCAGGGTCAGCGGGCGTCGCGTATCATTGGGCGTTCTGGTCACGGGCATGTCCTCAAAAGCTGTTTATTCTTGTTAGCGCCAAATATTTGTCTTGCGCAAGGGCAACAGCCGCGCTATGTTAGCGATAACAGGAAGGGCGAAGACTCTAAAAGCCCTGACTGATATAGGCAAAACCGCGTGTAGACTCCGATCGCGGGTATGCTGAAGCAAAGAGGAAGCGGTGGGCCAATTCGCTTCCTCTTTTCATTTTTCCCCTACCTGTTCAGCACATCCTGCGAAGACCGCCGTGGAAATAGGCTTGAAACCGGCACCTGTTTCAGGGCATCAAGTCCCTGCCTCAGAACAATCGGGGCCCCGTGGCTCAACTGGATAGAGCAGCCCCCTCCTAAGGGGCAGGTTACAGGTTCAAATCCTGTCGGGGTCACCAACTTCCCTCTTCCTCACACTCATCCCATCACACCGCTTCACCGCGATCGCCTTACGATGGCTATTGATCGCGCATGTAAAAAGGGCGGAGCCGTAGCTCCGCCCTTTCACACAATCCGTTCCCGCAGGTCCGGCCTTAGAAATGGACCGATTTCGCATCGGCCGGTTTTTCCAGCGGCGGCGCGAATTTGGTCAGGTCGATACCTTCGACGGCTTTCTTGTATTCGTCGAGGGTGGGCGTGCGGCCAAGGATTGCCGACAGAACCACGACAGGGGTCGATGCCAGAAGCGACTCGCCCTTCTTCTCGGCGCTGTCTTCCACGACACGACCCTGGAACAGGCGGGTCGAGGTAGCCAGAACAGTATCACCTTTCGCGGCTTTCTCCTGGTTGCCCATGCAGAGGTTACAGCCGGGGCGCTCGAGATACATGATATTCTCGTATTCCTTGCGCGCTTCGGCTTTCGGGAAGAGATCGTCGAACTCGAAGCCCGAATATTTCTGCAGGATATCCCAGTCACCTTCGGCTTTCAGCTCGTCGATGATGTTATAGGTCGGCGCGGCCACCACGAGAGGGGCATTGAACTCGACCTTGCCCTTTTCCTTCTCGAGGTTCTTGAGCATCTGCGCCACGATCTTCATATCGCCCTTATGCACCATGCACGAGCCGACAAAGCCCAGATCGACCTTTTTCTCGGCACCGTAATAGGAGACCGGACGGATAGTGTCGTGGGTGTAGCGGCGCGAGACATCGGCGTTGTTCACATCGGGGTCGGCGATCATCGGCTCGTCGATCAGGTCCAGATCCACGACGACTTCCGCGAAATATTTCGCATTGGCGTCGGGTTTCAGGGCCGGTTTCGCGCCCGACTGGATCTCGGCGATACGCTTATCGGCCTTGTCGATCAGACCTTGCAGGGTCTTGGCCTCGTTATCCATGCCCTTGTTGATCATGACCTGGATGCGCGATTTCGCCAGTTCCAGCGAGCCGATCAGCACGTCATCGTTGGAGATACAGATCGAGGCTTTCGCCTTCATCTCTGCCGTCCAGTCGGTGAAGGTGAAGGCCTGGTCGGCCAGAAGCGTGCCGATATGCACTTCGATGATGCGGCCCTGGAAGACGTTATCGCCGAATTGCTGGAGCATCTGCGCCTGGGTGGCGTGCACCACATCGCGGAAGTCCATGTAATCTTTCATCTGGCCCTTGAAGGTCACCTTGACCGATTCAGGGATCGGCATGGTGGCTTCGCCGGTGGCCAGCGCCAGCGCCACAGTGCCCGAATCCGCCCCGAAGGCCACGCCTTTGGACATACGGGTGTGGCTGTCGCCGCCGACGATGATATCCCAGTCGCTGACGGTGATGTCGTTCAGCACTTTATGGATAACGTCGGTCATGGCGTGGTATTCGCCTTTGGGGTCACGCGCGGTGACAACGCCGAAGTTGTTCATGAAGGACATGAGCTTCGGAATGTTGGCTTGCGCTTTTTTATCCCAGACAGACGCAGTGTGGCAGCCCGACTGATAGGCGCCATCCACAACCGGCGAGATCACGGTCGCGGCCATCGATTCCAGTTCCTGCGCGGTCATCAGGCCGGTGGTGTCTTGCGAACCAACGATATTGACCTTCACGCGCACATCCGAACCGGCATGCAGGGTCTTGCCCTTTTCCACACCCACGGCATTGGCGTTGAAGATTTTTTCCACAGCCGTCAGGCCCTGCCCCTCGATCGAGACTTCTTTCGAGGGCGCGAAGACCGGAGCCGCCTCAACGCCCAGCGTTTCTGCCGCAAACGTCTGTAGCTTCTTACCGAAGACCACAGCATAGGAGCTGCCCGCCTTCATGAACTCGACCTTCGGCGCGGTGAAGGCGGAGGACACATCCACCAGCTCTTCGCCATCCTCGCTCAGCAGCTTTTTGGCCTTGGTATCGATTTTCAGAACAGTGCCGGTGGCGACCGAGTATTTCTGTTCCAGAACGGGGTTGCCCTCGTTGTTCAGAACCGGCTTGCCATCGGCGTCGGTTTTCTTGACCCAGTTCTTCAGGTCGAGGCCGATCCCGCCGGTCACGCCAACGGTGGTCAGGAAGATCGGCGAGATGCCGTTGGTGCCGGCAACAACCGGCGCGTAGTTCACGAAGGGAACGTAGGGCGAGGTCGGCTTACCGGTCCACAGCGCCACGTTGTTGACGCCCGACATACGCGAGGAGCCCACACCCATGGTGCCCTTTTCCGCGATCAGCATGACGCGCTTGTCGGGGTGCTGAAGCTTGAGCGCCTCGATCTCCTTCTGCGCGGTCTCCGAGATCATGCACTTGCCGTGCAGCTCGCGGTCCGAGCGCGAATGCGCCTGATTGCCCGGCGACAGAAGGTCCGTCGAAATATCGCCTTCGGCGGCGATATAAGTGACGAGCTTCACTTCTTCCTCGATATCGGGGAGCTTGGTGAAAAACTCGGCTTTGGCATAGCTTTCCAGAACATCCTTGGCGACGGTGTTACCCGCCTTATAGGCATCGGCCAGCCGCGCCATATCGGCATCATAGAGGAAGACCTGCGTCTTCAGGACCTCGCCCGCTTTGGCGGCAATGTCGGCATCCGCGCCAAGCGCCAGATCCAGCAGCACTTCCATCGACGGGCCGCCCTTCATGTGCGACAGTAGCTCGAAAGCGAAATCGGGGGTGATCTCGGCGACTTTGGCCTCGCCCAGAATGATTTCCTTGAGGAACTTCGCCTTCACACCCGCAGCCGGCGTCGTGCCCGGCAAGGTGTTGTAGATGAAGAACTTCAGCGAGTCTTCGCGGTAGGCGTTGCCCTCGTCCTTGATCTGCTCGATAAGCTCCGCCACCAGCGCACCATCGTCGATGGGCTTGGGGTGCAGGCCTTCGCCTTTACGGGTTTCGATCTCGGTTAGGTAGTCTGTGTACAAGCTCATGACGGTCCCTAGATGTCGCTATCGTTTCACGCTTGAACGCTGGCCGCTAAACACCTGCCGAGTCGCCACAAGCCTTTAGTATGCCGATGTATACCAAGCAAGTTTGAGTTACAAGGTGGCAGTTGCTACGCCACACACTATCCTGAAGAGGTTTACAGTTTTTCTGCAAGCCATCCTAGCGCAATGCCTGCGCAATCTGAATCAAGATAAAAGGAAGCGGAAAGCCAATCCGGCCGACGCCCGAAAAGCGGGCGCTGACAGCCGGCCCGAGGCGTAAAATATCCAAGTGCCCATGCGGACGTGACATAGCTCAGGAAGACGCCAACAACTGATGGATATTCGGGAAAATGGTCGGAGCGAGAGGATTCGAACCTCCGACCCCCTGCTCCCGAAGCAGGTGCGCTACCAGGCTGCGCTACGCTCCGACCGTGGGCGGGGATGTATCGCTCCGCCCAAGCAAGATCAAGAGGAAATCGTGCCCGGAACCCATTTTGTTTAACGCACCCGCGCGGAGCGCTCCGTCAGCGGGATGGAGGACCGTTTCAGGATACGCCCGAAGAGCGAGGAGCGCGGCGCGTAGGGCATCTCGAGGCGGTGACGGGTGTTGGTGATCGGCTTGTTCTCGGAAGTGCCCGAGGACTTCTCGCGCAGCACCATATAGACGCCCGAGGCAATGACGACGCCCGCCCCGATGACCGTTGCCGCATCCACGCCCTCGCCGAAGAAGAGATAACCGAAGATAACAGCCCAGATGATCTGGCTATATTGCATGGGAGCCACAATGACCGCCTCGCCCTCGCGATAGGCGAGAATGGTAATGAAGCTCGCGATCAGCCCGAAGAGGGCGATCAGGCCCATCAGGGCGAATTCGCTAATCTCCATCGGCACATAGACGAGGGGAAGGGCCGCGCCCATCGCGAGGAAATTGCCCATCATCGGATAGATGAGCAGCACGATAGACCGCTCTTCCGAGCCCACTTTGCGCACGATGACCGAGGCCATGGCCGTGCAGAAGGAGGCCACGACCGCCGCCAGATGCCCCAGCTCCAGATCCGACTGTCCGGGGCGCACCACAATGAGCACCCCCAGAAGCCCCACCCCGATGGCTGCCCAGCGGCGCAGACGCACCGTCTCGCCCAGCATCGGGATCGACAGGATCGTCACCAGAAGCGGTGTGGCAAAGAGGATCGGGTAGACCTGCGCCAATGGCAGAGTGGAGAAGGCATAGAAGGCCGCCACACCCGCAACGATCATGCAGACGGAGCGCAGAACAACCCAGCCCGGATAGAGCGGGCGCAAGTGCCCCGCCTTCTTGTCCGAAAGCATGATGAAGGAAATGATCGGAAAGCTCAGAAGGGCGGCGACAAAGACGATCTGAATGGCCGAAAACTTCCCGCCCAGCCCCTTCACAATCGCATCATGCGACGCATAGATCGCCATGGCCAGAAGACCGTATAGCGCGCCTTTCAGATTGGATTTTTCCGACATTCCACCCCCCTCGTGTTCCTCAGGGACAGGCTAGCGGGCCTCGGGCACGTTTCAAGCGTCAAATCGCGATCCGTGGCGTTTTAAGCAGATTGGGCCCACGGAAAGACAAAAGACCCCGGCGTCTGAACCGCCGGGGTCTTTTGGGGTAGGATCGATGGGCCGGCTGACCGGCCCGCAGATCATGCAGCTTCGGCTTCTTCCGCTGCCATACGGCGTTCGCTTTCCTCGCGCGACAGCGCCACCGAGGTGCGAATACCTTTGGAAACAAATTCCATCAGGCCGCCAACAACCCGCTCATTTGGGTCGATACCGGCACAGGACAGAACCTCGCGGCCATCGCGCGAGCGTGCCCAACGAGCGATCTGCTCAGGGCCGTTTCCGTATTTCTTGTCGTCGGCAATCGCATCATCCAGAGCCGCCAGAACGACGGCAGCAAACAGCTTCCGTGCGCGTTGACCTTGTTCATAGTTGAATGCGGAGCCATCCACGAAATCGCGCATTATTCCGTCCTTGTATTATTGCTCTTGCGTTTCCGGGCGTGACGGTCATGTAGGCCGCTTAGCATACGATTCGATATGCCCTTCAAATCATACCTGACATGCATAAAGCGAATACCTTGAATTCGCCCGTATGAATAGTGTAGAATTTTAGCTACGCGACACAACATCTAGTAGTTTTGATAAGTATGGTCACATTAGGGCAGGCGTTAACCATTTAACTTTCACCTGTGCCCCGAACACAACGCCCCCATCTCACAGATAAGTGAGGGTGATATTTCCGGGGATTCCGGTCCTGCTCCGGCCAGATAGTCCCGTTTCAGGAATATCGGACCACCGCATCGCCCGCCTGCATCGCCTCGCCCGCGCGATCAAAGCGCAGATAGGCGATTCCCTTGCCGCCCGCCTGTGTGAAAAGTATGCCTGCAGGCTTCTCCCCCGCGCGGATCTCGGTGCCCGGTGCAGCCGCGCCGGTCACCTCCACACAGACAAGCCCCTTACGCAACTCGGTCTTGTGCTTCATCCGCGCAGTGACCTCCTGCCCCACATAGCACCCCTTGCGGAAATCGACGCCATGCAGGCGCTCGAAACCGGCCTCGAGGATAAAGGTATCGGGCGTCAGCTCGATCCCTGTCTCGGGGATGCAATGCGCGACACGGATCGCGTCGAAATCGCTGCCATCATCCCCCTCGGCCTCGCCATAGAGACGCCAGCCAAGCGCGGGATGACGCGGATCCATGACCGCGCCCTCGGGCGCGGGCGCGGAGGTGCCGCGATAGACCTTCAGCTCCGTTTCCTCGATCTCTGCCTTCGCGCGCAGCTTATACATCGCAAGGCGGCGCATCGTGGCGGGCGCGATGCTGGCATCAATATCCAGCAGGATCGCATCATCCCATGGCACCAATAGGAAATCGGCCAGATATTTGCCCTGCGGCGACAGGAGTGCCGCATAGACCGCCCCGTCTTTCAGGCGGGAGACGTCATTGCTGACCAGACCTTGCAGGAAATGTTCGCGCTCGGGACCACTGATCTTGTAGATACTACGCTGGCTCATGATGCTCTCCTTTGTGCCCGATATAGGCGCGCGGGGCGCCTGCGTCCATGTTCTCACTCGACCAGCTGCATGGCGCAAAGCTCGGCATAGGTGCCGCCCCGCGCCAGAAGCTCGTCATGGGTGCCCTCATCCTCGACGCGCCCCTCACGGATCACGACGATCTTGTCGGCATTCCGCACCGTCGAGAGCCTGTGCGCGATCACCAGCGTGGTGCGCCCCACCGACAGCCGGTCCAGCGCCTCGGACACCCGTTTCTCGGACGCGGTATCGAGCGCCGATGTCGCCTCGTCCAACAGAAGGATCGGCGCGTCACGCAGGATCGCACGCGCGATCGCCACCCGCTGCCGCTGCCCACCCGACAGCGCCGAGCCGCGCGGCCCGGCATGCGTGTCAATTCCATCGGGCAGATCGCGAGTGAATTCGGTCACATAGGCCCCGTCCAGAGCCTGCTGCAGACGGGCTGCGGGCACATCCTGTCCCAGAACCACATTCTCGCGGATCGTCTCGTCAAAGAGCGCCGCATCCTGCGCCACCGTTGAAAACATCTGCCGCAACTCGCCCAGATCCAGCCGGCGGATATCGGCGCCGCCCAGTTTGATCGTGCCGCCATCCGCGTCCAGAAGCCGCGTAAGGAGCGCGAAGACGGTGCTCTTGCCCGCCCCCGATGGCCCAACAAGCGCGGTGGTCTGCCCCTCTTTCGCGGTAAAGCTCAGCCCGTGCAGCACCTGCGTCGTCCCATAGGACAGGGTCACATCGTCCAGCACCATATCCAGCGCCTCGGGCATGGGTTCGGGTGCCGTCGGCGTGGCCACATGAGGCTGTAGGTCAAACAGGGTATAGACCCGTTCGAGGCTCGCCGCCGCCGTTTGCCATGCGCCGGTCCCCGCCGCCAGACGGCGGATCGGCTGGAAGGTCAGCGTCATCGCGGTGAAAAACGACATGAACTCGCCCACGGTCCGTTGACCCGACAGGATGCCATGCCCCGCCACCACCAGCACGGCGAAGAACCCCAGCCCCGTCACGATATCCACCATTGCGGGGATCAGCGCCTTGATGGCAGCCATCTTGATCTGCTGGCCCATGATCAGGTTCACCAACTCGCGGAACCGTCCCGTCTGCTGGTCCTCGATCCGGTTCAGCTTTACCGCATTGATCCCGTGGAACATCTCGTCCAGCCGCGTTGCACGCTGGCTCGAACTGTCACGCATTTGCATGGATTTACGCCGCACATAGCGCTGCGCCATCACCGCGGGCGCGACCAGCAGCGGGAAGCCCACCATCGCGACCAGAGTCCACACCACATCCACATTGAGCGCAACAACCATGAGCCCGACAAGCGAGATCGCATCGCGCCCCGCGCCGGTGATGAAGGCTTTCCAGATGTCCTGCACCGCCCGTGTATCGCCTTGGATACGCTCGATCAGCGCACCGGGCGGATTGACCTGATAGAAGGACTGGTCGAGCCGCAGAACATGCGCCACCAGATCGACCTGCATCGCGGTGGAGGTGGATTGCGAGATCTTGGTCATGATCGTCTTCGAGGCGATCGAGGTAACAGCCCGCACGAGGAAAAGCGCGAAGACCGCGCCCCCCGCCCAGTAGATCAGGCCGGGCTGTTCGCCGGAGAACACCTTGTCGAAGAGAGGCTGCAACAGCCAACTGAGCGCACCCAGAGTCGAGCCTTCGATGACCATCAGAACCAGCGCGATCGCCATCCAGCCCGTATGGGAGCGCAGATATTCACGCCAGATCCGGCCAACCATATGGCGCGATGTATAGATATTGGGCTTGGCCATTTGGGCTCCTGCGCGAGAGGCTTTGTGGCGCGGTTCTACCCCAGTGCTCGGGGGTCCTGCAAGTTCGCCTCCCTATTAGGCAGTTTTGCACCGCAAGCGATCGGAGTTTTGTATGCTCACATTCGCACGGATTGACCCCGCCGGATCGGTTTCCTACCGATAGGCCAACAAAAGGGAGACACCCGATGAGCCTTGCAAACGGCCGCACCTACCTTGCCATTCCCGGCCCCTCCGCCATGCCCGACCGCGTCCTGCGCGCCATGCACCGGGCTGCCCCCAATATCTACGAGGGCGAGATCGAGGTGCTGGCCGCAGATCTTGTGCGTGATCTCAAGAAGGTCGCGCTGACCCAATACCATTGCGGGATCTATATCTCGAACGGCCACGGGCTGTGGGAAGCGGTAAATACCAATCTCTTCTCGCGCGGGGATACGGCACTGGTGATGGCGACAGGCCGGTTCGGCCATGGCTGGGCCGATTATGCGCGCCGGATGGGAATCAATGTCGAGGTGCTGGATTTCGGCCTGAAGGCGCCCGCCGATGCAGGCCAGCTCGAAGCCGCGCTGCGTGCCGATACGGATCACAAGATCAAGGCCGTCTTCGTCACCCATATGGATACCGCCACCTCGATCCGCAACGACATCCCCGCGATGCGCGCGGCGATCGATGCGGCAGGCCATCCCGCCCTTCTGGCCGTGGACTGCATCGCCTCGCTTGCCTGCGACGAATTCCGCATGGATGACTGGGGCGTGGATATCATGATCTCCGCCAGCCAGAAGGGGCTGATGGTCCCGCCCGGTCTCGGCTTCCTCTTCGCCTCCGACAAAGCGGTCGAGGCGGGAAAATCGGCGGATCTGCGCACTCCCTACTGGGACTGGACACCGCGCCTCTTCCCGAAATTCGTCTACGAGTATTTCGGGGGCACCTCGCCAACCCACCATATGTTCGGGCTGCGCGAGAGCCTCGATATGATCGCCGAGGAAGGGCTGGAGAACGTCTGGGCGCGGCATGCGGCCCTGTCGGAAGCGCTCTGGGCGGCGTTCGACGCGTGGTCGGCGGGCGGGCATGATATCGCGCTCAACGTGGCGGACCCGTCCCTGCGCAGCCATTCGGTGACGGCGGCGCGCTTCGGCGGAGGCAATGCCCAACGCCTGCGCAAATGGCTGGAGAATGAGGCCGGTGTGACCTTGGGGATCGGGCTTGGCATGGCAGAGCCAGGCACGCCCGAGATCGACAGCTTCCTGCGGGTCGCCCATATGGGCCATGTGAACACGCATATGGTGCTGGGGGTGATCGCCTCGATGGAAGCAGGGCTACAGGCCCTCGATATTCCGCACGGGACAGGCGGTGTGGCAGCGGCGGCGGCAGTCATCGCCCGCCATAGCCGCTAAGCGGCTTATTTGTTCTCGGCTTGGCGGCTATTGGCCGCCATCCAGCTCTGCAGCCATGCCAGATCGGCCTGCTGGTCCTTGATCATCTGCCCCGCCCGCTGACGCACGGCGGGATCCTCGCCATAGTCGCGCACGACCTCGGCCATCGCGATCTCGCTTTTCTTCTGCGGGATCATCTGGCGGACGAAATCCAGATCGACATTCCCACTAAACCCTTGTGGCTGGTTGCGCACCATGCGGGCACGCGCCTGCTGGAAGGCGGCTGTCGCAGGCGAGGCGTCAGCCGTGGCCATCGCCGCCTGCGAGATCTGTGGATAGGTTGCGTCCCCGGCATAGGCCCCGAAGGACAAGGCAAAGGCCAAGGGGCTCAGGAGCGCGACTGTGTGGATACGGCTCATTTCGGATCTCCCTTCTCGGTTCATCCGAATGTGGGCCCGAACCCGCGCCGGCACAAATCACTGCTCGGCGAGAGCGTCGTGACGTAAAGCCCGTGTTACAGCGCCGATGCCGCCCGCTCCAGCGCGCCGGGAAGAGCCTTGGCCAGCAGATCCAGCTCGGCATCCGGCCCGCAGGAAATGCGGATACAGCGATCCTGAGGCGCCACACCCGGCATCCGCACGAACACATCGGCCTTGGCCAATTCTGCAAGCACCGCACGGGCATAGGCCCCGTCGCGCCCGCAATCAATGGCCACGAAATTGGTGGCCGACGGCAGCGCGATCAGCCCGTTCAGGGCGGCGATCTCCGCAATCCGGTCCCGCGCGCCACCGATCAGGCGTTTCATGAAGGCCGACCATGTGGTGTCATTCAGCGCCGCCAAGGCACCCGCCTGGGCGATCCGGTTCACGCCGAAATGATTGCGGATCTTCTCGAATTGCGCGATCAGCGGCTCTGCGCCCATCGCATAACCGATCCGCGCGCCTGCCAGCCCGTAATGTTTGGAGAATGTCCGCATACGGATCACCCGCGGATCTTCAACCGCGACCTGCGGGACGGCCTCATCGGGGGCCATCTCGATATAGGCCTCGTCGAGCACCAGAAGGCAGCCCTCGGGGATCTCTTCGATCATCGCCTCGATGGCGGCACCCGTATTCCATGTGCCCATCGGATTATCGGGATTGGCGATGTAGATGAGCTTCGCGCCCACCTCACGCGCCTTGGCAACCAGCGCCTGCGGGTCTTCGTGATCGTCCTTGTAGGGCACTTTATGCAGCACACCGCCAAAGCCTTCGACATGGAAATTGAACGTCGGATAAGCGCCCGCCGAGGTCACCACGGCATCGCCCGCCTCGATGATCAGCCGCACGAGGCTGCCCAGAAGCCCGTCCACACCCTCGCCCACCACAATGGTGGTCTCGGGGCGGTCATGATGGGCGGCCAGCGCCTGACGCAGCTCGAGGCTGGTGCTATCGCCATATTTCCAGACCTCGCCTGCCTCTGCGGCCATTGCCGCAATTGCCCGCGGAGACGGGCCGAAGCCATTCTCATTCGCGCCAAGACGGGCGGCAAAGGGTGCGCCACGCTCGCGTTCAAGCGTTTCGGGGCCCACAAAAGGCACCGAGGCAGGCAGGGAAGAGACGATGCGGGTATAGCGAGGATGTGTCATGCACAAATGGCTAGCAGTTTGGCGGGCAAGCGCAAGCCCCGCCGGACGTGCCACATCGGAACCGGATCAGAAATCGACCGCGATCCCCTTCTTCTCCCAATCGCCATACCGCACGGGTTCGGGGCCGTCGCGCCCCCCCAGTTCGGTCGGCAGCGCCTCGCCCTTGGCCAGACGCCGGCGCTCTTCGGCCTCGGCCAGCGCACGCTGCGCGGCGGGCGGCAGGTCGGGCTGGGGCATGGGCGGCGGCGGGGTGGGCAGATCCGGTTCCGGCATCGGCGGGGTCGTGGGCGGCAGATCGGGCTTGGGCGCGGTGGGCGGAGTGACGTCGTCTGTCATGGGGCACCTCCTGTCATGAGAGTTGTCTTAGGGACGCATCTGATATAGGCCGCGAAATCGATCCTCACAAGCCGGAGGCCAGCCATGGCAAAACCCGATCCTGCCCGTCGCGCGGCCCTTGGCCTGATTGTTGGTGTATTAGAAGACCATCTGTCGCCGGCCGACCAGATCGCGATGGACGCGCTCGATGGGCTCAGCCCCGGCGAGAAAGCCCGCGCCCAAAGGCTCGCCACCTCGACCCTGCGCCACATGGAACGGGCCGACAAGATGCTCAAGCCCTTCCTGCGCCGCAAGCCCACCCCCGACATCATGGCGCTCTTACGTCTGGCAACGGTGGAACTCTGTGCCGAAGGGGGCGCCGCGCATGGGGTGGTCGATGCGGCCGTCACGCTGTGCAAATCGGGCGGCAAGCGCACCGACAGCTTCGCGGGGCTGGTAAACGCAGTGCTGCGCAAGGTGGCCGAGGATACAGCACGCTGGGAGACCCTGCCCTATGGCCAGCTGCCGGGCTGGCTGCGCGGGCGGCTCATGTCGTCCTATGGCAAGGTCACGGTGCAGAAGATGGAAGAGGCCCATCAGCGCCCCGCCCCTGTGGATATCTCCGTGAAGGAAAACCCCGCCGACTGGGCCGAGCGGCTGGAGGGCGAGGTCCTGCCCACGGGCTCGGTGCGTCTGCATCAGCCCGGCCAGATCCGCGACCTGCCCGGCTTTGCGGAAGGGGACTGGTGGGTGCAGGATGCAGCCGCCTCTCTCGCCGCCAAGGCTCTCGCGCCCAGCGCAGGGATGCGCGTTCTCGATTTGTGCGCAGCGCCGGGCGGTAAGACCATGCAGCTTGCGGCAATGGGGGCGGAGGTAACCGCGCTCGATCTGTCCGAACGCCGGTTGCAGCGCCTGCACGAGAACCTCGAGCGGTGCAAACTGACGGCCACCGTGATCGCCGCCGATGCGCTGGGCTGGGAGCCCGAGGCGCCCTTCGATGCGATCCTGCTTGATGCCCCATGCTCGGCCACCGGCACCATCCGCCGCCATCCCGAGCTTCCCGCCATCAAGGACAGCACCTCGATCAAGGGGCTTTTCGCGCTGCAGGAAGAGATCCTCGAACGGGCGATGGGCTGGCTCGCGCCAGAAGGCCGCCTGACCTATGTGACCTGCTCGCTTCTGCCCGAAGAGGGCGAGACCCAGATCCGCCGCGCGCTGGAGCGCCATCCCGACTGGGAGGTGGTGCCCGTGACCATCGACGGCATTGACCCCGCATGGATCACCGAGGAAGGCGGGTTGCGCCTGCGTCCCGATTACTGGGCCGACAAGGGCGGGATGGACGGGTTCTACATTGCCACCCTCCGGCGGCGGCCGCAATAACAGGCATCATCACGCCCACCTCCGGCGTCAGGCGGGCGTGATACTCTTGGCACAGCGTGCCGCGCGGCGCATACTCGCGCATATTGCCTCCGAACGGCGCCATATTCAGCCAATCCAGATCGAGCGACAGCACCTTGGCCAAGAGCACTTCCCGTCCCCGCACAAAGCCATCCTCCTCTTCCGTTCCGCGCGGGCAGAAACGGGCGCGCCTCGGGCAGACGCTGAACGCGCTGGCCGCACGTCGCGCCGCGCGCGGGGCGGCGGCCACCGGCTTCACCTCGCAGCCCGAGCCCCGCACCATCGGCTCGCTCGCACGCGGACGCCAGCTGATCGGCGGGAATTTCCTGCTGGCAGGGTTCCTGATCGAGGGGCGCGACCGCAGCCCATGGGATCTGGCCATGCCCGATCCGGCCTTCGAGGAAGAGCTGCACGGCTTCGGCTGGCTGGATGATCTGGCCGCCGTGGGCGATCGCACCGCACGCGCACGGGCGCAGGACTGGGTCTTTGGCTGGATCGACCGCTATGGCCGTGGCACCGGCGCGGGCTGGCAACCCGACCTCACTGGCCGCCGCGTCATCCGCTGGATCAATAACGCGCTGATGATCCTTCATGCGCAGGACAAACCCAAGGCCGATGCGTTCTTTGCCGCTCTGGGCGCGCAGACGACCTATCTGGCCAAGCGCTGGAAAGCCGCACCTCCCGGATTACCGCGTTTCGAGGCACTGACGGGACTGATCTATGCCTCGCTCTCGCTGACCGGCATGCAGGGCCATAGTGCGCAGGCGCTTGCAGGGCTAGCCGCCGAATGCGCCACCCAGATCGACATCGAAGGCGGGATCGCCACGCGCAACCCCGAAGAGCTGCTGGAGGTGCTGACGCTGCTCAACTGGGCGAAGGCCGCGATCGAGACGACCGGCGGCACCCCCTCCGCCCCCCATCTGTCGGCCATCGAGCGGATCACCCCCACCCTGCGCGCGCTGCGCCATGCCGATGGCGGGCTGGCGCGCTTCCATGGCGGCGAGGCGGGTCTGCCCGACCGGATCGACCAGACCCTTGTGGAAACCGGCCTGCGACAGGGGCCGACCGGCAACCTCGCAATGGGATTTGCGCGCCTGCATGGCGGCGGCACGACGCTGATCATGGATGCCGACAAGCCGCCCAAGGGCCCCGCCTCCAGCGATGCCCATGCCTCGACACTGGCCTTCGAGCTGACCTCGCGGCGCAGGCCCATCATCGTCAATTGCGGCTCGGGGGCGCAGTTCGGACGCGACTGGCACCGTGCGGGGCGGGCGACCCCCAGCCATTCGACACTGGCGCTTGTGGAGTATTCCTCCTCGCGCCTCGGCCCCGAGCGCAGCTTCGGGCGCAGCCCGCATCACTGGCTGGAAGAGACGCCCGAACTGGTCTGGGCGGTGCGCGACGAGGATAGCGGCCAGAGCTGGACCGCAGGCCATGACGGCTATAGCCCTACCCACGGGCTGACCCACCTGCGCAGGCTCTCGCTCTCGACCGATGGCAAATTGCTCGAGGGGCTCGACTCGCTCAGCTCGGCCACACCGCAGGGGCAAAAGCGCCTGCTGACCATTCTCGAGCGCGAGGGGCTGCACGGCATCCCCTACCAGATCCGCTTCCACCTGCATCCAGATGCGGATGCCACGCTGGATATGGGCGGTCATGCGGTTTCCGTCGTGCTGAAATCGGGCGAAATCTGGGTATTCCGCCACGACGAACAGCTCGAACTGGCGCTCGAGCCCTCCGTTTTTCTTGAAAAAGGGCGGCTGAGGCCCCGCGCGACGCAGCAGATCGTGCTTTCAGGCCGTCTTTTGGACGAAAAATGTCAGATTAGCTGGACCTTCACGAAGGCACAGGATAGGTCGGCGGGCATACGCGACCTGCAATCTGGTGCGGATCGCGACGATTCCGACACCTGATCCAAGGAAGCTGCCCGTGACCCGTTCCGTTCCGCTCACCCGTGCCCTTATCTCGGTCTCCGACAAGACCGGCCTGATCGATTTTGCCCGCGCGCTGTCCGCCCGCGGCGTCGAGCTCCTCTCCACCGGCGGCACCGCCAAGGCCCTGCGCGAAGCAGGCATGTCGGTGCGCGATGTCTCCGAAGTCACCGGCTTCCCCGAGATGATGGATGGCCGCGTGAAGACGCTGCACCCCAAGGTCCATGGCGGCCTGCTGGCACTGCGCGACAATGACGAGCATCTCGCCGCGATGAAGGAACACGATATCCTGAATATCGACCTTCTGGTGGTGAACCTCTACCCGTTCGAGGCGACCGTTGCCAAAGGCGCGGAGTATGACGACTGCATCGAGAATATCGATATCGGCGGTCCGGCGATGATCCGTGCGGCGGCCAAGAACCACGGGTTCGTGGCGACCGTGGTCGATGTGGAAGATTACGATGCGGTCCTGAAAGAACTGGACGAGAATGACGGCGCGACCACCCTGCCCTTCCGTCAGAAACTGGCGCAGATCGCCTATGCCCGCACCGCGGCCTATGATGCGGCGGTCAGCACATGGATGGCCGGCGCCATTGGCGAGACCACCCCGCGTCGTCGCGCCTTCGCTGGCACCATCGCGCAGACCCTGCGCTATGGCGAGAACCCGCACCAGCAGGCGGCCTTCTACCTCGATGGCTCGAACCGTCCGGGTGTGGCCACGGCCAAGCAGCTGCAGGGCAAGGAACTGTCCTATAACAACATCAACGACACCGATGCGGCCTTCGAGCTGGTCTCGGAATTCGGCACCGAAAAACCGGCCGTTGCGATCATCAAACACGCAAACCCCTGTGGCGTGGCCACAGGCGAAACGGTAATCGAAGCCTATAAACGCGCGTTCGATTGCGACCGCACCTCGGCCTTCGGTGGCATCATCGCGCTGAACCAGACGCTCGATGCCGAGACCGCCGAAGAGATCACCAAGATCTTCTCCGAGGTCATCATCGCACCGAAGGTCGATGACGCGGCCAAAGAGGTCATCGCCAAGAAAAAGAACGTGCGCCTTCTGGAAACCGGCGGCCTGCCGGATGTCTATGCGCCGATCACCACCTACCGTCAGGTGGCCGGTGGCCTTCTGGTGCAGGACAAGGACAATGGCATCATCACGCTCGACGATCTGAAGGTCGTGACCGAGCGCAAGCCGTCGGAGCAGGAACTGCAAGACCTTCTGTTTGCATGGAAAGTCGCGAAACACGTCAAGTCGAACGCGATCATCTATGTCAAGGACGGCGCGACCGTGGGCGTGGGCGCAGGCCAGATGAGCCGCGTGGACAGCACCCGCATCGCCGCGCGCAAAGCCGAGGACATGATGGAGGCCTGCGGCTTCGACAAGACCCCGACCATCGGCTCGGTTGTCGCCTCGGATGCGTTCTTCCCCTTCGCGGATGGTCTCATCACCGCGGCAGAGGCCGGCGCCACCGCGATCATCCAGCCGGGTGGCTCGATGCGTGACCAGGAGGTCATCGACGCCGCCAACGAGCGCGGTCTGGCGATGGTCTTCACCGGCATGCGCCACTTCCGCCACTGAACCTGCATTCGGGCGGGCCATCGCGGCCCGCCCGTTTCCACTTCCAAAAAGACGATCCGCCATGCGCGCTTTCGCCATCATCCTCCTTGTGATCAGCGCCCTCATGGGGCTCATCAGTCTCGTCTTCGCGCCGCTGCTGGTCAGCCTGACCTGCGCCAATACCACCTGCACGCATGAAACCGCCTTGGCGCTCTCGGTCCTCTTCATGATCGCGCCGCTTATCCTGTGCGTCCTGGGCATCGGGCTGAGCGTGGTGCTGTTCAAACGCAGTGCCCCCAAAGACGCTCCCCCCGAAGAGGGTTGATCCTCATCACCAAAACGCCATCGCCCCGCGGGGTGCCTTGCCCCATCCCCGCTTTCAGGGCATAGGGGGGTAATTGGAAAAGGGATCACCTATGCGTCTGGCAGCTCTTTGGGCCTTTGTTATTCTGGTTCTGGATCAGGCATCGAAATACATCGTGGTGCATCTGATGCAGCTCGACCAGCGACTGGCCATCGACGTGCTGCCGCCCTTCCTGAATTTCCGTATGGCTTGGAACAGGGGCGTGAATTTCGGTCTGTTTTCGGGCGATACCGATTATACCCGCCTTATCCTGATCGCGCTGGCGCTGGTGATTGCCGCATGGGTCGGCATCTGGATCGCGCGCAAGCCGCAGCGTCCGCTGGTGCAGGTCTCGGCGGGGTTACTTATCGGAGGCGCGCTGGGAAATGTCATCGACCGTATCGCCTATGGCGCGGTGGCCGATTTCATCAACACCTCCCTGCCCGGCTGGCAGAACCCGTTTTCTTTCAATGTCGCCGATATCGCGATTTTCGTCGGGGCGGTGGGGCTCGCCCTTTTCACGGGCAATGATCCGCGCGGAAAAAAAGGACCGGCCAAAGGGGCGTGACGCCCGCTGGAGTTTAGGTTATGACGAGGCAGTATCGATGAGGGAGTGGCCAATGTCGGCAGCATCAAATCTCGGGATCGCCCTTTCGGGGCTTCTTCTGTTGAGCGCCTGTGGCAGCTCGACTGTCCCCGAACTGATGAACCTGCGCACCAACCGGCCCGGGCCGGACGAGTTTGCCATTGTGCCGACCAAAGCGCTCCAGATGCCCACGGATCTCAATACCCTGCCGCCGCCCACGCCGGGCGGGTCCAATCTGGTTGACCCCACACCCGAAGCCGATGCGATCGCGGCTCTTGGCGGCAATCCGAATGCGCGTGGCAACTCCGATGGTGCGCTTGTCAGCTATGCGGCACGCAAAGGCACAGATCCGTCGATCCGTCAGGAACTGGCCGCCGCCGATCTGGACTACCGCAAGGATCACCGTGGCCGCCTTCTGGACCGCATTACCGGCAAGACCCTGTATTACAAAGCCTATGCGCCGATGGCCCTCAATCAGGAAACCGAGCTGGAACGCTGGCGTCGCCTGAATGTTGCAACGCCTTCGGCCCCACCTTCGGGAACGGCTCAGGCCGCGCAATAGCGACGTCCACGCTGCAAATATCGTAATTTCTGCGTTATTCGGGTGAGTTATCCATCAACTCACCGTCAATCCGCTTGCGACGGAACGGTTCTGTCTACAATGTAGCGCAAAACGTTTGAGGTCCCGATGGTGCGCGCATGGCTTGCTGCTGCCTTTGCCCTGACAGCTTTTCCCGCTGTCTCGGCCGAGGTCAGTTCTTTCACTCTGGAGAACGGGTTACAGACCGTAGTGATCGAGGATCACCGCGCCCCTGCCGTTGTCCAGATGGTCTGGTACAAGGTGGGCGCCGCCGATGAGGTGGCCGGAAAATCGGGGATCGCGCATTATCTCGAACATCTGATGTTCAAAGGCACCGACACAATGGCGCCGGGCGAACTGTCGAAGACCGTCTCCGCCAATGGCGGCTCGGATAACGCCTTCACCAGCGATGATTACACCGCCTATTACCAACGCATCGCCTCCGACCGGCTGGAGTTGGTGATGAAGATGGAAGCGGACCGCATGCAGCATCTGCAGATCTCGCCCGATGACTGGAAGACCGAACGTCAGGTGATCCTCGAGGAACGCTCGCAGCGCACCGATAGCAATCCGCAGGCGCTATTCTCGGAACAGGTGAATGCCGCGCAATACCAGAACTCGCCCTATGGCACCCCGATCATCGGCTGGCGTGCCGAGATGGAAGGGCTGACCCGTGAGGATGCGCTGGCATGGTATCACCGCTATTACGCGCCCAATAACGCCGTTCTGGTAGTGGCGGGCGATGTCACTCCCGAGGAGGTGAAGACGTTGGCCGAGAAATATTACGGCCCGATCCCCGCCAATCCGGATCTGCCGCCGCGTGTGCGCCCGCAAGAGCCCACCCAGCTGGCCGAGCGCAAGATCGACTTCCGCGATCCGCGTGTGGCCCAACCCTCGCTCACGCGCAGTTATCTGGCCCCCGAACGCAATCCGGGCGACCAAAAGGAAGCCGCGGCCCTGACCGTCTTGGCCGATCTCCTGGGCGGCAATTCGCAGACCTCCGTGCTGGGACGCAAGCTGATCTTCGGCACCGGCGAGGCGATCTTCGTCAATGCGTGGTATAACGGGCTGTCTGTGGACAAGACGACCTTCGGCCTGTCGGTCGTGCCTGCCGCCGATGTCACACTGCCCGAGGCGGAAGCCGCGCTCGACAAGGCGCTGGCCGAGTTCATGGCCAACGGGATCGATCCCGACCAGTTCCAGCGGATCAAGACCCAGATCCATGCCAGCGAGATCTATGCAGAGGATGACGTTCAGGGCATGGCCCAACGCTACGGTTCCGCGCTCGCGCAGGGCTTCTCGATCGAGGATGTGCAGGACTGGCCTGACGTGCTGGAGGCTGTCACCCCCGAGGATGTCATGACAGCGGCCAAGGACGTGCTCGTGAAGCGCAACGCCGTGACCGGCTATCTCGACAAACCTGCGGCATCGGAGGCACCCCAACAATGATCCGGCTTTTGCTTGCAGGTCTTTTCGCGCTGACCCTTTCGGTGCCTGCCCGTGCGCTCGACATCCAGCAGGTGACCTCGGAGGGCGGCATCAAGGCATGGCTCGTCGAGGCGCATGACATCCCCTTCACCGCGCTGCGCATCAGTTTCAAGGGCGGCGCGAGCCTCGATGCGCCCAACAAACGCGGCGAGATCAATCTGATGACCGCCACGCTCGAAGAGGGCGCGGGCGATATGTCGGCGCAGGATTTTGCCGCCGCCGAAGAGGGGCTGGCGGCCAATTTCGGTTTTGATGTGGGCGATGACACGCTGACCATCAGTGCGCGGATGCTCAGCGAGAACCGCGATCAGGCGGTGGATCTGCTGCGGCAGGCGTTGATCAATCCGCGCTTCGACCAGTCGGCGGTGGATCGTGTGCGCGGTCAGGTGCAGGCCATCATCGCCTCCAACGCGCAGGATCCGAACGCTCTCGCCTCCAAGACCTTCGCCCATGAGGCGTTTGGCGACCATCCCTATGGCAGCTCGATCAACGGCACGGCCGATAGCGTGGCGGCACTGACCCGCGAGGATATGTTCGACGCGAAAGCCCGCGTGATGGCGAAAGACCGCATGGTGGTTTCGGCTGTTGGCGATATCACCGCCGCCCAGCTGGGCCCGATGCTGGACCATCTTCTGGGCGATCTGCCCGCCACGGGTGCCGATATGCCTGCCCCCGCCAAACTCGCACTGACCGGTGGCACCACAGTCGTCGATTTCGACACACCGCAATCGGTGGTGGTCTTCGGTCAGGCGGGTATCGGTATGGACGATCCCGATTTCTTCGCGGCCTTCGTGCTCAACCAGATCCTCGGTGCGGGCGGGTTCTCCTCGCGGCTGATGGACGAGGTGCGCGAGAAGCGCGGGCTGACCTATGGTATCTACACCTATCTCGTCGATCAGGATCTGGCCAAGACATGGCAGGGCGGGTTCTCCTCGGCCAATGACAAGACCGCCGAGGCGATCGAGGTGGTGAAGGATCAATGGGCCAAGGCCGCCACCGGTGATATCACCGATAAGGAACTCACCGATGCCAAGACCTATCTGACCGGCGCTTACCCGCTGCGCTTCGATGGGAATGGCCAGATCGCGGGGATTCTCGCGGGGATGCAGCTTTCTGACATGCCCGCCGATTATATCAACACCCGCAATGCCAAGATCGACGCGGTGACCAAGGACGATGTGGCCCGTGTCGCCAAGCGCCTGTTGAAGGCCGATGATCTGCGATTCGTGGTTGTGGGCAAACCCACAGGGCTCGAGTAGGCCCCGACACCCGCTTGCCAGATATCCACAGAAAAGCCCGTCCGGACCCGTTTCGGACGGGCTTCATTTATGCTAGGTCTGGTGGCATGACGCTCGACACCCCCAATATGCATCCCCCCGTTACGCATTCTATGCGCCCCGTCATCCGGCAGCTTGATGACGCCGCCGCCAACCGCATCGCGGCAGGCGAGGTGGTCGAGCGCCCGTCCTCCGCCGTGAAAGAACTGGTGGAAAACGCCATCGATGCGGGCGCCACGCGGGTGGATGTCGCTTATGCCGATGGCGGCAAAACGATGATCCGCATCACCGATAATGGCTGTGGCATGACTGCCGAGGATCTGCCGCTGGCGCTCTCGCGCCATGCCACCTCCAAGATCGACGGATCGGATCTGCTGAACATCCACACCTTCGGTTTCCGTGGCGAGGCGCTGCCCTCGCTGGGATCGGTCGGGCGGCTGACCATCACCTCGCGCGCCGAAGGGTTTGACGCGGCCACCATCACCGTGAATGGCGGGCAGATCGGGGCCGTGAAACCGGCCGCACTGAACCGCGGCACCGTCGTCGAGCTGCGTGATCTCTTCTACGCGACCCCCGCGCGGCTGAAATTCATGCGCACCGACCGTGCCGAGGCGCAGGCGATCTCGGATGTGATGAAGCGTCTGGCGATGGCCGAACCCAAGATCAGCTTCACCCTGCGCGATGTCACCGATGGCAAGCGCGAGCGCGAGATCTTCCGGTTCGATGCCGAACAGGGCGAGATGTTCGATGCGCTGGGGATGCGGCTGGCCCGCGTGATCGGCCGCGAATTTGCCGATAATGCGATCCCGATCGACGCCGAGCGCGAGGGGGTGCGGCTGACGGGCTATGCGGCGCTGCCCACCTATTCGCGTGGTGCCGCGGTGGAACAGTTCCTGTTCGTCAATAACCGCCCCGTGCGCGACAAGATGCTGATCGGCGCCTTGCGCGCAGCCTATATGGATTTCCTCTCGCGCGAGCGGCATCCGGCGGCGGCGCTGTTTATCAGCTGTGATCCCGAGCGGGTTGATGTGAACGTGCACCCTGCCAAGGCGGAGGTGCGCTTTCGCGAATCCCAAGTGGTGCGCGGGCTGATCGTCTCGGGGCTGCGGGCGGCGCTGGGGGGGGCGGGGCATCGCGCCTCGACCACCGTGGCCGATGCGACTTTGGCGGCCTTCCGGCCCGAAGCACGACCAGAACCGGCGGCGCAGCAGACCTTTGCCCGCATCTACCAGATGGACCGGCCCAGCATGGGCGCGACCCGCGCCGCCTATGCCGCCCAAGCGCCCGATTTCCGTCCCGCGCCCGCCTACCCTGCGCCAGCCTGTCCCTCCCCCCCACAAGAAGGCTTCGCGGAAACCACGGCCTTCCACGAGGCGCAGCCTGCCTATGATACCCCCTCGGCACGGTTTGAAACCGCGCCCGCCGCCCCCGATCTGACCGCCCGCCCCTTGGGGGCGGCCCGTGCGCAGCTCCACGAGAATTACATCGTGGCCCAAACCGAGCGCGGGATGGTGATCGTAGACCAGCATGCCGCCCATGAGCGGCTCGTCTATGAGCGCCTCAAGCGCCAGATGGCCGAAAACGGCGTGCCCGCACAGGCGCTCCTGATCCCCGAGATCGTCGAGCTGTCGGCAGGGGATGCGGCGCTTCTGCTGGACCATGCCGATACCTTGTCCAAACTGGGCCTGAGCATCGAGGAATTTGGTGGCAGCGCCATTGCCGTGCGCGAGACCCCCGCGATTCTGGGCGAGATCAATGCCGAGGCGATGCTGCGTGATGTGCTGGATGAGCTTTCCGATCTGGGCGATAGCCAGCTGGTGCAGGCCAAGATCGAGGCGGTTCTGTCGCGCATGGCCTGTCACGGCTCCATCCGCTCGGGGCGTCAGATGCGCGCCGAGGAGATGAACGCGCTCCTGCGCGAGATGGAGGCCACGCCCCATTCCGGTCAATGCAATCATGGCCGCCCCACCTATGTCGAGTTGAAGCTTTCGGATATCGAGCGGCTTTTCGGCCGCACCTGATCTCCGGCCTTTATGTGTAACGGACACCGCCTTTGGAACATTTGATGAACGATCCTCTCCTTCTCGGGCTGGCCGCATTGGCGGCCCTGCTGTTTTTGGCGCTGGTGGCGACCCTGCGCCGCGCGGGCCGTGCGGAAGCCTCGCTCGTGCAGACCCGCGCATGGGAAGGCGAGGCGCGGCGGATGCGCGAGGCGCTTCTGGTCGAGGAAGCCAATTCCCAGCGTCTGCCGGAAGTCATGGACGAGCTGCGCCAGACCCGTGCGCGGCTGGAAGGCGAATACCGCCACCGTGTGCAGGCCGAGCAGGCCTTCCACTCGCTCAAGCGCGAGCATGAGGCGCGGCTCGAGGAGCTGCGCGGCATGAAGCGCGAGATCGAGGACCGGTTCTCGCATGTGGCCTCGGGTGTGTTGCAGCAGAACTCGGAAGCGTTCCTGAAGCTTGTTTCGGAGCGGTTCCAGACCCACAGCCAGGGCGCGCAGGAGGAGCTCGATCGTCGCCGCGCCGCGATAGAGCATCTGGTAAAACCGCTCGACCAGCGTCTGGGCGAGATGGGCACCAAGATCGCCGAGCTGGAAAAGGCCCGTGGCGAGGCTTATGGCGCGATCCATAACCAGGTGAAGGCGCTGGCCGAGGGGCAGGCCCATCTGGGGATGGAAACCCGCAAGCTGGTGCAGGCTCTGCGCGCGCCCAAGACCCGTGGCCGCTGGGGCGAGATGCAGCTGAAACAGGTCTTCGAGATGGCGGGAATGACGGAAAATGTCGATTTCCATCTGGAGCAGCATCTGGCGACCGATGACGGCGCGCGCCGCCCCGATGCGGTGGTGCATATTCCGGGCGGGCGCTCGATCGTGGTGGATGCCAAGACGCCGCTCGAGGCCTATCTGGATGCGCTCGATGCCGAGACACCAGACCAGCAGGCGGCCCAGCTGGCCCGCCATGCCAGCCATATCCGTACCCATGTGAAGCAGCTGGCCTCCAAATCCTACCAGTCCCAGATCGAGGGAACGCCCGATTTCGTGGTGATGTTCATCCCTGGCGAGACCTTCGTATCGGCGGCGGCCGAAGCCGATCCCAGTTTGATCGATTACGCCTTCGCGCAGAAGGTGCTGATTGCCACGCCCACCACGCTGATGGCGCTGGTCAAGGCCATCGCCTATGGCTGGCAGCAGGAGCGTATGGCGCGTAACGCCTTGGAGGTGCAGAAAACCGCTCGCGATCTGTATGACCGGCTGAAGGTCTTTGGCACCCATGTGGACGGGATAGGCCGCGCGCTGACGCAATCGGTGGACCGCTATAACAAGGCCGTGGGCTCGCTCGAGGGGCGGGTCCTGCCGGCGGCGCGGCGCTTCGAGGTGATGGGCGTAGTGCCCGAGGAGAGCACCTTGGAGAGCCCCACCTTCGTCGAGGCGCATCCGCGCACCCTGTCCTCGCCGCTTCTGGCTGACGATACGTCGCAAGATTAGGGGCCCGCTGATTTTACTTGCCCGATGCTGGAGATAGCGCGACACTTGACCCATATGGAGGACAAACCCATGCTGACGCTATCCCCATCCAAACTTGCCACTGTTATCCTTCGCGCGCGTAAATTCGATGCCGATATCCCCGGCAGCGGCAAGGCGCGTGAGCTGAAGGGCTTCATTGCCGCCATGAACGAGGACGAGCAGGCCGACCTGACCGCGATCATGTGGATCGGACGCGACACCTATGACGCCGAAGACCTCGAGGACGCGATCGAAATGGCGCGGACCGAAGCCTCTGTTCCGACGGCCGAGTATCTTCTGGACAACCCTCTTCTGGCCGAACATCTGGAACTCGGGGCAGAGGCGCTGGGGATCGATCTGGAAGAGGCCGAAGCCGAAGCCTATCCCACGGTCTGATCGCCACAGGATACGCCGTCCGGTTATAATATTGGCGGGCATGAAACGTTTTATCTGCGTTGCGGCCTTGCGCAGCGAACGCGGCGCAGGCTACGAAAGAAGGAGTTCTTCCGGATCTTTGGCATGCGTGCGCTTTTCTGTCTGATTCCTGCTTTGCTCTGGGCCGATATGGCCCATGCCCTGCCTGATGGCGGCTATCTTCTGGCGACCCCGATTCTCGATACCGAGAAGACCGATCCGCGCTATATCCATCTGCAGGTCGACGGAACGACGATCACGGTGACCTATGCGTCGATCACGCCCCCCGATGCCACGGCCTGCCGCGACACCGATTATTGCGACATGCTTTGGGACGGGCTGAAGCTGCGTTATAGCGAGAAGGACGGCACGCTGAAGGTGACCGACCGCAACGTGACCCGTGATGACAAGCCGAGCGATGCCAACCGCAAGTCAGGCGATCCGACCGCCGACCAGAAGCTCTATTTCGAGCCCCTCATCCGCCGGATGAACGGTGCGAAAGTGGCAGGCAACGCGGCGGGCGGCTTCACCCTGACCACCGAGCTGGGCCAGGCGAAATTCAGTCCGCTCCCACGGGAAGGTCTTCCGCTCCTGACCGCATGGATGGCCCAGACCGGTGCCGATCCCGACCAGTTGGGCTATTGCGACGTGCCGCAATTCTCGCAACTCTATACCTTTGATGCGGGCAAGGGTTTCCGTCAGGCACTGGAGGTCTTTGCTGCGGCACAAGCCGCCGATGTCGCCGCCAACCGCATGGGTGCGATCGAACCGCCCGATAACGGCACAAGCAACAGTCTGGGCAGCGCCTTCGAGGCACGCCGCCCGGCGACCATGCTGGAGATGGCGATGTGGCGGCTCAACCTCGCCCCCGAAACGCCGCCGGACCAGATCATCGACGAGATCGATCGCGAGATCGGCACCCCCGATGCGATGGCTGTCATCACACCGCTGATCCCTGCCCTGCCCATGGCCGCGGCCTATAAGGCCAAGTTGCGCACGATCCGCGCGGCAGGCACGCCGCTCAACGCACCGCTGTGCATGGATATGACTTTGGGTATGGCCAAGTAACCATATAAAATGGCCCCACCCCACGAGGGGTAGGGCCGTTTCGCCGTAGATTTCCCTTAGAGACAATAAGAGGAAGGCGAAGGCTCAGGCGGCCAGACGGTAGCCACCGGATTCGGTCACCAGCAGGCGCGCATTGGTGGGATCGGGCTCGATCTTCTGGCGCAGGCGGTAGATATGGGTTTCAAGCGTATGGGTGGTGACGCCCGCATTATAGCCCCAGACCTCATGCAGCAGGATATCGCGCGGCACCACACCATCGGGGGCCCGATAGAGGAATTTGAGGATATTGGTCTCTTTCTCGGTCAGGCGGATCTTCTTGTCCTTATCGTCGACAAGCAGCTTGAGCGAGGGTTTGAAAGTATATGGGCCGAGCTGGAAAACAGCATCCTCCGACTGTTCATGCGTGCGAAGCTGGGCGCGCAGGCGGGCCAGAAGCACGGGGAACTTGAACGGTTTGGTGATGTAGTCATTGGCGCCCGAGTCGAGACCGAGAATTGTATCGGCGTCGGTGTCATGGCCGGTCAGCATCAGGATCGGACATTTCACGCCTTGCTTGCGCAGCTTCTTGCACAGCTCGCGGCCATCGGTATCGGGCAGACCCACATCCAGAAGGACCAGATCATACAGTCCGGCTTTCGCCTTCTCGACCGCTTCCGCGCCGGTGCCGGCCTCGAATACATCGAAATCCTCCGTGGCGACCAGTTGCTCGGCCAGTGCCTCGCGCAGATCGGTGTCGTCATCGACCAAAAGGATTTTCTTCAAACCTGACATTCATGCCTCCGTTCCGGCGGACAGGCCCCCGAAAGGGTCGCGGCACCGCCAAGTCTCGTGTTGCTCGGGTTAGACATTGTTCCGAAGTGACAAAACGACAAGGGGGGTGAAATCTTTCTCACGCGGACGTGTCGAAACGCCAAGATATGTTTCAATTTGTTTCAGGCTTGGCTATCAGTTCCGCATGATGACCGGTTCTCTATGCCCCTCGCCTGCCGAACGACTCAACCGCGCCCGCGCCGATCTGCGTATGGGCCTGCCGGTCGTGCTTGATGACACGACGCTCGCCGCTTCGGTCGAGACGCTCGATCCGGCGCGCCTTGCGGCGATGCGGGAGCTGGGTCCACTGACGCTTGCGATCACCTCATGGCGGGCCGAGACGCTCAAGGCCCGCGTCTATGACGAGGATCTCGCCCGCGTCTGGGTGCCCGCAGATGCCGATCTGCGCTGGCTGCGTGCCATCGCCGATCCGGCGGATGATCTGGCGACCCCGATGAAAGGCCCGCTCAAAACCCTGCGCGAAGGCGATGCACAGATTGCCCGCACGGCGATCCAGCTGGTTAAATCGGCACAGCTTCTGCCCTCGGCGCTGCTGGTCAGCGTGGCGCAAGCGCCCGACGGGCTGACGCGCCTGGAGAGCGCAGAAGCGATGGAAAACCTCGCAGCCGAAGCCCGTTTCGCGCCGGTATCCGCCGCGCGGGTGCCGATGCGGGCCTCCGAGGCAGGCCGCGTGCATGTGTTCCGCCCCGATAACGGCGCCGAGGAACATTACGCCATCGAGATCGGCTCGCCAGACCGTGCAAAGCCCGTGCTCGCGCGGCTCCATTCGGCCTGTTTCACCGGCGATGTGCTAGGCTCGCTCAAATGCGATTGCGGCCCGCAGCTCGATGCCGCCCTGCGCCAGATGGGCGAGAACGGGGCGGGTGTTCTGCTCTATCTCAATCAGGAAGGGCGCGGGATCGGGCTGGCCAACAAGATGCGCGCCTATTCGCTGCAGGATCAGGGATTCGACACAGTCGATGCCAATCACCGCTTGGGCTTCGAGGATGACGAGCGTGATTTCCGCATCGGCGCGGCACTTCTGAAACGGCTCGGCTTCAGCAAGACCCGCCTGCTGACCAACAATCCCAAGAAGGTCGATATGCTGCAAAGCCACGGAATAGAGGTGGTCGAGCGGGTGCCGCTGAAGGTGGGCATGAGCCGCTTCAACGCCAATTATCTGGCCACCAAAGCCGCCAAATCGGGGCATATCCTGTGATGCGCCTCACGCCTGCGGGGCTTTTGATGCGCGGGCGGACCCTGCCGGTGGAGATCGGGCGCGGCGGGCTGTCGGTCAACAAACGCGAGGGCGATGGTGCGACCCCGATTGCCGCGCTGCAGATCATGGGCATGCGCTACCGCGCCGACCGGATGGCCGTCCCCCAGCCCTGGGCCACGCCTATAGGCCCGCGCGATCTGTGGTGTGATGCGTCAGATCATCCCGCCTATAACCAGCAGGTCCGCGCGCCCTTCGGGACTGGCCACGAGGTCCTGCGCCGTGCTGATCCGCTTTACGATATCATCCTGCTGACCAGCTGGAACTACCCGCAGGCGGAGGCGGGCAAAGGCTCGGCCATTTTCCTGCATCAGCGCCGCCGTGCGGGCTATCCCACGGCGGGATGTCTGGCGTTCCGGCGCGATCACCTGATCTGGCTGGCGCGGACTGTGCAACAGGGCGAGACACTTCTGATCCCGCCCCTTGCCTGTTATCCGCAAATTCGCACTGCGAAACAACGCGATAAGGCCTAGACCTTATAGTCGCGCGCGCCAAAAATGGCCGAGCCGACGCGCACATGGGTGGCCCCTGCGGCAATCGCCTCTTCGAAATCCGATGACATGCCCATCGACAGGCCCCACAGCCCGTTGCGGCGCGCCATCTCGGCCAGTGCATCGAAATGCGGGCGGGCGGGCTCGCTCTCGGGCGGGATGCACATCAGCCCCTGCACGGGGAGGTCCATCGCGATCAGATCCTTGATGAACCCGTCCAGATCCTCGGGCAGGATACCGGCCTTTTGCGGCTCGCGCCCCGTATTCACCTGCACGAAAAGATCGGGCGTCTGGCCACGCTCCTGCGCCAGACCGGCGAGCTTTTTCGCCAGCGACATGCGGTCCACCGAATGGATCGCCTCGAACAGCTCCACCGCCAGTTTCGCCTTGTTCGATTGCAGCGGGCCGATCATTTCCACCCGCACATCGGGATAGGCCTCGCGCCATGCCGGCCATTTGCCCTGTGCTTCCTGGACGTAATTCTCGCCAAACAGACGATGGCCCTGTTCCAGCACTGCCTCGACGCGCTCTGGCGGCTGGACCTTGGACACCGCGATCAGCTTGGCCGAGCCAAGCGCGCGGCCTGCGCGTTTCTCTGCGGTGGCGATCCGCTCGATAATCTCTTCAAGCCCCATGATCTTGCCCTTTCCCGGATAGGTTCGGGGGCAAAACACCATGTGCAGCGCCAAAAGGCAAAGCCCAAATGCAAAAGAGCGGGCACAAGGCCCGCTCTTCCGTAGTCCGGTTCAGATCCTGAAAGGATTAGAACGAGAACTTCATGCCGAGGTCAGCAACCATGTCGGAGTTCTTCAGGTCGTTATCAGCGATACCGCCTTTGACCGACAGACCGCCGCCCAGGTCGTAGGAAGCGCCAACGCCGTACCAAACAGCGTTGTCTGCTGCTGCGTCGCCGTAATCTGCGAAGGTCGCGCCATCAAGGTCAACGTACTGAACGTAGCCACCGAAGGTCCATGCGTCCATGGTGTAGTCAGCGCCGATGCCGAAGTTGTTGTCCAGCGTCGAGTCTTGCGTACCGGTTGCGTAGAAGACTTTCACGTTGGTCGCGCCGAGAGCGGCAACCATTGCGAGGTCAACTTGGCCAGCGTCAACACCGGTGTCGCCGCCGTCGATGTACTCGTAGCCTGCGCCGAAGGTGTAGTTGGTCCAGGTGTACGCACCAGCGACTGCCATCTCTTGACCATCGGTCGGAGCGGAGGGGTTGGTGCCATCCGAGAACGATGCTGCCAGCGAGACCGGGCCGGTCGAGTAGGTGTACAGCAGTTCCGGGTTATTGTTTTCGGTGAAGTTCGCGCTGTCGCCGGTCAGGTACAGAATGTCGTTGCCGCCATCGACGTCGAGGTCGGTGTAACCAACTTCGTAGAAGTCGCCGAACAGAGCTTCCGGTGCGCCAACAACGTCACCCATTTCAACGCGGCCGAAGGCGCCCGAAACGAAGACCGAACCAGCTGCGCCTTGCGAAGCCGAACCGCCGTTTTCGTCTTCTTGGTCAACGCGGAATGCGCCGCCGAAGGCCAGACCCGAGTCGGATTCGCCCGACAGGGTGAATTTCACACGAGCGCGCGAGTTGAAGTTTGCGTTGTCGCCGTCATAGACAACACCCATACGGCCGTCGCCCGAAAGCGAAACTTCTGCTGCTGCGACGCCTGCGGACAGGACCAGAGCGGTCGTCGCGAAGAGAACCTTTTTCATCGTTTTCCCTCATTGTCTCTAAGGTCAATCCCAACTCAGGGAAATCCGAATTGGGTATGCAGTCTTTTCGCCTCCCCCAGTCCGCATTGCAACGAAAAGCAAAGCCCCGTGAGCACAGGCACATTTTCGTGGTGCACTCTTGCCACACCCCGTTTGCGAGCCATCGGGCGGATCCCCGCCGCGGGACCACCGCCAGATGACAAATGATTGCGGGGAAATGCCTTGTCCGCCCATGACCCATAAGATAAGGACAAAATCATTGGACGATACTAGATCCTGCACATGTATATAGAGTGCGTGGCAGGCGATCAGGGGGCAGCGTTTTGATGACGATCCAAAAGACCATCCGTATGACGGCACTCGGCGGCCTTATCCTGTCTCTGGCGGCTTGCGGCCAAGGCATTGCATGGAATCAGAAAAACGCGCCCGAAGGTGGCTATCGCGATGTAGCCTCGGAATCGCATATCAGTGGTGATGTCGGAACCGAAGTGCGCACCGACCCCGCAGATCGTGGTGCCCGTTCGACCCTGTTCGATCTGTTCAAGAACAATGACGACCCGAATGTGACCGTCGAGGTCAATAAATACATCTGGCAAGCCAGCCTCGAAGTGCTCGACTTCCTGCCGATCCAGTCGGTCGATCCCTTCACCGGCGTGATCGTGACGGGCTATGGCACCCCTCCGGGTGGTGGGCGCGCTTACCGCGCCACGATCCATGTGACCGATCCGGCTCTCGATGCGCGCTCGCTGAAAGTCTCGCTGGAAAGCCGCGGCGGCGCGGTCTCGGCGCAAACGGTGCAGGCGGTCGAGGATGCGATCCTGACCCGTGCCCGCCAGATCCGTGTGGCCGATTCGAAGCTGTAAAGCTTCCCGACATCCCCGACAGACGCCCGGCCACAGTGTCGGGCGTTTTGCATTGCAGCCATGCTTTCTCCCCAAGCTGTCTGGACCTTGGCCCTGTGGACAGTGTAGCAAGCACCCAAAGACAGTTATTCGCAGCTCAAGGGGCGAGACATGGCGCAATACGCACCGGGCCAATCCGAACAGAAATGGCAAGACGCATGGGCGGAGGCCGGTGTGTTCACCGCCAAGCCGGATGCCGATAAAGAGAAATACTATGTGCTCGAGATGTTCCCCTATCCGTCGGGGCGCATCCATATGGGCCATGTGCGCAACTACACCATGGGGGATGTGGTTGCCCGCTACAAAATGAGCTGCGGTCTGGCCGTGCTGCACCCGATGGGCTGGGATGCCTTCGGGATGCCAGCCGAGAATGCGGCGATGGCTTCGGGCGGTCACCCCAAGGACTGGACCTATGCCAATATCGAGACGATGAAGGGCCAGCTGCGCCCCTTGGGCTTCTCGCTGGACTGGACGCGCGAATTTGCGACCTGCGACCCCGAATATTACGGCCAGCAGCAAGCGATGTTCCTTGATATGCTCGAAAAGGGTCTGGTTTACCGCAAGAACGCCATCGTGAACTGGGATCCGGTCGATATGACGGTTCTGGCCAACGAGCAGGTGATCGACGGCAAGGGCTGGCGCTCGGGCGCAGATGTCGAGCGTAAGGAACTGACGCAATGGTTCTTCAAGATCTCCGATATGGCCGGCGATCTCCTGGACAGCCTCGATAATCTGAAGGACTGGCCCGAGAAGGTGCGCCTGATGCAGGCCAACTGGATCGGCAAGTCGCAGGGTCTGGAATTCGGCTTCGAGACGCTGAACGCGCCTGCGGGTTTTGAAACCATCGAGTGCTATACCACCCGCCCCGATACGCTGATGGGTGCGGGCTTTGTGGGGATCTCGCCCGATCACCCGCTGGCGAAAGAGCTGGAGAAGGGCAACCCCGAATTTGCCGCTTTCCTCGCCGAGTGCCGCAAGGGCGGCACCACCGAAGAAGCGATCGAGACCGCCGAGAAGCTGGGCCGCGATACCGGCATCCGCGTGAAACACCCGCTGGACCCCAATTGGGAACTGCCGGTCTGGGTCGCGAATTTCATCCTGATGGATTATGGCACCGGCGCGATCTTCGGCTGCCCTGCCCATGACGAGCGCGATTTCGAGTTTGCCACCAAATACAGCTTGCCAATCACGCCGGTCTTCGCAGCCGAGGGCGCGGAAGAGACGGCGCTGACCGAGGCCTTCGTGCCCGCCAAGACCGAGAAGGTCCGCTACATCCGCGGTTTCGCGGGCGCCGAAGTCCAGACTGGTGAAGAAGCTGTGGCGGCTGCCATCAAGGTTGCGGAAGACAAGGGCTTCGGCAAAGGCGTGACCAAATTCCGCCTCCGCGACTGGGGCCTGTCGCGCCAGCGCTATTGGGGCTGCCCGATTCCGGTTGTCCATTGCCCGACTTGCGGCGTGGTTCCCGAATCGAAGGCCAACCTGCCCGTCCGCCTGCCCGATGACGTCACTTTTGATGTGCCCGGCAACCCGCTGGACCGTCACCCGACATGGCGCGATTGCGCCTGCCCGAAATGTGGCACGGCGGCCAAGCGCGAGACCGACACGATGGACACCTTCGTGGACAGCTCGTGGTATTACTCGCGCTTCACTTGCGCGCGCGCCGATACGCCCACCACCGACGAGACCAAATACTGGATGAATGTCGACCAGTATATCGGCGGCATCGAGCATGCGATCCTGCACCTGCTCTATTCGCGCTTCTTCGCCCGTGCGATGAACGAGACGGGCCACCTGCCCGACAGCGCCCGCGAGCCCTTCAACGCGCTGTTCACCCAAGGCATGGTGACGCATGCGATCTTCAAGACCACCGGTGCCGATGGACGCCCTGTCTATCACTATCCCGAACAGGTCGAGGAGCGTGAAGATGGCACCTATGTGAAGGCCACCGGCGAAAAGGTCACCGTGGTGCCCTCGGCCAAGATGTCGAAATCGAAGAACAATGTCGTGGACCCGATGAATATCATCCGCGATTTCGGCGCCGATACCGCGCGCTGGTTCGTCATGTCCGACAGCCCGCCCGAGCGTGATGTCGAATGGACGGCTGCGGGTGCGGAAGCGGCCTCGAAGTTCCTGGCCCGTGTCTGGCGCATCGCCAATGACATTGCCGAAGGGGTTGATGGTGACGCGAAAGCCGACGAGGATCTGCTGCGCGCGACCCATAAGGCCATCGACGAGATCACAAAATCCATTGAGGGCTTCGCCTTCAACAAGGCCATCGCGAAACTCTACGAACAGGCCAATACCCTGTCGAAGACGAACGCCTCCAACGCCGCGCGCCGTGAGGCCATGAAGCTGACCGCCCAGCTGATGTCGCCGATGGTGCCCCACTTGGCCGAGGATATCTGGGCGCTGATGGGCGGCGAGGGCTTCGTTGTCAAAGCCGCATGGCCCAAGGCCGATCCGGCACTGGTGGTGGATGACAATGTCACCCTGCCGATCCAGATCAATGGCAAACGCCGCTCGGAACTGAGCGTGCCGAAGGATATGCCCAAAGACGAGGTTGAAAAACTGGTTCTGGCAGACGAGCATGTGCAAAAGGCGCTGGCCGGTGGTCAGCCCAAGAAACTGATCGTTGTTCCGGGGCGTATCGTCAATGTGGTCATCTAACCGCCGAACCTTCCTGCTGGGGGCGCTTGCCGCCCCCGCACTCGCCGCTTGCGGTTTTACCCCCGCCTATGGGCCCAAGGGCGGCGGGGCCAAGCTGTTGTCCGGCGTCGAGGTGGATGCCCCGCAAACGACGGATGATTTCGCCTATGTCCGGCGCATCTCGGAGCGGCTCAATCCCGCCACCTCCCCGCGCTACCGGCTGTCCTACACCATCACGACCGATGTGATGGATCAGGCGATCAGCCGCGATGACGTCACCAACCGCTATTCGCTCAACGGCACGGCCACCTACCGGCTCTACGACACTGCCAGCAATGCGGTGCTGCTGACGGGCCGCGTGGCCTCCTTCACCAGCTGGTCGGCCACCGGCACGATCGTGGCCACCCAGACCGCCGAGCGCGATGCCCATAAACGGCTGATGACCATTCTGGCCGACCAGACCGTGACACGCCTTCTGGCACAGGCCGGATCGCTTCCCGAATAGGCCTCTGACAAGGCTGATAGAGAGACCGGCATGAAACTCACCGGCATTGCCGCCACGCGCTATTTTGCCAAGCCCGACCCCGACCGTATGGGGCTCCTGATTTTCGGGGCCGATGCGATGCGGGTGGCCCTGCGGCGGCAGGAGGTGATCAAGGCGCTCCTTGGCCCCACGGCCGAGGAGGAGATGCGGCTTACGCGGATCGAGGCCTCCGAGCTGCGCCGTGATGGTGCGATGCTGGCAGATGCGGTGAAGGCCGTGGGCTTTTTCCCGGGCCCGCGCGCGGTCTTTGTCGAGCAGGCGACCGACGGGCTGGCCGATACCATCGCGGGGGCGGTAAAGGACTGGCATGGCGGCGATGCGCAGATCATCGTCACCGCCGGCTCGCTCACCGCCAAATCCAAGCTGCGCAAGGTTTTCGAGACCCACCAGAACGCCTATGCCATCGGCATCTATGATGACCCGCCCTCGCGCGAGGAAATCGAGGATATTCTCAAACGCGCGGGCATCGCCCAGATGACGCCCGAGGCGACAACCGATCTGCACAATCTCGCCCGTGCCCTCGATCCGGGGGATTTCCGGCAAACGGTGGACAAGCTCGCGCTCTATATGCATGGCGAGAACACGCCGGTGACGCCCGCCGATATCCATGCCTGTGCGCCCGCCACGATCGAGGCAGGCACCGATGATCTGCTCAATATCGTGGCAGAAGGGCGTGCCAACGAGCTCGGGCCGATGATGACCCGTCTCACCGGTCAGGGCATCCAGCCGGTGGCGCTCGCCATCCAGGCGCTACGCCATTTCCGCGCGCTCCATGCCGCGGCCTCCGATCCGGGTGGTCCGGGAGCAGGTATCGCCAAGATGCGCCCGCCGATTTTCGGCCCGCGCCGCGACCGGATGCAGAGACAGGCGCAAAGCTGGGGCATTTTCCGCCTCGAGGAGGCCCTCCAGATCCTGATCGAGACCGACCTCACGCTTCGCTCGGCCTCGCGCGCGCCGCAGATGGCACTGATCGAACGCGCCTTCCTGCGGCTCTCGATGATGGCCAGACGATGACCGCGCTCGTGATCGGCGCAGGCCCCGCAGGGCTGATGGCCGCCGAACAGATCGCCCGTGCGGGCCATAAGGTCATTCTGGCCGATGCCATGCCCACACCTGCGCGCAAATTCCTGATGGCGGGAAAATCGGGGCTGAACCTCACCAAGGACGAACCGCCCGAGGCCCTTGCCGCGCAGTATCCCGAAACGTGGATCCACCCTTATGTGACCGCTTTCGGAAGCGCCCAAATGCAGGACTTCGCCCGCGATCTGGGTATCGATATCTTCACCGGCTCGAGCGGCCGCGTTTTCCCGACCGGCATGAAAGCCTCGCCCTTCCTGCGCGCATGGCTCTCCCGCCTCGACGCGCTCGGCGTCCAGCGCCACACCCGCTGGCACTGGACCGGATGGGAGGGCCGCGCCTTCCTCTTCGACACGCCCGAAGGGCCGCAGCCCGTTGACGCCAAGGTCTGCGTGCTCGCTCTGGGCGGTGCCTCCTGGCCCCGCCTTGGCTCCACCGGTCATTGGGCGGGCCTGCTTGCGATCAAGGACATAGACCTCGCCCCCTTCCGCCCTGCCAATATGGGCTTCCATGTTGCATGGTCACCCCATATGCAGCCCCATTTCGGCAAGCCGCTCAAATCCATTGCCTTTCTGGTCGGAGCGCAGAGCCTGCGCGCGGAATGTATCCTCTCCGCCCGTGGCTTCGAGGGCGGCGGGATCTACGAGATCTCGTCCAAACTGCGCAACGGCTACCCGCTCGCTCTCAACCTCCTGCCCGATACCGACATCGCCACGCTGACAGACCGCCTCGCCCGTCCCCGCGGCAAGGAGAGCCTCTCGAACCATCTGCGCAAGGCCACAAGGCTCGATCCCGTGAAACTGGCTCTGCTCAACGAATGGGCCCGCCCGCTGCCACAGGACCCCGAAGCCCTCGCGGCGCTGCTGAAACATCTCCCCGTGCCCCTGGGCGCCCCTTTCCCGATCGAGGAAGCCATCTCCACCGCAGGCGGCATCAGCGCCCGCGCCCTGACCTCCGATCTCGAACTCCGCGCCCTGCCCGGTATTTTCGCGGCGGGCGAGATGCTCGACTGGGAGGCCCCCACAGGTGGCTATCTGCTGACCGCCTGCTTTGCCACGGGCTTCGCGGCAGGACGGGCCGCCGCAGAGCGCCTCTCTTCCAGCGTCTAGAAATATCCCGGGGTGAATGGCCCGGAACGGGCCAGAGGGGCAGCGCCCCTTTCGATTGTATCCATCACAAGCCGCCGCTTGACGCGATCATGCGATCTGCCAAACCTGTCCGCAAGACAGGAGCCACCATGCATAACCAACGCCTTTTCACCCCGATCCTCGTCGGATCCGCCGTGATCTTGATGCTCAGCTTCGCCATCCGCGCAAGCTTCGGGGTCTTCCAGATCCCGATTGCCGAGGAATTCGACTGGCCCCGCGCGGAATTCTCGCTGGCGATCGCCATCCAGAATCTGTTCTGGGGCATCGGCCAGCCGATCTTCGGCGCCATTGCCGAGCGTTTCGGGGACCGCCGCGCCATCATTCTGGGCGCCTTCCTTTATGCAGGGGGGCTCGTCTTCTCGTCCTTCGCCACCACGCCGCTGCAACACCAGTTCCTCGAGACGCTGGTGGGCTTCGGCATCGCAGGCACGGGCTTCGGCGTCATCCTTGCCATCGTCGGGCGCGCCAGCTCCGACAAGAACCGCTCGCTGACGCTTGGTATCGCCACCGCGGCAGGCTCGGCAGGGCAGGTCTTTGGCGCGCCTCTGGCCGAGATCCTTCTGGCCTATATGAGCTGGCAGAGTGTCTTCCTGATCTTCGCGCTGATGATCCTTGCCACCCTGTCGCTGCTGCCCATGCTGCGCGCCCCCGAAGCCGCCAGCCCCGGCCCGAGCGAGAGCATGGGGCAAGTGCTGGGGCGGGCCTTCCGCGACCCGAGCTATTCGCTGATTTTCATCGGCTTCTTCTCCTGCGGCTACCAGCTGGGCTTCATCACCGCGCATTTCCCCGCCATGGTCACCGAGATGTGCGGCGCTATCGCTCCGGGCTCGATGCTCGCCAATCTCGGGATCGAGACCACCTCGGCGCTTGGTGCCGTCTCCATCGCCGTGATCGGTCTGGCCAATATCGCAGGCACCGTATTCGCAGGCTGGGCGGGCCATCGTTGGTCAAAGAAATATCTGCTCGCCGCCGTCTATCTGGGCCGGACCATCGCGGCAGGTGCCTTCATCCTCCTGCCCATCACTCCCGCCAGCGTGCTGATCTTCTCGCTGGTGATGGGTGCACTATGGCTGGCCACGGTGCCGCTCACCTCGGGGCTCGTCGCCCAGATCTACGGGCTGCGCTATATGGGCACGCTTTACGGGGTGGTGTTCTTCAGCCACCAGCTGGGCGCGTTTCTGGGTGTCTGGCTCGGCGGCAGGTTCTACGACATGTATGGCAATTACACCGCCGTGTGGTGGGTGGGCGTGGGGGTCGGGCTTTTGTCGGCCATCATCCACCTCCCCGTGCGCGAGCGCCCGCTGAACCTGCAATCCGCCTAAAAAGAAAGCCCCGCCTCACGCGGGGCTTTCTTAAAACCGGTAACTCACCCCGATATTCACCGCATTGGTGATGATATCGGTCTTCAGGCTGCCGCCGGTATCGAACTCCACATCATTGCGCGACCATGTCATCTGGTATTCGCCAAAGGCCGACCAGTTCGTGCTGATGGCATAGCTCACCCCTGCCCCCAGCCGTATCGCAGGACCACCCAGCTGATAGCCCCATGTGCGGTCATGCGCCGTCACCGTCTCCACATGCGGCACGGAGATCCCGATCCCGCCCAGCACATAGGGCGTGATCTCGGGCCGCCAGAGATCACGCCAGAGGCCGGGCCAGCGATACATGGCATTGATCGTCGCGATATTCTCGCCATCCGAGAACTCGAAATGCGACATGCCCGCCTTAGCGAGCGTGTCCTTATCGGCATAGACCTTGGTATGGGTGAACTCCGCACCCCAGCCGAAATTCGGATTTTCCCAGCGGGTCACCCGCGCGCCCCAATAATAGGGTTTGCTGAAGGATCTCCCCTCCCAACCTGCGGTGATGTAGCGGTCGCCCAGATCGATATGGTCCGAGATAGCGACCCCCGAACGCGGCGCCGATTGAGCGCCCGAATAGAGCGAGATCTCCGTCTCGGCCAGCGCCGGTGCGGATATGGAAAAACCGGCCATGAGGAGGCCGGCCATGACGCTATGTCGTCGCATGGATCAGATTACCTTTTCTGCTTTCCTGATCTGGAGACGCTTGCGCGACAGGGACTCGACACCCAACCCGACCTGCAGCCGGAGCCAACGGCGGCTGCCCCGCGCCACCACCTTGCCACCCCGCGTGATACCGCGCCCCATAGCCCGCAGCCCGCGCGCGATCCCGCGCCGCATGAAGCTGTCACGCCGGAAGGCCCCGTTACAGAAGATCCCCCAGATCGCACCTGCCAGAACCTGCCAGATGTCATGGTTATGCGACTGGATGCGGCTCGCGCCGGTAAAGGCCGCCGCCAGAATGACCGCGCCTTTGGCCACGGGGCTCGACAGCAGGCAGCTGTTTACGAGGCTCGCTGCGCCGAACGTCGCGGTGGCGGTATGGCCCGAGGGGAAGCCATAGGGCTTGCCATTGGGCCGCGTGTTGAGCGGAATATCCCCGAGAGAGCGTTTCGACCCGTGGATACCGGCAAAGAGCACCGCATAGCGGCCCAGATATTCCCAACCATTGCCATTGGCGATCTCGCAGCCCAGCGCCAGAACCGGCAGGGCGATCTGCAGGTGATCCCCGTAGCGCCGCGGCTCGGGCAGGCTGAGCGCCACGACAAGCGCCAGCACCACCATCACCAGAAAAGGCGCGCGGCGGGCGTGCAGACGGCTACGCCCCCATGACAGGGCCGAGAAGCGCAAAGGCGAGAGGATCATGGAGGTCTCCACAACGAAGGACGTTGTGGAGAGTTTTCAAAACCAACCTTACAGCCAGATGACAGGCGCCTGAAACTTATCCTTCGGACTGTTCCAGCAGCGCCTTCAGCCCCGTTTTGTAATCGGGATATTTCAGCGTCACGCCCAGCTCGTCCTTGATCCGGTCATTCTTCACCCGACGCGATTCGGAATAGAAGCTGCGCGCCATGGGCGACATGGAGGCTTCATCAAAGGCCACGACCGGCGGCTTGGGCATGCCCAGCAGCTCGGCAGCATAGGCCAGCACCTCGCCCGGATCGATGGGGCAATCATCGCAGACATTCCACGCCCCCGACAGATCGCGGCGCATGATCGCGGCATGGACCACCTGCGCGATATCCTCGACATGGATGCGCGAGAACACCTGTCCGGGCTTGTCGACAATCCGCGCTTTGCCCTGACGCACTTTTTCAAACGGCCCCCGGCCCGGACCATAGATCCCCGCCAGCCGGAACAGGTTCACCGGAATATCGGCGATCTGGCCCAGACGTGTCCACATCTCCTCGGCCTGCAGCCTTGCGCGGCCCCGCGCGGTCGAGGGCGTGCGCTCGGAATACTCATCGACCCAGCCGCCCTCACGGTCGCCATAGACCCCGATGGTGGACAGATAGCCCATCCATTCAAGCATCGGCGCATGGGCGATCTCCATCGCGGCACAGGCCAGAACGGGGTCCATCTGGTCCTCGCCCCGCTCGGGCGCGACCGAGGACAGGATATGCGTGACCTCCGCCAAAGGCAGCACCGACGGATCATCAGGCGCGGTCCAGATAATCGGCTTCACCCCCTGCGCCTCGGCCAGAGCCGCGCTTTCTTCCGTGCGGACAGTGCCATAGACCGTCCAGCCATTCTCGATGAGCGCAGGCGCGATGGCACGGGCCGAATAGCCATGGCCGATGGAAAGAAGGGTTTTCATGGCTTTGCCTCGCTGTGTTTGTCGATATGGCCCAGATCACGCCCGGGGAAGATCACGTCGCGGATGCGGCGCTTGATCTCCTTGGGTTCGGGGAAGCCGCCATCGCGCTTGCGTTCCCAGATCAGCTCGCCCTCCAGCCGGATCTCGTAGACCCCGCCATAGCCGGGCACCAGCGCTACCTCGCCCAGATCCTCGGTGAAGGTCTGCAGAAGTTCCTGCGCCATCCATCCGGCCCGCAAAAGCCAGTTGCAACCGGTGCAATATGTGATCGAGATCTTGGGTTTTCGCATCTGTGTCATGTGCAAGATGTAGCGCGGACGAAACGTCAAAACAACGCGCGATGTTCGCACCATCTTGCGTTGTATCAAATCCGAATGCACAGTGGGACATGGATATGAACACACTGAAAACATGGCCCGAAGCCGCCACGCGCCTGATCGCCGTCGCCGCCGGGCGCGCGCCCGCCGATCTGGTGATCCGTCAGGGCAAATGGGTCAATGTCCACACCCGCGAGGTGCTGGACGGCCACGATATCGCGATTGCCGATGGCCGCATTGCGGCCATAGCCCCCGATCTGACAGCCTGCATAGGCCCTGAAACGGAGGTGATCGAGGCCGAGGGGCGCTTCATGCTGCCCGGGCTTTGCGACGCGCATATGCATATCGAGAGCGGGATGCTGACGCCTGCCGAATTTGCCGCAGCCGTGATCCCGCATGGCACCACCACCATGTTCACCGACCCGCACGAAATCGCCAATGTGCTGGGCCTTCAGGGCGTGCGGATGATGCATGACGAGGCGGCCCTGCAGCCGGTAAACATCTTCACCCAGATGCCCTCCTGCGCGCCCTCGGCTCCGGGGCTCGAGACCACGGGTTTCGAGATCTCGCCCGAGGATGTGGCCGAGGCCATGACATGGCCGGGCATCGTGGGCCTCGGCGAGATGATGAATTTCCCAGGCGTGGTGAATGCCGACCCCAAGATGCTGGCCGAGATCGCCGCAACCCAAGAGGCGGGCAAAACGGTAGGTGGGCATTATGCCTCGCCCGATCTGGGGGCGCCTTTCCGCGCCTATGTGGCGGGTGGCCCTGCCGACGACCACGAGGGCACCTGCGAGGCCGATGCCATTGCCCGCATGCGACAGGGAATGCGCGCGATGGTGCGGCTGGGCAGCGCCTGGTATGATGTGGAAAGCCAGATTACGGCGATCACCGAGAAAGGTCTGGATCCGCGCAACTTCATCCTGTGCACCGATGACTGCCATTCGGGCACTCTGGTGAACGAGGGCCATATGAACCGCGTCTACCGTCATGCGGTGGAGTGCGGGGCAGATCCTCTGGTGGCGCTGCAGATGTGCACAATCAACACCGCCACCCATTTCGGGCTGGAACGCGAGCTGGGCTCGATCACGCCCGGGCGGCGTGCCGATATCATCCTGTCCTCGGATCTGAAGACCCTGCCGGTAGACCATGTCATCGCCCGCGGCCAGACCGTGGCGATGGATGGCAAGCTGATGGTCGAGTGCCCGCATTACGACTGGCCGCCTGCGGCACGCCAGACGGTGAAGCTCGGCAAACGGCTCGAGGCCGATGATTTCATCATCACCGCTCCCGAGGGCGCCAATGAGGTCACCGCCCGCGTGATCGGGGTTGTGGAAAACCAGGCGCCGACCAAGGCACTGACCGCCACCCTGCCCGTCACCGAGGGCCGCGTGGAGGCGCATGGCGAGGTCGCCCAGATCGCGCTGGTCGAGCGGCACCGCGCCACCGGAAAGGTGACCAACGGCTTTGTCTCGGGCTTCGGCTATACGGGGCGGATGGCGATGGGCTCCACCGTGGCCCATGACAGCCACCATATGATCGTGGTGGGCACCGACCGCGAGATGATGGCCCTTTGCGCGAACCGCTTGGGCGAGATGGGCGGCGGGATTTCCGTCTGGAAGGATGGCGCCGAACTGGCCTCGGTGCCACTGCCCATTGCGGGGCTGATGTCGGATGATCCGGCCGCCACCGTGGCCAAGCGTGCCGATGCGATGGTGCAGGCCATGGCGGAATGTGGCTGCACCCTCAATAACGCCTATATGCAGCACAGCCTGCTGGCCCTTGTCGTGATCCCCGAGATCCGGATCTCTGACCTTGGCCTTGTGGATGTGACGAAATTCGAACTGACGGAGCTTTTTGAATGAGTGAGCGCCTAGAAATCCAGATGCCGGCCTCTGCGGAGCCTGAACTCTTTGACGATGCCGCCGCTGCCGTGGCCCGTGTCGAGGCGCTTTATGACGAGGCCACAAGCTTTCTCCTCGAGAAGTTCAACGCCACGCTCGAAAGCGGCAGGGCCGGCATGCGTTACCGCGCCTATTATCCGGAGGTCCGGATTACCGTGGCCTCGCATCTCAAGCATGACAGCCGGTTGAGCTTCGGCCATGTGCCGGTGCCGGGCACCTTCGCCACCACGATCACCCGGCCCGATCTCTTTCGCAACTATCTGACCCAGCAACTGGACCTGATGATCCGCAATCACGACATCAAGGTGCAGGTCGGCCCGTCCGATACCGCGATGCCGGTGCATTTCGCGGTGGCCTCGCGCCCCGATGTCACGATCCCGCAGGAAGGCGCGCTGGATTTCTCGCTGCGTGACGTCTTCGACGTGCCCGATCTGGCCAATATGAACGATGATATCGTCAACGGCACCTTCACCATCGGCCCCGATGGCACCAAACCTCTGGCGCCGTTCACGGCCCAGCGTGTGGATTATTCTCTGGCGCGGCTCTCGCATTACACCGCCACCGCCGCCGACCATTTCCAGAACCATGTGCTGTTCACCAACTACCAGTTCTATGTGGACGAGTTCGAGAAGATGGCGCGCGAGAAACTGTCCGATCCGTCCTCGGGCTATACGAGCTTTGTCGCCCCCGGCAATTTCGAGATCACCGATCCACAGGGCGAGATCCCGGGTCTGGCCAAACTGCCGCAGATGCCCACCTACCACATGAAGAAACCCGATGGTCAGGGGATCACGCTGGTCAATATCGGGGTGGGGCCATCGAACGCCAAAACCGCGACCGACCATATCGCCGTGCTGCGCCCGCATGCCTGGCTGATGGTGGGCCATTGCGCGGGGCTGCGCAACTCGCAGAAACTGGGCGATTTCGTATTGGCCCATGCCTATCTGCGCGAGGATCACGTCCTTGATGACGATCTCCCGCTCTGGGTGCCGATCCCGCCGCTGGCAGAAATACAGGTTGCGCTACAGGATGCGGTGGCCGAGGTGACCAAGCTCGAAGGCTACGAGCTGAAGCGTATCATGCGCACCGGCACCGTGGCGAGCATCGACAACCGTAACTGGGAGCTGCGTGACCAGACCGGCCCCGTACAAAGGCTCAGCCAGTCCCGCGCGGTGGCGCTCGACATGGAAAGCGCCACGATCGCCGCCAACGGGTTCCGCTTCCGTGTGCCCTATGGCACGCTTCTATGCGTCTCCGACAAGCCGCTGCATGGCGAGCTGAAACTGCCCGGGATGGCGACCGAATTCTACCGCACACAGGTGGCCAACCACCTGCAGATCGGGGTGCGCGCAATGGAACTGATCTCGGATATGCCGCTCTCGCGTATCCATAGCCGGAAATTGCGCAGTTTCGAGGAAACCGCCTTCCTCTGAAGCGGCCCTGCCTTCGATCATGCAAAATTCATGGCCCGCGCGCGATTTTTCGCGCGCGGGATCCGAAAACCTCTTGCAGGCGGCCTGAAAACCGTGTGTTACAAGGCCCACGAGCGATTTTCGCGCCTGATAATTGATCCCGCAAAAGCGGGGCGACAAAGAGGAATATTTGATGTCGAAACCGATGACCAAAACCCAGCTGGTAACCGCGCTGGCAGAAACCATGGGTGCGGATAAGAAAACTGCATCGGCAGCTCTGGACGCGATCAGCGAAATCGTGACCAAAGAAGTTTCCGAAGGTGGTGCAGTTACCCTTCCGGGTCTGGGCAAGTTCATGTGCAAAGACCGCCCCGAGCGTCAGGTCCGCAATCCCGCAACCGGCGAGACCATGACCAAAGCGGCTGACCGTCAGGTTAAAGTCACCATCGCGAAAGCGCTGAAGGATTCGGTCAACGTCTGATCGGGTCGATAAACGACATCTCGAAGGGGGTCGCCGGTTATCGCGCGGCCCCCTTTCTGTTTGGAATGGATAGAGCATGGATATTCGGGCAATTCTGATGGGGCTGGCTTTTGCCCTGATGTGGTCCTCGGCCTTTACCTCGGCGCGGATAATTGTCACCGAAGCGCCCCCGATGGCGGCGCTGGCCGCCCGGTTCCTCGTGTCTGGGGTGGTGGGCTGCGGCATCGCCCTGCTGATGGGACAGAGCATGAAGCTGACGGCGGTCCAATGGCGCGGCGTCATCATCTTCGGCCTGTGCCAGAATGCGATCTATCTGGGGCTCAATTTCATTGCCATGCAATGGGTGGGCGCCTCTGTCGCCTCGATCATCGCCTCGACCATGCCGCTGATCGTGGCGGGGCTCAGCTGGATCGTTCTGCGCGACCGGATGAAACCTCTGGGCCTTGCCGGTCTGATCCTCGGGATCGCGGGCGTTGCCATCATCATGGGGGCGCGTCTTTCGGGCGGGGTCAGCCCGATGGGCGTCGCTTTGTGCTTTGCGGGCGCGATGGCGCTCGCCGTGGCCACGCTCGCCGTGCGCGGGGCAACCTCGGGCGGCAATGTGCTGATGACAGTGGGGCTACAGATGTTCGTGGGTGCGGTGCCTCTGGCATTCCTCTCGGCGCTCTTCGAGCCGCATGTCATCACCTATACGCCGCAGCTTGTGGTGGCCTTCCTCTATACGGCGCTGGTGCCAGGGGTGCTCGCGACCTTCGTCTGGTTCCTGCTGGTGGAGCGTATGGGGGCCGTGAAGGCCGCGACCTTCCATTTCCTCAACCCGTTCTTCGGGGTGGCCATTGCGGCCGTGGTCCTGCACGAGCCGCTGGGCGTGAGCGATTTCATCGGGGTGATCATCATCACCCTCGGCATCATTGCGGTGCAATATTCCAAGCGCAGCCCGTCACAGCTGAAACTGACCCCCACCATCGAGGAAAAAACGGCTGCCTGAGGCAGCCGTCCGCTCGGTCGGGGTTTTCATATAAAAGCCTCGGCAAAGGCTGGCGGCATCTCGAAGGCCGCCAGAGCCTTCTCCCTTGCCTCGGGAGACATCTTGCGGGCGGTCTTCTGCACAATAGACAGAAGCTGGTCGGCCTCCTGCGTCTGTGCGAAATCGCCCAGATAATGGCGGATGAAGGTGAAGCAGATGATATCCTCCAGCGCCTGCACCTCCGCATCGCGCTTGAGACCTTCCTTGCGCAGCATCTTCTCGACCTGCGCCACATCCTCCTCGCCATAGCCTGCATCGGCCATGATGCCGCCCACGCGCGCCGCATGGCGGCGGCCCTGCTCGCGGCGCCATTCCAGATATCCGGCGCGGCCTTCGGGATAATCGCTGCGCGGCAGGGTCCAGCGCTCGATATGCTGGCCACGGGCCGCGATCTTCAGACGGTCGGAGGCGTCGGGGAACAGCCCCTCCTGCTCGGCGCTCATGCGCTGGCCATATAGCAACGCTGCAGGCTGGCCGTCCTCAAGGGTGGGGTCTTGGGCATTCGCGGCATCAATGGCAGCAAAGGCCGTCTGTAGCGGGGCAGTCACGGGCGAGGATGTCATGGCGGGCTCCTGATTGGTCCCGCCATGAAAGCGCGTTAGCGCAGCGTCTGCAAGAGCTCGAGCGTGGGATAGCCATCAGGCGACAGCCCCGCCGAGCGTTGATAGGCCACGATCGCCTCGGTGGTATTGGCCCCGATCTTGCCATCGGTCCCCTGCGTATCGAAACCGCGTGCGGTCAGGCGCTCCTGCAGTTCGACTTTCTGCGCCTGCGTCAGGGGTTTGCCGGTGCGCGGCCAGTCCTGCACAAACGGCCCCTTGCCCGCGATACGGTCGGCAAGATGGCTCACGCCCAGCGCGTAGCTATCGGCGTTGTTGTAGCGCAGGATCGCGCGGAAATTGCCCGAGATCAGGAAGGCCGGCCCTTTGGCCCCCGCCGGCACGATGATCGATGTCGGCCCCATATCGGGCAGGCTGCGGCCATTCGCATCACGCACACCCAGCGCCGCCCATTCGGACGCCGATTTACGGGTGCCCTTGCCGGTCAGACCGTAATTGAAGCCTGCGGGCAGAACCACTTCGCGCCCCCATTCCACGCCCCGCTGCCAGCCCGATTTCGCCAGATAGGAGGCGGTGGAGGCCAGCGCATCGGTGGGATCGCTCGACCAGATATCGCGGCGGCCATCGCCGGTAAAATCGACCGCATAGGTCAGATAGGAGGTCGGGATGAACTGGGTATGCCCCATCGCCCCCGCCCACGAGCCGGTCATATGCGCGGCATCGATATCGCCCGCATCGATAATCTGGAGCGCGGCGATCAGCTGCTTGGCAAAGAACTCGCCGCGGCGCCCGTCATAGGCGAGCGTCGCCAGAGACGGGATCACCGCCATCTTGCCACGATTGGCGCCATAATTGGATTCCATCCCCCAGACGGCCACGACCACCTCTTTGGGCACACCATAGCGCGCCTCGATCTGGGTCAGGGCCGCGCGGTTTTCCGAAAGCACGGCACGGCCATTGCTCACACGGGTGTCAGAGACGGCACTGTCGAGATAATCCCAGATCGACTTGGTGAACTCGGACTGGTAGCGGTCGCGCTCGATCACCTTGGGGTTATATTTGATACCCCGGGTGGCGCGATCCCATGTCCCGGCCGAGATCCCGTTCGAAAGGGCGCGCGCGCGGAAGTTGTTCACCCATGCTTCGAAACGGGCCTGTGTCGCAGGATCGGTATCTGGCACCGGATCGGCGACCGGATCGGCCCCGCGCATCAGCGGGCGGGGCGAGACCTCGACCGGCCCCGCACAGGCCGAGAGGCTGGAAAAAGCCATCAGGGAAATCAAAGTCACTTTAGCGGCGCGATACATGGGCGTCCCTTTTATCTGCTCGGAAATGCGGCTTCGCGCCGCCTTCCCTACAGTGTAGCAGGCCGCCGATAGGTTGCAATGAAGCCGCTGTGATCGAGTGTGAATTTCCTCGAGCCCAGCAGCTTTCCGCCGCCTCAGCTGTCTTTGTAGAACGGTGTCATCTGCGCCACGATGACCGAATTCTCGTCAAGCGCCCGCTGCATCAGAGCGCGCTCGTCCTCGCTCACCTCATGGCCCTGTGCCTCGCGCTCGGCCAGCGTTCCATAGCTGTTGACATCAAGCGGTGCCAGCTCGGCCTGCTTCAGGATGGCGACGGTTTCACGCACCGCCTCGGCCTCGTCCACGCCGGACGCAAAGCACATCAGTGCGCCGCCGGTAGCCCCTTTGGGCAGCCCGTCATTGGCACAGCGCCCGACCTCGACGACCAGAGTATAGACCTCCTGCGGGCGTTTGGGCTTTTTGATCCCGGCTTTGTCGGCGGGCTTCTCGGCAGGCTTGTCGGCGGGGGTATCTGGCATGATGGCGCTCCTTTGCTCCCGCTTAGAAAGCGCGCGCCCTGCCGTCAAACGAAAAAACCTGCCCCGAGGGGCAGGCTCTTCCGAGACAATGAGGTGCGGCGCAGGTTATGCGCGGCGGATCATGCGGTAACCGCCGATCAGGATGCAGGCACCGATGACACCCACGATCAGCTGACCGATCCAACCACCCAGCGTGGTACCGACGATCGCGACGAGGATGAAGTTGAGCACGACAGCGCCGACGATCCCCAGAACGATGTTCATCAGCAGGCCCATATCCGAATGCATCAACTTCTCAGCGATCCACCCTGCAAGGCCACCCACGATAATTGCGGCAATCCAACCAAGTCCGGCCATGTGTTTACTCCATGCTTAATGCGTTTGGAGGCACAACACCGCATACCGAGATCGGGTTCCGTGAAATCGTAAAAACCTGTAACTATCGGCATGCGTCGTTCCCGGGCTCCTTTATAATATACAAAAATCTTGCATGATTGACCTATTCTAATGATACTGTCGGCCAAGAGATGATCGATATTGGAGAAGCTCATATGCTTTTCACGGAAGAATTCACGCAAAATCAGGCTCTTCCGGCACTGTCAGGCCATCTGCAGGCACTGCCCACCGAAACAGCACTGACCAGTGCGATCATCATCGACCGCGAGAGGCAGGTCGTGGCCGCCCACCGGCAGGGTCTGGCCCTGCCCGACCATGGCTTTGTCGAGAAATGTTCCCGCGCATGGCGTGATGTCTTGATGGGCGTTGATGGCGAGATGGCCCGCAACTGTGTGGATCTGGCCTTCTCGGGCCAGCGCTGCGCGTTCGAGACGGTCTGGCAGGGTCCGGGCTATGAGACCTCATGGTCCATCACCCTGATCCCGCTGAAAAACCGCGAGGAGACGGTCTCCAATATCCTCGTATGCGCCACCCGCCTGACCGCAGAAAGCCTTCCCGATCCGCAGCAGGATCTGCAAGAGATCGCCCATACGCTTGCCAATATCACCACCGTGATCGGATGCGGTGCCAAAATGCTGCGCCGGAACGGAGCGCTGGACGAGTCGTTGAAAGAGAATATCGCCGCGGGGCTGGAAGACTCTGCCCAAAAGGCCGAGGAAGCGCTGATCCGTCTGCGCCAGATCATCGGGAGCTGCGCGCAATAAACGCCTGCCTGCCCCGACCGCACTAAAAAAGGGCCGCTCCGCAGAGCAGCCCTTTTTCTGTTAGCTGTCCCGCGATCAGTCGCGCAGCAGTTCGTTCACACCGGTTTTCGAGCGGGTCTTCTCGTCCACGCGCTTCACGATAACCGCGCAGTAGAGATGCACGCCGTTTTTCGACGGCATCGAACCCGACACGACCACCGAATAGGGCGGCACTTCGCCATACATCACTTCGCCGGTCTCGCGATCCACGATCTTGGTCGACTGGCCGATATAGACACCCATGCCCAGAACCGAGCCTTCGCGGACGATCACGCCCTCGACAACCTCGGACCGCGCACCGATGAAGCAGTTATCCTCGATGATGGTCGGGCCGGCCTGCATGGGCTCGAGCACGCCACCGATACCGACGCCGCCCGACAGGTGCACGCCTTTCCCGATCTGGGCGCAGGAGCCGACGGTGGCCCAGGTGTCGACCATGGTGCCTTCATCGACATAGGCGCCGAGGTTCACGAAGGAGGGCATCAGGACCACGCCCTTGGCGATATAGGCCGAGCGGCGCACGACACAGTTCGGCACCGCGCGGAAGCCTGCCGAGCGGAACTCGTCCTCGCCCCAGCCCTTGAACTTGCTGTCGACCTTGTCCCACCAGGTGCCACCTTGCGGGCCGCCTTCGTGGATTTCCATGTCTTTCAGACGGAAGCCCAGCAGCACGGCTTTCTTCGCCCACTGGTTCACATGCCAGCTACCATCTGCCTGTTTCTCGGCCACGCGCAGCGCGCCGGAATCGAGAGCGTTGAGGGTATCGGTGATGGCTTCACGGGTCTCGCCGGTGGTTGCGGGCGTGATCGTGTCGCGGGTCTCCCAAGCGGCTTCGATCGCCGCTTCAAGCTGTGCATTCGACATGGTCTTCTCCAAGCATTTCTGTTCGGGTCACGTAATGCCAGCGGTTTTGGAAATTCTCAATGCCAAACCGTTATCCTGCGACACTGGCGAAGCCTTCATAAACCGCCTAGATTCAGTGCAACCAGTGACAGGAGTTCCCCATGGCCACCGATTACAACCCCGACTTTCCAGAGCCCCATAACTCGACGCTGCGCGACAGCGCCGAGGATGCGCACTTTGCCGAGCGGGTGCCGGACACGCCGCAGACACGCTCGCCTGCCTATAAACTCGCCTTTACCGACAAGGACTTCCTCATGCGCGAGGAGTTGCGCCCCGTGCGGCTGCAGCTCGAGCTTCTCAAGCCCGAACTTGTCATGGACGAGCGCGGGATCACCTCGACGGTGGTAATGTTCGGCGGCGCGCGCATCCCCTCGCCCGAGAAGAAGGATACCGCCAAGACGCCCTACCTGGGTGAGCTCACGAAATATTACGCCGAGGCCGAACGTTTTGCCGAGCTGGTCACCGCCCGCTCGCTGGCGGCCTATGGCCGCGAGCTGGTGGTCTGCACCGGCGGCGGTCCGGGGGTGATGGAGGCCGGTAACAAGGGCGCGCATAAGGCAGGGGGCGAATCCATCGGCCTCAATATCCTCTTACCGCATGAACAGGCCCCCAATGCCTATGTCACGCCCTCGCTCTCGTTCAACTTCCACTATTTCGCGATCCGCAAGATGCATTTCCTGATGCGGGCGGCAGCGGTGGTCGTCTTCCCCGGTGGTTTCGGCACGCTCGACGAGATGTTCGAGACGCTGACCCTGATCCAGACCAAACGCATGAAGCGGGTGCCCTTCATCCTCTTTGGCGAGGAGTTCTGGAAAAAGATCATCAACTGGGAGGCGCTGGCCGAGGCCGGCACCATCGCGCGCGACGATCTGGATCTGATCACTTTCGTGGAAACCGCCGAAGAGGCGATGGCGGCGCTTGACGGGTTCCAGCCCGATTGCGAGTGCTGATGGCCGCTTAGGGTTTCAGCGCCTCGGCGCTGACCTCCTCGAGCTGGGCGCGGTCCTCGCAGCAGGCGCGGGCCGCCGCCACCAGCGCGCGGAACAGCGCCCGCTGGCGGCGGGCATAGGTAAGGTATTCGGGGTGCCACTGCACACCCAAGGCAAAGGGTTCGGACACCCGCTCGATCGCCTGCACCATGCCCGAGGGGTCGCGTGCGGCCACCACCAGCCCCTCGCCCAAGCGGTCTACCGCTTGGGAATGGAGCGCATTGACCCGCATCGGCGCCGTGCCAGCCAGCTGCGCAAGGCGGGTGTTGTCCACCACCTGCACGTCTTTCTTGGGCAGAAGGGTCGAATGTTTGCGCGCGCCGTAATGGCTATAGGCGTCCTGATGCAGGTTGCCACCCAGAGCCACATTCAGCATCTGCGAGCCGCGACAGATCCCCAGCACAGGCTTTCCCAGCCCGAAAGCCTGCGCCACAAGCCCCGCCTCCAGCGCATCGCGCGCAGGATCCAGCACAGCGGTGGTGACCAGCTCGCCCCCGTAAAGCTCGGGCGAAATATCATCGCCGCCCCCCACGATAACGCCGTCCACCGATGCCGCATCGGCCTCGTCGCCCGCGCTCCAGCGGATGGAGCGGCCACCGGCCAGCCACACGCCGAAGGCAATGAAGGGGAACACACGCCAGCCGGTTTTCACCGAGGTCGTCACGCCGATCAGCGGTCGTCTCATGCAATCAGGCCCGCCCCGCGCAAAATCGCGCCAACCCGTTCGGGCCAGCCAAGTCCGAGGAAATTCATCCCCGAATGCTCCTTCTCCCAATCACGGCACAACCGGCGCATCACGGCATCATTACCGGCCACCGTCTCCACCAGCCACCAGCGGCGCCATTCGTAATCCAGCGACCAGTCTGGGTCGGAAATGCGGCAATCGGGCAGACGGAAATGGAAGGCGGGGCGCGGTTTCACCGTGCCGCCCTTGCCATCCGTCGCCGCGATGATCTCGGGATGGAGCTCCACGAAGACCGGCAGCATATCCAGCCCGTGATTACGCGACAGAGTGGCCTCACGATAGGCGCGCACTACATCGGGCAGACTGGCATCCATGCCCAGCTCCACCAAATGGCGCACCAGTTTTTCGGGATAGCGGTCGGTAAAGGGCAACGCCTGCCGCGTCGTCTCGATCGGCAGGGCGCGGCGCATCCACGGCTCCAGAAGCGCATAGGCCAGGAGCGGACGCACCACCTGATCTGGCCCGGCAATTGCCGGGTTGAAATGGATCCCGAACCCGTAGACTGCGCTCGCCTCGCTGCCCAGCGCCCCATGTTCGCGCAGCATGGACATGAACTCCGATAACTCGGCCATCTGGTCGAGCTTCAGCGGCTGGGTCACGATCTCGACAGGCACCACCTCGCGCCCGATCTTCATCCCCAGATCGCGCAACGGGCCGGAGAGCGTTTTGCGCAGAGCGATATCAAGATAGATCTCGAGATCCCCGATCCGGCTGCCACGCACGTCCCAATCCGCACCATCCGTTTGATGCGCCTCGCCACCAAAAAACTCGGCGGCAAGTTTCGCGGTGCGGGCCTCGTCGAGGCCCGAGAACTCGATCTCCACCCCGATCCGGCGGGCTTTGCCATCCGGCGTCCGCATCTGCGGTAAAAGGGCAAACGGTTCGGGGGCGGCAATGGTCACATCGGTCATGGGGGTCTCCGTCATGGACTGCCAACGCAGCGGATCACGGGAATGTTCCCCCGATGTGACGCCTCAATAGCGCAGAGGATCATGTCCGTAATTCATCAGCGCATAACGCCATGCGGTTTGGGCGGCAGCGTCCGAAGGGCGGCCTGCGGCAAGTGACCGCTCGATATCGAAGGTGATCTCGCGCATCTTGGCCCATTCGGCTGCGGTCAGGTCGGTGGGTTTCAACCGTGCCAGCTCCAGCACCTTCAACGCGGTCAACTGGCTGTTCCGGCCCACCATCGCACAGGCACTGCGGCTTTCCTCGGTCTCGAGCCACGCCTCCAGCTCGGCGGGGCTCATGTTCATCAGATCATGCCAATCGTCGAGAATATCGCGCTGTTCGGTCCGCGTCATTGTCCGCTCCATCCATTATTGATGGGGCCAAAACGCTGCGTTGCCGCGCGCGGTTCCTGACAGGTTCACACAACCCTCATACAGAACGGAAAAGGCCGCCCCGATGGGCGGCCTTTTGCTCAAAGCCCTGCTTCGGACTCGATTTCCTTGCGGGATTTGCGGGCCCGCTCGGTCGCGGATTTCAGCTGGCCACAGGCGGCCATGATATCCTCGCCACGCGGCGTTCGGATCGGCGAGGCATAGCCCGCCTTGTAGATGATATCGGCAAAACGCTCGATCCGCTCCCAATCCGAGCGTTGATAGGGCGCACCGGGCCATTCGTTGAACGGGATCAGGTTGATCTTGGCAGGAATGCCCTTGATCAGATTCACCAGACGGCGCGCATCCGCATCGGTATCGTTCACATCCTTCAGCATCACATATTCGAAGGTGATGCGTTCCGAATTGGACAGGCGTGGATACTCCCGCAGCGCATCCAGAAGCGTCTCGATATTCCAGCGCTTGTTGATCGGCACCAGCTTGTTGCGCACCTCGTCGGTGGTGGCATGGAAACTGATCGCCAGAAGACAGCCGATTTCCTCGGCGGTCTTGGCAATCTCCGGCACCACACCCGAGGTCGAGAGGGTGATCCGGCGGCGCGAGAGCGAGAGCCCCTCACCATCCATCACGACCTTCATCGCATCGCGGACATTGTCGAAGTTATACAGAGGCTCGCCCATGCCCATCAGCACGACATTCGACACAAGGCGCTGCTCGTTTTTCGGCGAGTTCTGCTCGGGCCATTCGCCCAGATCATCGCGCACCAGCATCAGCTGGCCCACAATCTCGCCTGCAGTCAGGTTGCGCACCAGTTTCTGCGTGCCGGTATGGCAGAACGAGCAGGTCAGCGTGCAGCCCACCTGGCTTGACACGCAGAGCGTGCCGCGGCCCTCTTCGGGGATATAGACGGCCTCGACCTCATGCCCGCCCTGAATGCGCAGCAGATATTTACGGGTGCCGTCTTCCGAGATCTGGCGCGTGACCACCTCGGGCAGACGGATCTCGAACTTTGCCTCCAGCATCTCGCGATAGGCTTTGGCCAGATTGGTCATGGCGTGGAAATCGCGCACACCCCAGTAATAAACCCATTGCCAGATCTGGCCCTCACGCATCTTCGCCTGCTTCTCGGGCGTGCCAGCCTCGATCAGCGCCGCGCGCAGCTGCGGGCGGGTCAGACCGACAAGATTGATCTTGTCGGATTGGAGGTCTTTGCGCGGGATCGTCAGCACGTCCTGCGTGATCGGTGCGGATGCGTCGGTCATGGCGATTTCCTGAAAATGAGTGGCCCCTATACAGGATTCGCAGAAAAAAACAAATACCAAAGGCAGCCGCGGCGTCCCGCTCCCTACAAGGCCGCCCTGTGCCACATGCAAAAGTATCCGAGCATCATAAACCATTCATTATCTTTGTAGGAAGATTATCAACCCAAGGAAGACTCACCTACGCCACATCAACCCTGACGTTCATCACTCACCGATGCCAACAGTTTCCCAACAGACCTATAATGGCGGGCTCGTCCTGAATGATCTGATGAGCTCGAACCAGACAATCCTTCTGGGCAATTTCGGCGCACTACAGACCGGTCAAACCCTTACGGACGAGGACCATTTGCTGACCGTTGGCGAGACCTTCATCTCCGGCGGCAAGACATTGACCATGATCGGTTCGGGGCTGGCCCAGCCCGGCGTCAGTTTCATGAGTGTCATCATACCGACAGGCACAGCTGTCGATCTGATCATCGCGCAGGATGCGGGCGGACAAATCTATTTCATCTATCCCGACGGTGCCCCCAATCTGACCGGCGCCATTGCACTCGTGGTCGATGCGGCGCCGGTCGGCTACAATATTCAAAGCCAGAGCATTTTGTGTATCGACAGTCATGCCTTTATCCGTGCGGGCGGGCGGGACCGTCCGATTGCATCCCTACGCGTAGGTGATCTGGTCGATACACAAGATAACGGGCCGCAAAGGGTCCTCTGGATCGGCACCAGCCTGCTCCGACCGAGGCGCGATCCGGTCGTCAGGGTGCCGCGACACCATTTCGATACGCATCGTCCCTATCATCCGCTCCATCTCTCGCCGCAGCACAGGCTGGCCCTCAGCGGTCCGCACCCCGATCTGCCGCATTTCCTGACCGCCGCCAAACATGGCTGCCATCCCGATATCTGCGCCCTGCGCGACTGTGCCCACCGTCGCGCGTGCAACGCCGGCCGGACCGACCAGAAGATCCGTGCGACCTCGACGGCCAAAGCAGTCGAAATGCGGAATATCCTGTTACCGAAACACAGCATCCTTTTCGTGAATGGTGCGACGGTAGAAAGCCTGTTTCCGGGCGCAGAAGTGATCAAGACCCATCCCGAGCTGCACGGCATGTCCGTTCCGCAGCCCGCCCTCCCCGTGCTCCGTCCGGGAGAGGCGCGCAGACTGCTTCGCCAGTCACGCAAAGGTCAGCCCGCTGCCAGCAAGGCCGCCCCTGACACCGCGCATGAAAAAACGGGCCTCGACGGGCCCGTTTCAAATCACAGTCAGCAACCGCTTATTTGCAGCGGCTCTCCGCTTCGCCCATCGCAGCGGTAAAGCCCATCAGCGAGAAGGTATCCTTGGTCTGCGTGCCGCGACCCGAGTGGCCGGTCAGCGTGACATCGGCACCGGCTTTCAGCGCAGCGATGATCTTTTTATCCTCATCAGCGGAGCCCGCCCATGCGCCTTCGCCATCGGTGAACAACGTGAACTTCTTGCCGCCCACATCCATATCAACGGTCGAGCCGCCCTCGAACGGGTAGCCGCCCATGAAGGAGATCTCGGGCTGTTTGCCCGGACGGTAGGTCACGAACAGGAGGATATCACCGCGGCGCACCTGCACCGGCTGGCCATCCTTGCTGTTGACGGTCGTCTTGGGGGCAGACACGCCCCAGCATTCCTTTGGATTGCCCTCGACAAAGACGCTCCAGTCGGTTTCGGCGGCAACACGGTTGGTCGTCTCTTGCGCGACGGCGGGCAGGCTCATGGCTGCGCAGGTCATCGCGGCGGCAACAGTGCTGCGCAGAACGGAATTCATCATAGATACAGCCTCCAGCTGCTTGGTGCCTCGGTTCCGCCAGAACGGCTTATGCTCTTTATTCTCAGCGCGAAACGTAATTGAACTCGATCTGGCGATAATAGCGCAGAATTGACCTGACAGGAAAGCCCCTGTTACCGGATTTCACATCATTGTTGGAAATCTCCCGCAAATCCCCCTCGATGCGCCTCTCCCGCCGATGCGAGAGATCATGGATTTGCCGCGCCGGATTGTCTACATATGGTGCAACGCCACTCAGGCTCAGGCCCCAGATTCCGCGCGACAAGCAGGACCCCGCGATATGAAACATTTCAGAACGATAGAGGACCGGATCGCGATCGAGGCCGAAATGCCATGGCAGGCGCGCCCGACACCTTCCACCATCTACCGCTTCCTGTCGCAGACGGCACAGGCGCATCCCGCCCGTCCGGCGATCTCCTTCCAGCTATTCTCCGGGGCCGATGCACCGGCCGAGACGCTCGATTGGGCCGGCCTGCACGCTCAGGTCACCCGTCTGGCCAATCTGCTACGCGCGCGCGGGCTCGGGCCCGAAGACCGCGTGGCCTATATCCTGCCCAATTGTAACGAGGCGGTGGTCAGCTTTCTGGCAGGCACCGTGGCCGCGACCGTTTTCCCGATCAACCCGCTCCTTGATCCCGCGCATATCGCGAGCCTGCTGCGCGAGACGGGCGCCCGCGCGGTGATCACCCTGCGCGCCTTCCCCAAGACCGATATCGCGCAGAAAGTGGCGCAAGCCCTGAAGGACGCGCCCGAGGTGACCGATATCATCGAGGTCGATCTGACACGCTATCTGCGCGGGTTCAAACGGCTCGTCGTGCCGATGATCCGCCCCAAGGTGCCGCGGCTCGAAGGCCGGACCTATCACGATTTCCACGCGGCCTGCGCGGACCAAGCCACGACGCTGCAGTTCGAGGACCCGTCCGAGGACCGGATCGCTGCGATCTTCCACACGGGCGGCACCACCGGCACACCCAAGATCGCGCGGCATCGGGTCTCGGGGATGGTCTATAACGGCTGGCTGGGCGGGCATATGCTGTTCAACGAGCAGGATGTGCTCCTGTGCCCGCTGCCGATGTTCCATGTCTTCGCCGCCTATCCGGTGCTGATGTCGGCCATCGCGAGCGGGGCGCATATCGTTTATCCCACGCCTGCGGGCTATCGTGGCGAAGGCGTTTTCGACAATTTCTGGAAACTGATCGCGCGCTGGAAGGTAACCTTCCTGATCACCGTGCCCACGGCCTCCTCGGCGCTGATGCAGCGCAAGGTGGATGCCGATATCTCCTCGCTCAGAATTGCGATCTCGGGCTCTGCGCCGATGCCGCGCGAGTTGTATCACCGTTTCACCGCCGCCACCGGCGTGGAAATCACCGAGGGCTACGGGCTGACCGAAGCCACCTGCCTCGTGTCAGTCAACCCGCCGGACGGGGTGAAGAAGATCGGCTCGATCGGCATCCCGATGCCCTATACCGATGTCTCCATCCGCCGTCAGGAATTCGGCGACATCATCGAATGCGCGGTGGACGAGATCGGCGAGATCTGTGTGCGCAGTCCGGGTGTCGCGCGCGATACCTGCCCCAATGGCGAGGCCCATCATACCGAGGACGGCTTCCTGCGCACCGGCGATCTGGGCCGCGTCGATGCCGATGGCTATCTGTGGATCACCGGTCGCGCCAAGGATCTGATCATCCGTGGTGGCCATAATATCGACCCCGCCGTGATCGAGGAGCCACTGGCGCGCCATCCGGCCATCGCCAATGCGGGGGCCATCGGCCAGCCCGATGCCTTTGCGGGCGAGTTGCCCTGCGTCTATGTGGAACTCTGCGAGGGCCATCAGGTCCGCGAGGAGCAGTTGCTCGACTATCTGCGCGCAAATGTCCACGAACGTGCCGCGATCCCGAAACATATCGAGATCCTGCCCGAACTGCCCAAGACCGCTGTCGGCAAGATCTACAAACCCGAGCTGCGCCGTCGGGCGATCGGGCGGGTGCTGTCGGGCGCGCTGACCGAGCGCGGATTGGCCGCGAAGGTGACAGAGGTGCGTCAGGACCGCACGCGCGGACTGGTGGCCGTCATCCGTGCGGAGGCAGGATGTGACCGCGAGGCCCTGCGCCAGACGCTAGAGGAATTCGCGCTCCCCTATGATATGGCCTTTGATCGGGGCTGATCAGAGGAGATCCCAGATCAGCTTCAGCGCCAGAATGCTCGAGGTCGCGACCAGCAGCGGACGGATCAGTTTCGCGCCATTCTTCATGGCCATGTGCGAGCCGAGCCGCGCCCCGAAGATCTGTGCCACGCCCATCGACAGGCCCATCACCCACCACGGCGCGCCCATCGCGGCAAAGCCGATCAGACCGCCGACATTGGAGGCGAAATTGAGCAGTTTGGTATGGGCTGTGGCCTTGAGCACACCATAGCCCGCCAGCATGACGAACCCGATCATGAAGAAGCTGCCTGTCCCCGGACCGATCAACCCGTCATAGAAACCGACCAGCGGCACGACAAAGGCGGTGAAGGCTGCGGGGCGGATACGCTCGACACGGTCCTCGTCGCCCAGCCCCGGACGGAAGGCGAAGAAGGCCGCGATCGCGATCAGCACCACCGGCAGCGCATAGCGCAGACCATCGGTCGGAATTTTCGAGACCAGAATAGCGCCCGCGAGCCCCGCGACCCCTGACAGGAGCGCCGCCTTCCACTGTTTGCGCAGGTCCACATGGCCCGAACCCGCATAGGAAAGCGCCGAGGTCGCCGCACCGAACACACCCTGCACCTTGTTGGTGGAGAGCGCCTGAAGCGGCGAGGCCCCCGCCATGATCAGGATCGGCACGGTGATCAGCCCGCCCCCGCCCGCAATGGCATCGACAAACCCCGCAAAGAAGGCCGCCCCCAGAAGCAGCATGGCCAGATCGAGTGACACTTCAAACATGGGACCTCCTGAGGGCAGTAACGAGAACGCGACCATCTGCCCGACCCGCGTAAATGTAAAGAGAAAGCCCCACACCGATCAGCGTGACAACCGCCCGCGCAGCCCTTAGCTTGGGCCACGACCTCAACCGAACGGATAGACCGTGCCGCATTACCCGCTTCTTGACCGCTTCACTGCACCGGCCCGTGCCCATTGTGCCCTGTGGCGGACGCTGATCGGGCTGATCGCGATCGTGGTGATCTACGGGCTGGGTGCCTCGATACTGGTGGGGACGAGCCTCGCCCACACCAGCGGGCTGGCGCGGATGTTCCGGCTGCAGGAGATCGCGAACGGCTCGAGCCCCTTTGGTGTGGCAGTGTTGCTGGGCAGCTTCCTGCCGCTGGTGGCGGGCGTGATGACCGTCACGCAATATCTGGGCAAACGCACGCCCCGCAGCCTTCTGGGTAAGGGCACGGGGTCGGATTTCCGTCGTGCCTTCTGGCCGCTTCTCGCGCTCACCATCATTCTGGCATGGTTCACCTCGATGGCCCCCGATGTCGGCCATTCCACAGCGCTTTCGGCGGCATTACCCTGGTGGCCGCTTATCATCCCGCTGGTCTTCCTCCAGATCGGCGCCGAGGAAGTGCTGTTCCGCGGCTATCTGATGCAGCAGCTGGGCGCGTGGTCGGGCAATAATCTGTGGATCACGATGGGCCTGCCCTCGCTGCTGTTCGGGGCGCTTCATTATGACGGGACGACTTTTGGCGCGATGTCCTTCTGGCCGGTGGTCTGGGCGGCGTTCTACGGGCTGCTGGCGGCCGATCTGACAGCGCGCACCGGAAATCTGGGGGCAGCGCTGGCCTTCCATTTCGTCAATAACCTCTCGGCGATCCTGCTGATCAGCTATTACGGCCATCTCGACGGGATCTCGCTGTTCAGTGTGGTCGCAAATCTCCAAGATTTTAACACAATCGCCCCGCTTATGTTGGTCGATGGTGCGTCAATTACGGTTTCTTGGCTTTTGATCCGGCTCAGCCTGCGGGTTTGAACGCTCGTTGATTGCATTTCTGTTCGACCCGTCTTATCTGGACCGCAATAGGAGCCAAAGGGGCCGCAAAGACATGAACTGGATCTCGAACTACGTCCGCCCGAAGATCAACTCGCTTTTCTCGCGTAGGGACACGCCGGAAAATCTCTGGACCAAATGTCCGGAATGCGGGTCGATGCTGTTTCACCGCGAACTGGCTCAGAACCTGAATGTCTGCACGAATTGCAACCACCATATGGCGATCAGCCCGCGCAAGCGGTTCGAGGCGCTGTTTGATGGCGGTATCTTCACCGAGGTGAAAGTCCCCGAGCCGATCGTCGATCCGCTGCATTTCAAGGACCAGAAGAAATATCCCGAGCGGATGAAATCTGCCCAGAAGAAGACCGGCGAGAAAGAAGCCATGCTGGTCGTCGAGGGCGAGATCGGCCGCACGCCTATTGTGGCTGCCGGTCAGGATTTCAGCTTCATCGGTGGCTCGATGTCGATGTATGTCGGCAATGCCATCGTGGCCGCCGCCGAGCGCGCGGTGAAACTGGGCCGCCCGCTGGTGCTGTTCTCGGCCGCCGGTGGCGCGCGGATGCAGGAAGGGATCCTGTCGCTGATGCAGATGCCGCGCACGACCGTGGCCGTGGATATGCTGCGCGAGGCGGGCCTGCCCTATATCGTCGTGCTGACCCATCCCACAACCGGCGGTGTGACCGCCTCCTATGCGATGCTGGGCGATGTGCAGATTGCCGAACCCAATGCGCTGATCTGCTTTGCCGGTCCCCGCGTGATCGAGCAGACAATCCGCGAGAAGCTGCCCGAGGGCTTCCAGCGCGCCGAATATCTGCTGGATCACGGCATGCTTGACCGCGTGACGCCGCGCAAGGAACTGCGCGAGGAGCTGATCACCATCATCCGCATGATGATGAACATGCCGCCTGCTGTGGCAGCCGACCTGCCCGCGCCCGAGATCAAGGCCGACATCCCCGAGGCGGCGCCCGCGCCTGCAGCGGCGGCCCCTGCCGAGACACCTGCCAAAGCCGCAGCCAAAAGCTGAGGGTTCGTGCCGTAGCGACGCGGCACAGTTGTGACGATATCGGCGGGTCGCGGCGCCGCGGGCATCGAGCCCCCGCCCCCGCGCAGGGATGCGCCATTGGCGCACCCTGATTGCCTATGCCTTAGGGGGCTTCCATGAGTGACACGTCCGATATCATCCTGCAGCGTCTGATGGGGCTGCATCCCAAGATCATCGACCTGACATTGGACCGGATGGAGCGTCTGCTGACCGCGCTTGGCGAGCCGCAGACCAAGATCCCGCCAGCGATCCATATCGCAGGCACCAATGGCAAGGGCTCCACCCAGGCCATGATCCGCGCGGGGCTCGAGGCGGCGGGCAAATCCGTCCATGCCTATACCTCGCCGCATCTGGCACGTTTCCACGAACGCATCCGTCTGGCCGGAGAGCTGATCTCCGAGGCGGAGCTGTCGGCCATGCTCGATGAATGCGAGGCCAAGAATAACGGCGAGAACATCACTTTCTTCGAGATCACCACCTGCGCGGGGTTTCTGGCCTTCTCGCGCCATCAGGCCGATTACACCTTGCTGGAGGTGGGGCTCGGCGGGCGGCTCGATGCGACCAATGTGATCACGCCCGCGCTGTCGATCATCACGCCGGTGGATCTCGATCACCAGCAGTATCTGGGCGAGACTCTGGCAGAGATTGCGGGCGAGAAAGCGGGTATCATCAAGCGCGGGGTGCCGGTGATCGTAGGCCCGCAGCATGACGAGGCGCTGGAGGTGATCGAGGCCCGCGCGGCGCGTCTGGGTGCGCCGGTTCTGGCCTATGGCCAGCACTGGCATGTGCGCGAGGAAGCCGGCAGGCTCGTCTATCAGGACGAGACCGGCCTTCTGGATCTGCCGCTGCCCAATCTGCCCGGCCCCCATCAGGTGATGAACGCCGGTGCCGTTCTGGCAGCGCTGCGGTTCCTTGGCTGTGACGAGGCGGCCTGCGAGGCGGCTGTCACCCGTGCCGAATGGCCCGCGCGGATGCAACGCCTGAAGACCGGCCCGCTGGTCGAGGCTGCACAGGATGCGGAGCTGTGGCTCGATGGCGGGCACAACCCTGCCGCCGGAGAGATGATCGCTGCGACGCTCGACCGGATGGGCAATCGCCCGACGCACCTGATCTGCGGCATGCTCAACACCAAGGATATTGTGGGCTATCTGCGCCCATTGGCCAAGCGCGCCGAAAGCCTGACCGCCGTGTCGATCCCCAATGAGGCGAACACACTGCCCTCGCAGGCCACCGCAGAGGCCGCGACACGGGCGGGGTTCGGCCATGTGGCCGAGGCAGACAATGTGGCGCAGGCCCTGACAGATATTGTCGCCAAAGACCCGCAGGCCCGCGTGCTGATCTGCGGCTCGCTCTATCTGGCGGGCAATATCCTGCGCGAGAACGGCTGATCTCTCGGCTGATCTCTCGGGCCGAACAGGGCTTGTGCGCTGGGAGGGGCTAGGAGACCGGCCCCTTTTTTGCATAGATTGCGGCCAAGCGAAGGAGCCAACCCATGACCCATCTCGAACTCGGCCTCGACACTTTCGGGGACATCACCACCGACGATACCGGCGCGCGCCTGTCGCCCGCGCAAGTGATCCGCAATACTGTTACCGAGGGCATTCTGGCCGAAGAAACAGGCGCGGATTTCATCGGTCTGGGCGAACATCACCGCCCCGATTTCGCGATCTCGAGCCCCGAGCCGATCATGTCCGCCATTCTGGCGCAGACCTCGCGCATCAGGGTCGGGACCTCGGTCACGGTGCTGAGCTCGGATGACCCGATCCGCCTGTTCCAGCGCTTTGCCACGATGAACGCCTTCGGGCAGGGCCGCGCCGAGGTCACCCTCGGCCGTGGCTCCTTCACCGAGAGCTTCCCGCTCTTCGGCTTCGCGCTCGATGATTACGAGGCGCTGTTCGAGGAGAAGTTCGAGCAGTTCGTGAAGCTGATCCGTGACGAGAAAGTGAGCTTCGAGAGCCGCTTCCGTCCGAACCTGAAGAACGCCACGGTCCATCCGCGCCCCGAGATGCCGATCCGCACATGGCGCGGTGTGGGCGGCTCGCCGGATAGCATCATCTCGGCGGCGGCGCATGACCTGCCGCTGCTGATCGCGATTATCGGCGGCTCGCCCGCGCGGTTTGCACCGCTTGTGGACCTCTATCGCCGCGCGCATGCGCAAATGGGCACCACACCAAAAGAGGTGGGTGTGCATAGCCCGGGCTTTGTGGCCGAAACCGACGAGATCGCTCGCGAGACCTATTTCGAAGGCTATCAGAAGATGCATGCCGCCATCGGCGCCTCGCGCGGCTGGCCGCCGCTGCGGCGCGAGGATTATCTGCGCGAGATCGAGCATGGCTCGCTCTATGTGGGCTCCCCCGAAACTGTTGCCTCCAAGATCGCCTCAACGGTTGCTACGCTCGGGCTGGGCCGGTTCCAGCTGAAATACAGCTCGGGTCCGCAGAAAGCCTCGGCCATCCTGCGCAATGTCGAGCTTTATGGCACGCAGGTGATCCCGCGCGTGCGCGAGATCCTCGCCGACATGCCCGCTTAAGCCAGCCATGCACGGGCGACAGGAACCAGCCGGTCCATGTCGCTCATGCGGTCGGCAAAACGCCGGATCAGGGTCTCGCCTGCAAAGAATGGCACGATATCGTGCCATTCTTCCTGCGGCAGCAGATCGGTTGCGGCCATCGCGGATACCTCGTCCCTGGGCAGCCCTGCTTTTGCTGGATGCCCGACCCCGTCGGTCGCCCGCCAAGTGAGGAAGCGCGCCGCGTCCCGCGCCACAGGTTGCAGCGGATAGCGGTCGATATCAAAACCCCAGAGTGTTTCGCCATCGGGAGCAACGTTCAGGTTACGGACAACGAAATCGCCATGGCTGCGGGCGCGAATTACCGCGCGCCCGTTCAGATCGGGTGCCATGCGCGCCATCTTGTCGAGGATCTGGAAGGACAACTCGCGCGCATCGCCCTGCATATGGCGATGCGGCAGATCCTCGATCTGGCGCAGCCAGAAGGTCGCATAGAAGCGCCCCTCGGCACGGGTGGGCTCGGTATAGCGCGCCAGCCAGTGACCTGCCGCCCCCACCAGCCGCAGCCGCGTCTCGGACACGGCATCCGCCAGAATACGGTCCATCCGTAGCCCCGGCGTGCGGGCCATGATAACAATGCCCTGTGTGGCATATGAGGCCACCAGCGGCACGACCCGATACGCGCCGTCCTGCATATGCGCGGCATGCCCCAGCGCCTCGGCCATCAGCGTCGCCCTTGCGGGACCTTTCTCCCCGAAGAACTGCTTGAGCACGAAATATTCGTCGCGACGACGGATGACCACCACGGCCCGTTCGGGCGTCAGGCGCAGCACCTCTTCCACACGGGTACCCGCCCAGCCGGGCAACTGCTCCAGAGCGCGTTTCAGATCACGGGCAACCGCTTCGATCTCTTCGATCTGTGAAATATCGCGCTCTAGGGCCTGCATGTCAGTCTCCGTCGGTTTTCCCCCAATCCTCGGCCTGCATTTCGCGCAAACGGGAGGCGGTGCGTTCAAATTCGAAACTGCCGGTGCCCTCGTTATAGAGGTGCTCCGGCTCGGTTGCCGCAGAAGCGATCAACCGGACCTTTGCCTCGTAGAGTGCATCGATCATGGTTACAAAACGCTTAGCCTCGTTAAAGTTCGATGAATCCAGACGCGGAATCGCGTCAAGAAACAAAACACGAACATTTTCGGCAATTGCGAGGTAATCTCCAGCGCCTAAATTTGCGGCACAGAGATCCCAGAAGGACGCGCGCGCCACACCATTGTGGTAATGCGGCAACGTGATTTCGCGCCCCTTATAGGCCAGCGATAGCGGCTCATCATTGCCGCCGGTCAGCTCATCCCAGAGCGCATCTATCTGCGCCTTCGCCTCGCGGTCTGCGGGCGTGAAATAGACCTGGCTCCCGGAGAGACGGTTCTGACGGTAATCATTGACCGAGATGATTTCGTGAACTTCCAGTCTGTCACGCAAAATCGCGATAAAGGGTAGGAAAAGCTGACGGTTGAGGCCATCTTTATAAAGATCTTCGGGCACGCGGTTGGAGGTGGTCACCACGACGACACCGGCCTCAAACAACAGCTCGAACAGGCGCCCCACGATCATCGCATCTGCAATATCAGTGATCTGCATCTCATCGAAACACAGCAGCTTCAGCTCGGATGCGATTCGTTTCGCGACCGGCTGGATGGCATCCTCGACCTTGGCCTTGCGGGCTTTCTCGATATCGTTCTGCACTTCCTGCATGAAGGCATGGAAATGGACGCGCCGCTTGGGGACCGTTACCGCCTCGCAGAAGAGATCCATCAGCATGGATTTCCCGCGCCCGACGCCACCCCAAAGATAAAGCCCCTTGATCCGCTCGGGCGTGGCTTTCTTGGCGAATTTCGCAAAAAAACCGGTTTTCTGCGGTGCGGCGGCAGGGGTTTCCAGATCGCGGCGAACGCGCTCCAGAAGCGGCAAAACGGCCCGCTGCGCGTCATCGCCACGCAGAGCGCCCTCGGCCACGCGGGCCTCGTAGATCTGGGTAAGTGTCTGTGTCATGCCAATTAGGTAGCCCCTGCTCACGCATTTGAAAAGCGGCCAAATGCAACCCATAGCTTGAGAAACCCCGCCATGTGGCATAGGGTCGCGACATTCTCACAAGAGAGGTTCATCGAAATGCCCAAATCTCCGACGCAACGTCTGCATCTCGTCTTCGGCGGCGAACTCATCGACCCGCAGAAGACCGTATTCCGCGACGTCAAAGATATCCACATCGTCGGGATCTATCCCAATTATGCGGAAGCCTTCAACGCCTGGAAATCCGAAGCGCAACGCACCGTGGACAACGCCCATATGCGGTATTTCATCGCGCATCTTCACCGTCTGCGCGACGAGGAAATGGAAGCGGCCCCCACCGCTGAACTGGGATTCTGATCGCCTATCATGCCGGTTCCGCTCTGGTTGCACCTGAAATTATCGGGGCTGAACCGGCCCTCTGCCCTGCCGGAACGTCTGCCGCCCATCGCAGACCGCCCGGCAGCGCCGATCTGGATCCGCGTCTCGGAGGCCGCCCCCGAGCATGATATCGAAACTGTCCTGCAGCTTCTGAGCACCCGCCTGCCCGAGCATCCTTTCGTGGTGACGGGTCCGGCCGCACTGGTCGAGCGCCTGGCGCTCCCGCGCGATTGCCACCCGCTGCCTGATCCCGCCGATACCGCCAGCGATATTCACGCAGCGCTTGGAGTGTGGAAGCCAGCGCTCGTGCTGCTTCTGGGGCGTGCCTTGCCGCCCGGATTGATCTCCGGCGCGCAAGCTGCAGGCATTCCGGTGATGCTTGCCGCCTGCACAGGTGCCGAGGATGCGCCCTATGCGGGCCGTCTGTTGCGTCTTTTCCATACTATTCTGGCACAGGACCGCCCCGAGACATTGCGCCTGATCGCGCGTGGCGCGCCCCCCAACCGCCTGATCACGAGCGGCCCGCTGACCCTGCCGCCCGCGCCTCTGCCCTGTTCTGGGGCGGAACTTGCGGCGATGGGCGGCCTGTTGCAGAACCGTCCGACATGGTTTGCGGCCTCGGTTCCCGAAAGCGAGCTGCAGATTGTTCTGACGGCCCATCGACAGGCTTTACGTCAGGCCCACCGTCTGCTGCTGATCCTTGCTCCCGAAGCCAGCGGCGACGCGATCGATCTCGCGCAGCGTCTCACGGAGGAGGGCTGGCATGTGGCGCGACGCTCTCTCGAGGGCGAGCCGGACCAGCATACGCAGATTTTCATCGCCGATGACGCTGAGGATTACGGGCTATGGTACCGCCTTGCGCCGGTGACCTATTTCGGGGGGAGCTTTGCCGCTGCGGGCTGTGCGCGCTCGCCCTACGAGGCGGCGTCTCTCGGTTCGGCTATTCTACACGGGCCGGAGGCGGGGCGATACCCGGCGCTCTACCAGTCGTTGCAGGCAGTCCAAGGAAGTAAACGGCTCCAGCAGCCCGAGGATCTCCCCGAAGCGGTGACCGAATTTCTTGCGCCCCACCGCTCCGCATTCCTGAGCTATAATGCGTGGGATATCGAAACCGCGGGCGCGGGGGCCTTCGAGGATCTTGTGTCCTCATTGTGCCAGTGTCTGAAATCGCCTTGATGCGTGCTCCGTTATTCTGGGGGTCTAGGCTCTCTGTCTTGTCACTTGCTTTGTCCCCGCTCGGCTGCCTGACGGCCTATGCGACTTCTCGTCGCGTTTGTCGTGAGGGGTTGCGTTTGAATATTCCGGTTATCTGCGTTGGTAACATCAATGCGGGCGGGACGGGGAAGACGCCGACGGTTATGGCGGTTGTGCAGCTCCTTCAGGCGCTCGGTCACGCACCGCATATTGTTTCTCGCGGGCATGGTGGGCGGTTGATTGGTCCTGTGCGGGTTGATGCGCGTGTGCATGATGCATCGGCTGTCGGGGATGAGCCCCTTTTGTTGTCGTCCTTCGCGCCTGTCTGGGTGTCGAAGGACCGTGCGGCGGGCGGTGTTGCGGCCTGTGCTGCGGGGGCGGATGTGATTGTGCTTGATGACGGTCACCAGAACCCTGCGCTTGTGAAGGATCTGAGCATTGTGGTCGTGGATGCGGGTCGAGGTTTTGGGAACGGGCTTTGCCTTCCAGCGGGTCCTTTGCGGGAGCCTGTATCTGCGGG
>NZ_JAYWLC010000016.1:0-90900 GCF_040297545.1 Thioclava kandeliae
CGCTGATCAGATGCGTCCGAAACTGCCAAAGCTGGCGACCCTCATGGACGGCGCCGAGGAGGATGTGCTGGCCTACATGACCTTTCCCCAGCAGCATCGAACGAAGCTACACAGCACAAATCCGATGGAGCGCCTAAACGGCGAGATCAAGCGCCGTACGGACGTGGTCGGGATCTTTCCTAATGAGGCTTCGATCCGCCGCCTCGTTGGGGCCATCCTGATGGAGCAGACCGAGGAATGGACCGTCCAGCGCGGTCGATACATGACACTGGAAACGCTGGCGCCAATCTGCGATGATGTCGTGGTCAGCTTGCCTGCAGCGCAGCGCGACTGATCAGCTCGGCCCGCCAGTCAGCACGAGGCCCGCTATGAGCTACACCATCAGTTGGGACACGATCCTCGCTCCAAAGGGTCGGGATCGCGCGGTGCTGGAAGCACGCTTGCCGCTTCCGACAAAAATCTCTGTCCGAACCGCCTTTCGGGAAACGATATCTTCAGGGTTTTTGTGGAATTTACGAAGGTAACCTTGAGGTGTTCCATGGCGCAGTCAAAAATTTCCAACCAACTCAAGTTGGGCTTCGGTGTTTTTCTCGGCATCACCCTTTTAAGTGGTGCCTTCACAATATGGCAGGTCGACCATATGTCGACCGTCGGCGATCAGATCGGCGAGCGACTTGCGCAGGAAATCGAGGCTGCAATGCTGCTCGAACAGACGATCGCCCAAGCCAATCTGGACCTCGAGGAGTATATTTCTAACGGGGACGATACCTTCAGATCCGAAATGGAAACAATGTTCGCTCATGCGGATAAACTCCTTCATGCCCTGATAAACGGCGGCGAGATCGACGGATTGTCGCTGCCCGCTCCCAATGCGCCCAAACTCCTTTCAGACATGTCATCGATGGAAGGCAGCCTGAAGGTCCTGCAGGCAAAGGCTCTGGAACGCATCGAGGGAGCAGCCCAACAGCAAGGGGCCGGATCGGGGGCTGATGAAACATTCGACGCCCTCTTCGACGGGATTACCGAGAAATTCTCCACTCTGGCCAGTTCTCCCGCAACCCAGTCCACCGAGATGCAGAACACACTCGGTCAGGCACTATTTCTTGTCACGCTTGGCCACCTGAAGGTAGAAGAAATTCTCGGCGGAGATACCGGAGAGGATTTTTCGCTCGCCGTCGCCAACATATCCCGTGCCGCGCAACTCGTCGACGATCTGCCTTTGTCTGGCAGCAAGGCGGACCTCGTGTCGGAACTGACGGCCTTCGCGCAGATAGCCGACGAACGCTATGATACCGCAACGAAGGTCGCCGCCGAAAGTCTTGCCGACTACCAGGATTTCGATCAGGCCTTCCGCGCGTTCCAGACAAGCGCCGATGCGCTCGTGGAAAACCTGAATATCGAAATGTCGCACGGATTGTCCCAATTCTCCTCCGTCAAATCGACCTCGTTTACCGTCGTTCTTTGCGCGGCCCTTCTGCAGCTGGCCTTTGCGCTTGCCGCCTTTACGCTGGTGAAACGCCGTTTCGTCAACCGGTTGGAAGATGTCACGGGCAGCATCCAGAAGCTCTCCGGCGGGGATCTCGAGGCCCCTCTCCCCGAATGGCATAGCCGCAACGAGCTGGGTGAATTGCGCGACGCATTGAGCGAGTTCCGCGATATTCTCGAACGTCAGAAACAAACGGAAGTCAATGCGCGCGCCGCCGAGTTGCGCGAACTCGAACAGCGCGAGCAATTGGCCCGTCAGGAGCGGGACCGGATTTCACAGGACGCCCAAAAGGCGCGCGCCCAGCAGCTCGAGGCCGAGGAACAGGCGAGATCGGACAAGATCGTTGCGGAAGAGATCGGGCGGGTGGTCGAGGCCTGTGCCGCTGGCGATTTCTCGCATCGCATCGATCTTTCGGGAAAAGACGGACTTCTGGCCGAGATCTGCAACGGCCTGAACCGCGTCGGTCAGGCTGCGGGGGAAGGTCTCGGAGCGGTCTCGGCAGCCCTCGAACATCTCGCAGAGCGGGATCTGAGTTACCGGATGCCCGATAATTTCAAAGGGATCTTCAAGGATATCGCCACGGCCGTCGATAGAACGAATGACACATTGCGCGACGCCCTGTCCGGTATCGCCATGGCCTCAGGTTCCGTCGATACCGCAGCGCGCGAAATCGCCTCGACTGCGGATGATCTTGCCCGCCGTACCGAGCGTAGTGCGGCCATGCTGGAGCAGACCTCTGCGGCGCTGGAAGAGATGTCGGCCACCGTCAAGCAATCAGCCTCCTCGACCTCCGAGGCTGGCCGCACGATCGGGACCATCTCCGATAAGGCGCAGCATGGAAGCCGCGTCGTCACCAAGACGGTCGAGGCGATGGGCGAGATCCAGAAATCGTCCTCCCAAATCGCCCGTGTGCTTCAGGTGATAGACGATATCGCCTTCCAGACAAATCTTCTGGCTCTGAATGCCGGGGTCGAAGCCGCGCGCGCGGGGGATGCCGGCCGTGGTTTTGCGGTGGTCGCGTCAGAAGTACGGGGCCTGGCCCAACGGTCTTCCGACGCTGCACGCGAGATCGCGGAGATTGTCGAACTGTCGGATAGCAATGTCCGTCAGGGCGTGCAGATGGTTGACGCCTCCGGAAATGCTCTGTCCGAGATCGTCGAAGGTATTATGACCGTCGCGGAAATGATCCGCACGATAGCCCAGTCGGCCTCGGAATTGGCGAGCGGCATTCAGGAAATTACAACCGCCACGTCCGAACTGGACCGGACCACACAACAAAATGCAGCCCTCTTCGAGGAGACCAATGCCGCAGTCGCGTCACTTCAGATCGAAGCGCAAGGTCTCGCCGAGGCGATGTCATCCTTCAACGTATCCGTCGAACCGTCGCGCCAGAACGCTCCAAGCAGACTGGCCAGTTAACGCAGCTGATCGGTTCGATCTGAGTTTGAGCACGAAACCTGTCAGTTTCTTCTTTTCGAGGCTGCAAGGTGGGCATGGGTGTCCTCTAGCGCCTGCAGGTAGGCGGCGTGCGAGAGGTGCGGACGATAGTCGCTGATGCGGGTGTCGGCCTCGGCACAGCTTTGGAGGTGGCGGGCGGCGTGGCCGTAGCGGCCCTTGCGCTGCTGGGTGAGTGCAAAATCGATCAGGGCGCGCCAGAGGAGCGCCGCCTGAAGCGGGTGGTTTGGAGCCAGTTCCTCTGCCAGCGGCGTCAGGATCTCGTAGACATTTCCATTCAGTTCAGCGTAGCGGGCGTCGATCAGCTGGCGGGCCAGCTGTAGATCCTGCGTGGTATGGCAAAACCACAGCGCCTTGGTCATCGAAGGATAGGCCAGCACGATTGCGCGGGCAGTATCCTCCGCATCGATATCCTCGAAATCCGGCAACAGTTTCAGATGATGGCGCAGCGCATCGGGACAGAGCCGCGCTTCGAACCGCGCCCAAAGAGCCTCACGCAGCTCCGCCTTGCGCCCGAGCGCCGAGAGGCAGGCGAAATGCGCATCATCGAGCTCGCGCGGGTCGTGCCAGTCGGACCGCTGATCAGGTTTCTGCGCGGCGAGGGCAGTGCGGATCAGCGCGAGGGCCTCCTCGGCGCGGCCTGCATCCAAGAGACGGGTCGCGGCATCGGGGGCAATGGTGTGGTAGGCCAACTGTTCGGGCGTGTATTTGGCCATCCAGCCATCGACATCGCCCTGCTGATCGGCCACGTCCTGCAGGATGCGTTCCAGCGTGCTGCTACGATACTGACGGGCGCGGCTTTCGCGTTCGGACGGGCGGCCATAATCATAGTGGGCAAGGTCGCTGGCGGCGATCGGCGCTTCAAAAGCGGCAGTGGCTTTGTCCTTCAGCGCGGCCAGCCCCTCTGGGCCAAGTGCGGGCGCGAGGACCTCGATCGCGCGATCAAAAGCGCCGTAACCATCTGCAAGCGTGGCCTCAAGGATCTGCTCGGCCAGCGTGTCGGAGGTAAGCGTCAGGTGCGGGGCGATCTCACCAATCGCCTGCATCGCCGCGCGCATCGTGTCGCCGATGGTCCCCCAGCTGTCATCGGTGCGCTCATGGATGCCTTCGGCCAGATGAAGTTGCGTCCAGAGCAGGTCAAAAGCCAAGCCAGGCGCTGTGGGCGCGATGCGGGTCTCGATCAGCTGAATGGCCTCGGTCAACTCCTGCGCCAGCTTTTTCTGCGAGGGGCGGTTCAGGAAGCCTTTCGCCCGCCGGATCGCGGCAAAGCGCTTGCGGATATCGGCGGAAACCGTCTCGGGCCCCTCATCGGCCGCTAAGGCCATCCGCACCCTGCGCTGCCGCGCGGCATCCCCCTTCACCGCCTCAAGGAGTAGATCGGCCAGCACCTCGGCCCCGAGCGCGGTCAGATTGGCTTTATTGAGGGGCTTGCTGGCCATGAAATACGCCCTTGGGTCTAAGAGATCGGCTTAGCCTAGCCGACAGCGAAGGGAAATCAACATATAGAAAAGGCGCCCATTGGGCGCCCTATATATAGATCTCGGGAAAACTTAGCCTGCTTCGGGAAAAACTCAGGTTAGTTTTACACCCTCAATGCGTCCAGTTCCCGCGGCGATCCGAGGAGAAATTGTCGCCATAGCCACGGGCGCGGACGTTGGCGGCGCGTTTGTGGGGCTCGGTCACGGTGTAATCCAGCCCCTTCTCCTTGGCATAAGCCTCGGCTTCCTCGCGGGTGTCAAAGCGGAGGCGGACCTGCGATTGCGTGTCCGAAGAGCTCGTCCAGCCCATCAGCGGATCGATATCGCGCGCGCCCTCGTGGGTGAAATCCAGATACCACTGCTTGGTTTTGGCCACACCCGATTGCATCGCCGTCTTAGCGGGTTGGTAGATACGTGCGCGCATGAACGTCCTCCGATTAGCTCTGTCTCGTCTTAGACCATCACCACGAAATCGCAAGAGATTCCGGTCAGAAATTGCGACATTCCGTCACAGCGCCGCTCAGCGGAAATCACTGCTGCGGATGCCATGTTTTGCCAGTTTATCGTAAAATGTCTTACGGGGAAGTTGCAAACGCGCCATGGCGGCGGTGGCATTGCCACTTTCCGCGCGCAAGGCATTGCGTAGCAACGCCGCCTCGTAGCGCGTCACCATATCCGAAAGCGAGGCCTGTGGCGCGGTCCGGGCATCGGGACGACCATCGAGCCCCAGACTGAAGGTTTCGGCGAATTGTTCCAGCTCGCGCAGGTTTCCGGGCCAGTCATGGGCATCGAGATGGGCCTGATCGACCTCGGTCAGGGGCGGCACCACCCCGCCCCGCCGCGCGGCTGCCCGCGCCACGAAATGCCTGAAGAGCGGGCCGATATCCTCGCGCCGCGCGCGCAAAGGCGGCAGGGTTAGGCTCAGGCCACCCAAGCGGTAATAGAGATCGTCGCGGAACCGCCCCGCCGCCACCTCGGCTCCCAGATCGATGCGGGTGCCCGCGATCACCCAGAGATCGACGGGACGCGGCGAGGTCGCCCCCACCGGCCAGAGCTGCCCCGTCTCGATGACCTCCAGCACCCGCGCCTGCATCTCGGGGCTCAGCGCCTCGATCCCGCCCAGATAGAGAAGCCCGCGCGAGGCGCTCTCGATGCGGCCCGTGGCACGGATATGCGATCCCGATCCGCCGACAGAGCCAAAGAATTCGGCATCGAACCGCTCGGGCGAGAGGGCCGCACAATTCACCGCCACAAAGGGCCGCGTGCGGCGCGCGCTGGCGGCATGGATATGGCGCGCCAGCCGTTCCTTGCCGACACCCGCCTCCCCCAGAAACAGCGCGTTCATCCCCGATGCCGCGATATGCTGGGCAGTCTCGCGCAGATGGCGCATCGCGGGACTGTCACCGATCAGACCGGGGGCAAGACCACTTTCATCGCGCGCCGCCCGCAGCTCGCGGTTCTCCAGCACCAGTCGGCGCGCCGCCAGCGCACGGTGCAATGTCGCCTCGAGTGTCGCGCGGCTCACCGGTTTGGTCAGGAAATCATAGACCCCGTCGCGCAGCGCCCCCACGGCCATCTCCACATCGCCATGGCCGGTGATCAGGATCACCGGCAGCTCGGGGTCGATCCCGCGCATCCGGCGCGCCAGCGTGATCCCGTCCATGTTGGGCATGCGTACATCCGACAGGATCACACCAGGCCAGTCGGCCGTGATTCCCTCGATGCCCGCAAGAGGGTCATCGAAGGCCTCCACATCGAAGCCCGCCATGCGCAGACCTTGTGTCTGTGCCGCCAGAAGGGCTGTATCATCCTCGATCAAGCGGATGGAACCGTGGCTCATAGGGCCTCCCATAGATTGAGATCAATCCGCCAGCGCGCGCCTGTCTGGCCCGCGCGCGGATCATAGGTCAACTCGCCCCCGAAATCGCGCAGGATGGACTGGCAGATCACCAGCCCCAGCCCCAACCCTTTGGGTTTGGTGGTCTGGAATGGCGTGAAGGGCGCACGGGCCACATCAGGGTCCAGCCCCGGCCCGTTATCGGCGATATAGAGCGAGATCGATCGGCCATGTGGCACAAGCTCGAGCCAGATCCGTCCATCGGACTGGCCCGAAAGTGCCTCCTGCGCGTTCTGCAACAGGTTCACCAAAACCTGCTCGAGCCGCACCGCCTCGGCGTCGATCATCAGTGTTTCGGGGATCGGCGGCGCATGGATTTCGGCCGCCTCGGAGGCGCGACGGCTGGCCGCGAGGCGCAGCGAGGCCTGCCACGCCTGCGCCAGCGAGACCGGTTCGCGGTTTCCGCGCGCCTTGCGCGCAAAGCCCCGCAGATCCGAGGTGATCGTGCCGATCCGCTGCGACATCTCCACGATCTGGCCCAGATTGCTGCGCAAAAGATCATGGTCCGCGCCTTCGGGGACCGCGTCCTGCCCGTATTCGGCGAGAAGGCGGATCGTCGAGAGCGGCTGATTGATCTCGTGGGCCACGCCCGCCGAGATCTGCCCCAGCGACGCCAGCTTATTGGCCTGCACCAGCGCCGATTGCATGCCCGCCAGCTGCGCCTCGGCTTCCTCGCGCTCCCTGATCTGGCGGGTCAGCGCCAGTGTCCGCGCCTCGACATCACGCTCGAGCCGGTCGCGATAGAGCGCGGCCTCGACCTGACGGCGCCGGAGCGAGCGCCATGCCAGCCAGAGCGTGACCATCCCCAGTGCCGCAGCGCCGGTGACCGCCGCCGCCACACTGCGAACGGGCCAGATCGGCAGATGCAGCCAGAGCACCCAGTCCGAGCCCGGCACCGGCTCGGAGACCGTCACCGGCTGCGGCTCGGGCGAGGGCTGGAAGCGCAACGCGGGATCGGAGGTGACCGTCACGATCCCCTGACGGTTGCTGACCCATGCGGCATTCTCGCTACTGCGCCAGCCCGTCTCGAGCGTCTCGAAGGTCAGTTTGACCACCACCACCCCCAGCGGCCCTTCCGGCCCGTCGATGCGCCGCGACAGATAGAGCCCCGGCTGGTGCGAGACCGACCCCAGCGCATATTCGCGCCCCTCTCCGGTCTCCAGCGCCTCGCGGATATAGCTGCGATAGCCGTAGGACGTGCCCACGAAGGATTCCTCCTCGCGCCAGTTCGAGGCAGCAATCGCGCGGCCCTTGGCATCGGTCACATAGAGAACGGAGGCCCTGATATCGGCATTCAGCGCCTCGAGCCGCTGCGACAGGGCCTGCCAGTCGCCCGCATCGGCCCTCTCCTGCGTGGTGATGATCTCGGGATCGCTTGCCAGCACCGCCCCCACCGATTGCTGGCGCGCCAGCTCCGAGGCGATCGCCAGAACGCGCATATGGGCATCAACCTGCGCATCCGCCCTCAGCCGCCTCGACAGTTCGTAATCGCAGACCAGATAGACCAGCACGAGCCCGAGCACCACCGCCAGGGCCGGCAGCAACGCGCGACGCGAGGATTTGGGACGGGAAGCGGTCTGGGTCATGGGACGAGTCTGATCCGGAGGGGCTTGGGTTCAAGCTGTTTCACTTTCCGCATTATCGTAAATCAACCTGTGTGGAAAGCGAAACATATTTTCCCCGAGACTTTTACAAATATGACGGAAATATAGACAGTTAGCGAATTTTCAGCGAAATCGGGACTTCAATTTCGATCTAACTATGCTCATCCGCAGATCTCAAAGCATGTGGAGGAGCAGATGCAGTTCGAGACCGGCGGCACGACCGCCCATCGGCATATCCCGTTCTATCGTCACCTATATTTCCAGGTTCTCGTTGCCATCATCCTTGGCGCGGCACTTGGCCATTTCTACCCCAGCATCGGTGAAGCGATGAAACCGCTGGGCGATGCCTTCATCAAATTGGTGAAGATGATCATCGCTCCGGTCATCTTCCTGACCATCGTGACGGGTCTTGCGGGCATGGGCTCGCTCAAACATGTGGGGTCGGTTGCGGCCAAGGCCTTCGGCTACTTCCTGTTCTTCTCGACGCTCGCCCTGATCGTCGGGATGGTCGTGGCCAATGTTGTCCATCCGGGCTCTGGCATGAATATCGACCCCGCCTCGCTTGATGCCTCGAAAGTATCGAGCTACGCGGAAAAAGCGCATGAGACCTCGCTTCAGGGCTTCCTCATGGGTATCATCCCGACCACGCTGGTCTCGGCCTTTGTCGATGGCAACATCCTGCAGGTCCTGCTGGTTGCGATCCTCTTCGGCGTCGCCTGCATCATGGTCGGTGAACCCGCCCAGCCCGTCGTGAAATTCTGCGAGAAACTCTCGCTGGTGATCTTCCGTCTGGTGGCGGTCCTGATGAAAGCCGCGCCCATCGGTGCCTTCGGGGCCTTCGCCTTCACTATCGGGAAATACGGTATCGGCTCGATCGCGAACCTCGCGATGCTGGTCGGCACCTTCTACCTGACGGCGGCGATCTTCATCTTCGGCGTGCTCGGCATTGTCGGCAAGCTCTGCGGCTTCTCGATCTTCAAGCTGGTCGCCTATCTGAAGGCCGAACTGCTGCTGGTTCTGGGCACCTCGTCCTCGGAATCCGCGCTGCCCGCACTGATGGAGAAGATGGAACGCGCAGGCTGTGCCCGCCCCGTGGTGGGTCTCGTGGTCCCGACCGGCTATTCCTTCAACCTCGACGGCACCAATATCTACATGACGCTGGCCGCGCTCTTCATCGCCCAATCGATGAATATCGACATCAGCCTCGGTGACCAGATCCTGCTTCTGCTCGTGGCGATGCTCTCGTCCAAAGGCGCTGCAGGTGTGACAGGTGCAGGTTTCATCACGCTGGCCGCGACCCTCTCGGTGGTGCCCACCGTGCCGGTCGCCGGGATGGCGCTGATCCTCGGTGTCGACCGGTTCATGTCGGAATGCCGCTCGCTGACCAACTTCATCGGCAACGCGGTCGCTACGATTGTCGTCAGCCGCTGGGAAGGCAAGCTCGACAAGGAACAGCTCAACCGCGCCCTGAATGGCGAGCTGCCCCCGATCCAGCACTCCACCGTCCATACGAGCGACGTGGCAGAGCCCCACCAGGCCTGATCCCCTTCCTCCCCAAGTCCGGTCCTCCCACCGGCAAAGCACGAAAAACCGGAGCACCCCTGGTGCTCCGGTTTTTTCTTGTCCAGTCCGATTGGATTGCTTCCGGTGCGAGACTTACACGATCCGCGTCTCGATCCGGCCAAGACCGTCGATCTCGACGGCAACCAGATCGCCTTTCTCGAGGCGTCCGACACCCGCCGGTGTGCCGGTGAAGACCAGATCGCCCGCCGCCAGAGTGACCGAGGCGGAAAGCGCCGAGATCACTTCGGGGATCGTCCATATCATCTGCGCCAGATCGCCGGACTGGCGCTCCTCACCATTCACGAAGCTGCGGATCGCACCGGCGGCAAGCACATCGGCGCGGTCCTGCACAAGATGGCGATGCACGGGGCCCACGACCGCTCCGCCATCGAAGCCCTTGGACAGATCCCACGGGCGTTTCAGCGATTTGGCAAGCGCCTGCATGTCACGCCGCGTCAGATCATTGCCCACGGCATAGCCGAAGATGGTGCGCGATGCGGCCTCCAGATCCAGATCGCGCCCGCCCGAGCCGAGGCAGACCACCAGCTCGCCCTCGTAATGCAGGTCTTCGGTCTGCGGCGGGAAGGGCAGATCCTGCCCGCCCTCGGTGATGCTATCGGCCGGTTTCGAGAAGAAGAATGGCGGCTCGCGATCGGGATCATGCCCCATCTCGCGGGCATGCTCGGCATAGTTACGCCCGACGCAATAGATCCGCCGGATCGGAAAGCGCGCGGTTTCACCCTCGACCGGCAACGAGGGCACGGGCGGCGGCGTGAAGACATACTCGCTCATTTCGCGAAAAGCCCGTCGAAATCGGCAAAGCCCTTGATCTCGATCGGGTTACCCGACGGGTCGAAGAAGAACATGGTGCGTTGCTCGCCCGGTTGCCCCTCGAAACGGATGACCGGCGGAATGTCGAAGGCGATGCCTTTCGACTGCAGACGGTCGGCCAGAGCCTTCCAGTCATCCAGCGCCAGAACCGCACCCATATGCGGCATCATCACCATATGATCGCCGACTTTACCGGTGCGGGTGGTCTCGAAAGGCTTGCCCAGATGGAAGGACAGCTGATGACCGAAGAAGTCGAAATCGACCCAAGTATCGGTCGAACGGCCTTCCTCGCAGCCCAGAACATCGCCGTAGAAATGGCGCGTCTCGTTGAGGTCGGTAACGTGGATGGCAAGGTGGAACAGGGATTTCATAAAGGCTCTCCAATTGCGTATTGGCCTTTTGGGTAGAGAAACCGTAGAGAAAGGAAAAGCTGGAAATTCTTTGTCTGAGAGATAGAAAAACCGATGGATATCCGGTTTCTTGAAAGCCTGATCGCGGTCAGCGAGTTGGGATCGATCGTGGCCACCGCGCGCGCTCAGGGGCTGACCCCTGCCGCCGTGAGCCAGCGGATTCAGGTGCTCGAACGCGATCTGGGCCTGCGCCTGCTGGACCGGCAGGCCAATGCGGCGCTCCCTACCCCTGCCTGCCGCGACCTGCTACCCGCCATGCGCCAGCTGGTAACGCAGGCGCGCGCCCTCGAGCAGGCGGCCAAGCCCTCCGAGGCGGCTGGCCCGCTGAAGCTGGGCGCGATCTCGACGGTGCTGACAGCCCTTCTGCCCGATATTCTGGAACATATGCCCAAGCGCGCGCCAAAGGTTGAGCTGCGCATCACACCGGGCAGCTCGGCCCAGCTTTACGAGGCGCTTCTGGCGGGCGACTTGGATGCGGCGCTGCTGGTCGAGCCGCCCTTCGATCTGCCCGATAGCCTCGAGGCACAGGTGCTACGGCGCGAGCCGCTCTGCCTGTTGGCACCGCCCGCCTGTCGGGAAAAGGCCCTTGCGCGGATCTTCGAGGACCTGCCACTGCTGGCCTATGACCCGCAGTCCTGGGGCGGGGCCATCGCGCAGCGTTATCTGCGGGATCACGGGCTGAAGCCGGTGGTCTTATGCGAACTGGACGCATTGGAGGCGATATCGGCCCTTGTCGCGCGGCGAGCAGGGGCCGCGCTGGTGCCGGACTGGCCGGAACTGCAAGGGGCCTCCCCCCTGCCCGACGGGGCGCAATATGGCAGGACCGTCTCGCTGGTCACACCGCGCACCTCGCCGCGCGCCGCCAACCTGCAGGCGCTGCGCGATGTGATCGAGGGATGCCGTCGCGCGGGCTGCACCTTCCTGTCGGGCGCGCCGCGCTAGGCGCGGAGTTACATCCCCGTATACCAGCGCAGGAACCGCTCACGGACTCGATGGGCATGCTCGGCCATCGCCGCGCGCGCCCGATCCGCATCGCGGTCCGAAATCGCCTCGAGCACCGTGAGATGCTCCTTCGCCTGATCCGAGAAATTACGCTCCATCCGCGCCACGTTACACATACGCACGCGGTCGCGATTCTCGCGGATCATCTTGGCCAGCAACGGCATGCCGCTCGCATTGGCCACGAAATTATGGAAGCGGTCATCATAGGCCCAGAAGGTCTCGAGCTCGGTCTGTGGCGTGGACATGATCTCGCGGGTCTCGTCGATCAGCGCGGACAGCTCGGCCGTGTCGGCGCGCAATGCCGTCTGTGCCGCCGCTTCACTTTCCAGCTGGCGGCGGATGACCATGATCTGCAACAGCTCGTCAAGCGGCACCTCGCGGATGACCAGTGTCCCGTTCGAGAGCCGTTCGGCAAGCCCCTCACCGATCAGCCGCGTGATCGCCGTGCGGAAGGGCGTGCGGGAGAACTCCAGTTGGGCTGCCAGCTTTCTTTCGGTAAACACCGCGCCGGGCTGCAACTCGCCCGTGAGGATCAGGCTGCGGACATATTGATAGGCCTGTTCCGATAGGCTGCTGGCTTTTTCCAGCTCCAGATTTTCGCCATCGCCCATATTTTCAGCAATCCCTCTGTCAAAATTTCTTATCTGTCCGACATTGGCAAATCTCTCTTGCCAGCGCAATATCCAGATGGCATCTAACTGGTATCCCACCGGGATACGAATAGTAATAAAGGACGTTCCGAAGTGTCTCTGCCAGCCTCTCTCCCTTCCCTGACCGAGGAAGCCTTTGCTCCCTATGGCAAGGTCATCCGCCATAAGGGACAGGAACGTCGCGCCTATTTCAGTTCCGATATCGGCGATGATGTCACGGGAACCTCTGTCACAAGCTGGGTCTCGCGCATTGCCGCACCGCTGGCCGAGGACATGGCCCTCACCAGCTTCGAACGCCATCCCCATACCGACCAGCTCTTCGTGCCACTCAGCGGCCAACGCTTTCTGGTGGTGGTCTGTGACGACGCGAACGGCAAACCCGCAGCAGACACCGCGCGCGCTTTCATGGCTGAGCCGGGCACGGGCGTGCTGTTCCACCGCAATATCTGGCATGCCGGCATGCAGACATTCGATGCCCCCGCCGAGTTCGTCGTGATGATGCGCAAGGGGCTGCCTGACGACGATGTGTTCGTGGATCTCGATGCGCCCCTGCCGCTCGCCACGATCGCCTCTTGTGCGACGGAGCGCGCGCTATGACCGATAACAGCCATCTCGAACGCGATTTTCGCGGCTATGCCGGTGCCCTGCCGCAAGCGCAATGGCCCAATGGCGCCCGTCTCGCGCTGAACTTCGTGATCAATATCGAGGAAGGCTCCGAGCCTTCGGTCCCCGACGGGGATGAAGCGACCGAACAGGGGCTGACCGAGGCCGGGGGCGACCCGATGCCGGGGCGCAATCTGGCCGCCGAGACCATGTTCGAATATGGCAGCCGGATCGGATTCTGGCGCATCGCCAAGATGTTTGCCGAGCGCGGCCTGCCTGCCACCGCCATGGCCTGCGGGCTGGCCCTCGAGCGTAATCCCGAGATCACCGAATGGATCAGGCAGTCGGAGTTCGATGTCTGCGCCCATGGCTGGCGCTGGGAACATCACCGCAAGCTCAGCCGCGAGGACGAGGCCGCCCGCATCGCCCGCACCGTGGACTGCTTCAAGCGCCTCCTTGGCGCACCGCCCGAGGGCTGGTATTGCCGCTACGGGCCGAGCCTGAACACCCGCGCGCTTCTGGTCGAGCATGGCGGCTTCCTCTATGACAGCGACGCCTATAATGACGAGCTACCCTACTGGACGCGCGTCGATGGCAAGGACCATCTGGTCCTGCCCTATTCGCTGGCCACCAATGACGCCAAATTCATGCGCGGCGGCATCGCGACCGCGCAGGACTTTTTCGAATATCTGCGCGACAGCGTCGAGTTCCTCTGTGCCGAGGAAGAGCCGCGCATGCTCTCGGTCGGGCTGCATCTACGGGTCGCGGGCCATCCGGGCCGCGCTCTGGGGCTGCGTCGTTTCCTCGACTGGGTCAAGGAGCGCGACGATGTCTGGATCTGCCGCCGCAGCGATATCGCGCATCACTGGGCCAAGACCCATCCGCCTGCAAAGGCGTAACCCGATAGCCGGAAGCCCTGCTTCCGTCTCTGGCCCCGCTCCCCGCAGGGCCCAAAAGCAAGAACCTTCTCTCCAATCCAACCCAACAGGGAAATCATGAAAAAATCTCTCTATGCTCTCGCCCTCGCCTCGGTCATGGCTGTGCCCTCCTTCGCAATGGCCGATGAACACCCCGCAGACCAGCCGCTGCTCGTGGGCTCCGATTTCGGCGTGGCCCCGTGGATGATGCGCTCCGTCGACGGCCCCGAGGGCTTCGGCTATGACATGATCCAGGATATCGCCAAGCGCATTGGTCGGCCGTCGGCCGAGGTGAATGACATCGCCTTCTCGGGTCTTTTCGCCGCGCTGCTGTCGGGCCGTATCGAGATGACGGCAAACCCGCTCAACATCACCGCCGAGCGTGCCAAGACCATGCTCTATACCGAGCCCTTCATGGCCACCGGTAACGGCTTCATCACCGCCAAGGGCGAGAAGATCGCAAGCCTCGAGGACCTCAAGAGCAAGGTTCTGGCCGTGAACCGCGGCACCACGCAGGACAAGTGGGGCACCGAGAATGCCGAGAAATACGGCTTCACCGTGCAGCGTTTCGACAGCTTCCCCGATTCCGTTCAGGCCGTGATCACCCATCGGGCCTTTGCCGCCGCCAACGAGATCCCGACCGCCTCCTATGCGGCCTCCAAGAACCCCGCCATCGAGCTGGCATATTCCGATTATGACGGGCGGATGTTCGGCTATGCCTTCCGCAAGGAAGACGTTGCCTATCGCGACAAGGTCGAGACCGCGCTCGAATGCATGAAAGAGGATGGCACGCTCAAGAAGCTCTATAACAAATGGTATGGCGGCGAGCTGCCCGCAGACAGCCCGCTCCTGACCGTCTATCCGGGCTTCGGTGCACCGGGCTTCGAGGGCTATGACGAGAAACCCCACGAGCTGGACTGCAAGTAATCGCGCAGACCTTATGGCCAGAGCCCGTCAGGCTCTGGCCCTCCCCCCACAAGACTGGCGACGACTGAAAACCAATGGATAAACTCGCGCAAAATTTCTTCAATACCGAGGTGATGCTCGCGGCGCTGCCATCGGTCTTCCAGGGCTTCCTCATCACGATCGAGGTTTCTTTCGCCATCATCGCCATCGGGCTTGTGCTCGGCATGGCGCTGGCCCTATTACGTCTGACCGGATCGCGGCTCCTGAGCGCGCTGGTTACGGCGTGGATCGAGATCTTCCGCACCCTGCCGCAGCTCGTGATCCTGATCTTCCTCTTCTTCGCGCTGCCCTATGCGGGGATCGCGCTCTCGCCCTTCGTGGCTACGGCCTTTGCGCTCGGCTTCGTGCTCTCGGCCTTTTGCGCCGAGATCTTCACCGCCTCCATCATGGCGCTGCCCAAGGGCCAGTGGGAGGCCGCCCATGCGTTGGGTTTCGGCACCTTCCGCACGCTCTGGCTGATCATCCTGCCGCAATCGGTGCGGCTCGCCACGCCGCTTGTGACGAACCGCGTGATCGCCGTCACCAAAGGCTCGGCGCTCGGCACGGCGGTCTCGCTCAATGACACGCTGGGCTCGGCCGAGAGCATCATGTCGATCACCGCGAACCCCTCCCCGCTGATGCTGGCCGCCGCCTTCTATCTGGCGTTCTATATACCGCTCGTCGCCTGTTCCCGCTGGCTCGAACGCCGCGCCAGCTCGCACAAAGGAGCCTGATATGGAACTCTTCCTCGCGAATTTCGCCAATATCGACTCCCTGAAACAGACATGGCCGCTTCTGGCCCAGGGCCTTGTGGTGACCATGCAGCTGGTGCTTGTCTGCCTGCCGCTTGCCGCGCTATCGGGTCTTCTGGTGGGGGTGCTCTATTCCTTCGCCCCGCCTGCCGCCCGCCGTATTCTGGTGATCGTGATCGACCTTCTGCGCTCGTTCCCCGTGCTGGTCCTGCTGATCGTCATCTATTACAGCCTGCCCTCGGTCGGCATCAAGATCTCGGCCTTCTCTGCCGTGGTGCTGGCACTTGTGCTCAACAATACCGGCTATTTCGGCGAGATCTTCCGCGCGGGGCTTGTCTCACTCGACAAGGGCCAGACCGAGGCCGCGCAGGCGCTCGGTTTCGGTCCGATCCGCATGATGATCTGGATCCTGTTACCGCAGGCCCTGCGCCGGGTGGCGGCCCCTTGTGCCTCCAACGCGCTCGAGCTGGCCAAAGGCACTTCGATCGCCTCGATCGTGGCGCTGCCGGAACTCCTGCGCTCGGCCAATGTGGCCCAGCAACAGGTCTATAACCCGACGCCGCTCACCGCGACCGCGATCATCTTCTTCGTGCTCCTATGGCCCTTCTCGCGCTGGGTCTCGGTGCTCGAACGCCGCGCGATCATCCGTCGGGGCTGAGCGATGTCCATGCCGATAACGCCCCGGACACCGGCCATTGCCATCATCGGCGGCGCAGGCTTCATCGGCCTCGCCTGTGCCGAGGCGGCACGCGCCATGGGCTGCCGCGTGGCCCTGCTGGATCTGGCGCCGCCTCCCGCCGGATGGCTGACCCATCCCGCGCTGGCGGGTGCCAGCTTCCATCCTTGCGATCTGCGCGACCCGGCCTCCTTGCAGACGGCGCTGGCCGAGGCACAGCCCGATCTGGTGCTCCATCTCGCGGCCCTCACCCCCGATGCAGCCCAGATCCGCCAGAGCGCGGACCGGATCGTGGCGCTCAATGTCGCGGGTATCGCCACCGCGATGACGGCGGCCGCCGATTTCGGGATCCCCCGCTTCGCAATGACCTCCTCCGTCGCGCTTTACGGCACCAAAGGCCCCTGGCCCGAACAGAGCACCCTCACGGAAGACGGCCCGCTCTGCCCCGACAGCCTTTACGGACTGACCCGCGGTGCCGCCGAGGATCTGGCCCGCCTTCTGGCGCCCGAATTCGGCCTCTCGCTGCAGATCCTGCGGCTCGGTCCGGTCTTCGGGCCTTGGGAACGGGCGGGGGCCACGCGCCCCAATCTCTCGCCCCATGCCCAAATCGAGGCGCTGGCACAGGACGGCCTCCCCGCCACGCTGCCCCACGAGATGCGCGCCGACTGGCTCTATTCGCGCGATGCGGGCGAGATCATTGCCGGCCTCCTGTGCCTCTGGCCCGAAACCGGAACGGACGGGACCGTCTTCAATATCGGCGCGGGCCAGCTCTCGAGCCCTGCCGACTGGGCGGCGCTCACCGGCCTGCCGCCCGTGCGGATCGATGCGCATGCGCCCAGCGTGACCGCGCGCATGGCCCAAGGCCGCCCGCCCCTCGACACCGTCCGCAGCCTGCGCGCCCTCCAGCGCCCCGCCGCGAGCCGCTCCCTTGCCGCCGCCGCCGAGGATTACCTCCGTTGGCGCGCGGACTTCCCCGACACCGACACTCCGGAGACCGTATATGCCCGCTTCTGATACCGCGACAGACCCGCTCATCAAGGTTCAGGGCCTCTCGAAGTTCTATGACAAGTTCCAGGCCCTCAAAGAGATCACCCTCGACGTCCCAAAAGGCCGCAAAGTCGTCATCTGTGGCCCCTCGGGCTCCGGTAAATCGACACTGATCCGCTGTATCAACGGGCTCGAGAAATTTCAGGACGGGCTCATCCGCGTCGGCGATAACGAGCTGACCTCTTCGGGGCGCGGCGTCGACAAGGTGCGCCGCCGCGTGGGCATGGTGTTCCAGCATTTCAACCTCTTCCCGCATCTGAGTGTGCTCGACAATCTCACCGTCGCCCCGCGCCGGATCGGCAAGGTGCCCAAAGCCGAGGCCGAGGACCGCGCGATGTATTATCTCGAACGCGTCCGCATCGCCGATCACGCGCATAAGGTTCCGAGCCAGCTTTCGGGCGGCCAGCAGCAGCGTGTGGCCATCGCCCGCGCCCTGTGCATGGAGCCCGAGGCGATGCTGTTCGACGAGCCGACTTCGGCGCTCGACCCCGAGATGATCGGCGAGGTGCTCGATGTGATCACCGATCTGGCCGCGGGCGGGATGACCATGATCTGCGTCACCCACGAGATGGGTTTTGCCCGCAAGGTCGCCGACGAGATTGTCTTCATGGATCAGGGCGCCATTCTCGAACGCCGTCCGCCCGAGGATTTCTTCACCGCCCCGCGCCATCCCCGCGCCAAGGCCTTCCTCGAACGGATCATCCGGTGAGCCGCCTGAACGGGCTGACCGCCCTTGTGACCGGTGCCTCATCGGGGATCGGTCGCGCCATCGCGCTGCGTCTGGCCTCCGAAGGCGCCACCACCATCGCCGCCGATGTGACCGAGCATGTGGTCGAGGGCGGCGATCCCGTGCGCGCGCCCCTGCGCGCCCTGTCACCGGCCAATGAGTTCGCACGCCTCGATGTGCGCGATCCTCTGGCCACACAGGATCTGGTCCGCGGGATTGCCGCGCGTCACGGACGGCTCGATATCGTGGTGACCTCGGCCATGGTGCCGGGGGGACGGGCGCTGCCCGATACCGATCTGGCCGAGTGGGAGCGGGTCACCTCGGTCAATCTGACGGGTGTCTATGTCACGCTGCAGGCCAGCCTGTGCCAGATGCTGGCGCAGGATCCGCGTGGCCCCGAGGGCGAGCGTGGACGGATCATCAATATCGGCTCGCAGCACGGGATGATCGCCTCGCCGCGCTCCTTCGCCTATGGCGTCTCGAAAGCGGCCGTGCTGCAGATGACCCGCCAGATCGCGGCCGATCATGCCGCCGACGGCATCGTGTGCAACGCCGTCTCGCCGGGCAAGATCCTGACCGGTAAGAGCGGCCCTGCAGTCAGCGAGGAGGCGATGGCCTATTCGCGCGCCCGCACGCCCTCGCCCCGTCTGGGCCAGCCGCGCGATGTGGCCGAGGCCGTGGCCTTCCTCGCGGCGCCCGAGACGCAATTCATCAACGGGCATAACCTTCTGGTCGATGGCGGCTGGATGGCCGCCTGACCCCGATCGGTTTCTCCGTCATCCCCTACGCCCGCCGCACGGGCGTAGGGGCGTTTCCTGTGCGCTCAGAGCGCGGCATGCGCCTCGTCGAGCGCGGCCTTGAGACGGGTAAACATCTCGCCCACCTCGGCCTCGGTGATGATCTGCGGCGGGGCGAGTGCGATCCGGTTGCCGATCAGGCGGGTGATCAGCCCGTGTTTGCGGGTCAGCCGGTCGAGCATCGGCATCACAGCCAGCGCCGGATCATGTATCGCACGGGTCTTCTTGTCGGCCACCACCTCGAGCGCACCGATCAGGCCGACACCATCGATATTACCGACCAGCGGATGGTCTTCCAGCGCCTTGAACCCGCCAAGGAAGGCGGACTCGAGCGATTTCACATGGGCCACCAGATCCATCTCCTCGTAGATCGTCAGCACCTCATGGGCCACGGCGCAGGCCACCGGATGTCCGCTATAGGTATAGCCATGGGTGAAGCTGCCACGCTTGTCGGACTGGGCCATCATCCCCTCGAACACGCGCTCGCCCACGATCACCGCCGAGATCGGGATTACCGCCGCCGAAAGCGCCTTGGCGCAGCAGATCAGGTCAGGCTTGATCCCGTAGGTCTGGCTCCCCCACATCTCGCCCGTGCGGGCAAAGCCGCAGATGACCTCATCGGCCACGAAAAGCACTCCATATTTGTCGAGAACCGCCTGAACCTTCTCGAAATATCCGGCGGGCGGGGTGATGGCGCCGCCCGAGCCCATGACCGGCTCCGCCCAGAAGGCCGCTACCGTCTCGGGGCCCTCGCGCAGGATCAGCTCCTCGATCTCGTTGGCAAGGCGGGTGGAAAACTCCTGCTCGCTCTCGCCCTCTTCGGCCTTGCGGTAGTAATAGGGTTGGGTGACATAGTGGAACTCGCTGAAGGGCAGCCCGTAGCCCTCATGGAACTTCACCTTGCCGGTCAGGCAGGAGGTCAGCGTGCCAGTGCCGTGATAGCCCTCGTGACGCGAGATGATCTTGCGGCGCTGCGGGGCGCCCATCGCATCCCAGTAATACCACACGAGCTTGAGTGCGGTGTCATTGGCCTCCGTGCCCGAGGATTGCAGCAGGATCTTGTCCATGCCGTCGGGCGCGATATCGGCCAGTTTCGAGCAAAGCTGGGCCGCCTGCGGCGTGCCTGAGCCGCGGAAGTTGTGGTAATAGCCCAGATCGGTGATCGCCTGCTTGGCCACCTCGGCCAGACGCGCGTTGCCAAAGCCCAGCGACGAACACCAGAGCGCCGCGGCCCCTTCGATATAGCCCTTGCCCGTCTCATCAAAAACCTGAATGCCCTCGCCACGCACCAGCAACTCGTTCGGGCCGGTTTCCAGATGTTTACGCAGGTTGGTATGCGGGTGGATCTGATGGGCCGCATCCATCGCGGCCACGGAATTCAGCAGGGGTTTATTCATCAAGACAGCCTTTCAACACTGTGCCGGAATCGGGGGCGACGCGTCAGGATATGGCGCGAAAACGTTTAGTATTATTCTATTGGGCAGAACACTATTTCCATAAATAGAACATCGCCCTTTTCGTTCGTCAAGCAGCATGGCGCCTTTCCGGTGCAGGATATTCGTCACTGCCTCGAAGTTAGGCTCTTGTCAGCCCAAGGGAATATTGTTCTATTTAACATAACTAAGTTCTATCTAGTAGAATATTTCCAGTAACGACGCCCGCGCGGCGCAGGAGACGCTTCGTGGTGACATTCTGGAAGATCCTTCTGGTTCTGACGGCTGCAGGTGGCGGCGGCGCATTGGCGACCGCCGCCCATATCCCGCTCGGCTGGCTGATCGGCGCCTTGCTTGTCAGCACGGGATTCACGCTGGCGGGGATGACGATCCGCATCGACCGTATCCGCGCCTACGGGCTGGTGGTGCTGGGGCTCTCGCTGGGTCAAAGCTTCACTCCCGAGATCATGGCCCAACTGATTGCCTATCTGCCGCTGATCCTCGCCTGTGGCCTCTTCACGCTGCTCTCCGGCCTGCTGTTCACGGGCCTGTTCACAAAGGGCGCGGAGCTTGATGCTTCGACGGCGTTTTTCTGCACCATACCGGGGGGCGTCGTGCTGATGGCCGTGCAGGCACAGCGGGCGGGCGCATCGGAGGCGCATGTGGTGCTCGCACAGACCGTGCGGCTCGGCGTGGTCGTGCTCAGCTATCCGGTGCTGCTGCATGTCTTCCTGCCCGATCACACCCGCGACGCGGTTGCGGCCGCGGTGGGCGGAACACAGGCCTACACACCGGCCGATCTCCTCTGGGTCGCCCTCCTGCTGGCAGGCGGGGTGGGCGTGGCGCATCTGGCGCGCCGCAGCTTCCTGCCCAACCCGTGGATGATCGCGCCCTGCCTCTTCGCCATCGCGCTGCAGCAGACGGATCTCGATCCGGTGACCCTGCCGCATTGGATCGTGACCGTCTGCCAGATCATTCTCGGTGTCTCGCTGGGCGCGCGGATGGTCCCCGATTTTCTGCGCCGCTCCTTGCGGCTGGTGGTGGTCTCGGCGGTCTCCACCCTCTGTCTTACCGTGCTTCTGGTCCTGGCCGCGCTGGCGATGGCGCGGATAAGCACCATGGACGAGGCCGCGCTGCTCTTCGGCATGTCCCCAGGCGGCATGCCGGAAATGACGGTGGCCGCGCGCGCCATGGGGGTCTCTGTGCCACTGGTGCTGAGCTTCCACCTCACCCGCATCCTGCTGGCCAATCTCATGCTCGAACCGTTCTGGCACATACTGAGCCGCCTTCTGGCACGTTGTGGCGCTAAGCCCTGACCCCGTTTGACATTCCGCTCTTGCACGGAGCCTCACATTCCTGCCCCATAGGGCACATGAAGGACGATGACATGACCCTGCTGACCGTTGAGAACTTTATCGATGGCGCATCCTGCCCCGCGCAATCTGGCGCGTGGCTCGAATGCGACAATCCCTATGAAGCCGCGCCTTGGGGTCGCATTCCGCGCTCGGATGCGGCGGATGTGGAACTGGCCGTGGCCGCCGCGCACCGAGCGTTCAAAGACCCCGCATGGGGCGGGCTGACCGCCACGAAGCGCGCGGCACTCATGAACCGTATGGCCGATGTGATCACCGCCCATGCCGAGGAACTGGCGCGCATCGAGACCCGCGACAACGGCAAGACCTACAAGGAGATGCTGGCGCAGCTCAGGCGCATCCCCGAATGGTATCGCTTCTATGCGGGGCTCTGCGACAAGATCAACGGCGCGGTCCTGCCCACCGAGAACCCCGATATGATGAACTATACCCGCCACGAGCCGCTGGGGGTCATCGCGATGATCACGCCGTGGAATTCGCCGCTGATGCTACTCAGCTGGAAGCTGGCACCGGCGCTGGCGGCGGGCAATGTGGCAGTGGTGAAACCGTCGGAATATACCTCTGCCTCTGCCGTGCGCTTTGCCCAGATCGTGACCGAGGAGGCCGGGCTTCCGGCGGGCGTGCTGAATATCGTGACGGGTCTCGGGGCCGAGGCCGGTGCCGCGCTGACCCGCCACCCCGGGATCGCCAAGGTGGCCTTTACCGGCGGCATTGGCGGCGGGCGTCAGGCCTATATGGCCGCCGCCCATAACCTGCGCCCCGCGACGCTGGAACTGGGCGGGAAATCCCCCAACATCGTCTTCGCCGATGCCGATCTCGAGCAGGCCGCCCGCGGCGTGGTGCAGGGCATCTTCGGCTCGGGCGGGCAAAGCTGTGTGGCGGGCTCGCGGGCACTGGTGCATGTGTCGGTCTATGACCGCGTCCTGACACGCATCACGGAGTTGGCGGACAAGATCCGCCTCGGCGATCCGATGTCGCCTGACACCGATATCGGCCCTGTCGCCAACAGGGCGCAATTTGACCGCATCATGACCTGTATCTCTTGGGCAAAGGAAGATGGCGCCCGCCTTCTGTGCGGGGGCGGGGCGGTGGCCGACCCGAAGGGCGGTGCGGCGCTGTTTGTCGCCCCCACCATTTTCGCCGATGTCGATCCCGCCTCGCGCATCGCGCAGGAAGAGGTCTTCGGCCCCGTCCTGTCGGTGATCCCCTTCGAGACCGAGGCGCAGGCGGTCGAGATCGCCAATGGCACGGCCTTCGGTCTGGGCGCCGGCCTCTGGACCCGCGATATCGCCCGCGTCCACAAGATCGCCGCCCGGATCGAGGCTGGCACCATCTGGGTCAACAGCTATAAAGGCGGCTCGCATATCTCGCCCTTTGGCGGCTTCAAAGCCTCCGGCATCGGTCGCGAAGGCGGTGTCGAGATGATCCATGACTATCTCCAGACCAAGAGCGTCTGGATCAATCTCGCCGATGAGGCGCCCTACCCTTTCCCACTCTGAACCCTTGAAAGAAAATCCATGACAGCCGATCGCCACCCCGTTATCGCCAACCAGATCGATGCCGAATTCGGCCGCTTTCTGGCCGCTCTGCCGCAAGCACCACAGGTGATCGATTGTCTGGATGCCGACCGCCCCTTCGATGTGCCCACCGAGGCGGAAATCCTCGTCACGCGCAATATCCCGGGCTGGAAACAGGCCCCCGCCCACCTGGACCTGCCCGCACTGAAATGGGTGCAGACCTTCTCGGCGGGGATCGAGGTCTATCCCGACTGGTTGAAAAAGGACCGGATCCTCAGCTGCGGGCGCGGACTGACCGCACCCCAGATCGCCGAATATGTGATGGCGGCGATGCTCCTGATGGTGAAGGATCTGGCCGGTGCGGTGGTGCATGGCCCATCCGACTGGGGACCGCGCAATCTTGGCACGCTCGAGGGCGGCAGTGTCGGTATCATCGGCTACGGCGCCATCGGCTCGGAGATCGCGCGACGCGCGCTGGCCTTCGGCATGGAGGTGCGCGCCTGCCGCCGTGGCCCGTGGGACAGCCCCGAGGAAGGGGTTATCGCCTGTGCCTCGCCACAAGAGGTGGCGCAAGCCTCCGATCATATCGTGCTGGCCGCGCCACTGACACCCGAGACGGAAGGCATGGTCAACGAAGCCTTTCTGGCAGGGGCCAAGAGAGGCTGTCATATCATCAATATCGCACGCGGCGGGCTCGTCGATGACGCAGCCCTTCTGGCCGCGCTCGGGGATGGCACGGTTGCGCGTGCCACGCTGGATGTGACCACGCCCGAGCCCCTGACGGATGGCCACCCCTATTACGGCCATCCCAATGTGCTGCTGACCCCGCATCAATCCTTCAGGGGCGGGTCCGAGCGGGCGCGGTTCGAGCGCAAGATGGCCTTCAATCTGGCGGCCTATCTGTCAGGAAACCCGATGAGGGATGTGGTGGATCTGGTGCGCGGCTATTAGAGCCGCCCTTCCCAGAGTTCATAGAACCGCGCGCCGAGCGAGGCGCAGGCCGTGGCGGCCCCCGCCATGAGGATCGGCTGGATCTCGTCGATCTTGGCCTCGGTCAGCCGCGCGGCGGGCCCCGAGACCGTCATCGCTCCGAGCATCGCCCCGTCCGCCCCGAAGATCGGCACCGAGAGCCCCGCGATCCCCGGCCCGCGCTCGCCCACCGAAACGGCAGGCAGCTCGTTGAGGATATCCAGAGGCGCGGGCTCGTCGCCGCGCATCATGTCATAGTCGATGAAAACATGGCTGGGAGCGCCCTTGCCGATATCCACCGCATCGCCCTCCGCGACATGTTCGCGCAGCAGTTCATTGCAGTCCTCGCGGAACAGACAGACCCGCTTCTGCCCCTCGCGCCGGAAGAAGGAGGCGCTCTCTCCTGTCACTGCCACGAGCTTTTGCAGGACCGGACGGATCTCGCCCTCGAGGCTGAAGGTCGACTGGTAGATCCGCCCGACGCGGAAGGCCTCGGGACCGATGACATAGGTCTTGTCGGCGCTGATACGCAGATAGCCCGCCGATTGCAGCGACACCAGAAGCCGCAGCACCGAGCTTTTCACCAGCCCCGTGCGAGCGCTGATATCGCCCAGAGACAGGCGCTTTGTCGTCGAGTCGAAGAGGCTGAGGATACGCAGCGCCTTGTCCACCGCCTCCACGCCTTTCGTCTTCAGCTTGGCGGGTGCCTGATAGCCACTTTTTTGATCCGCTGACACTTCCGATCCTCCGACATGAGAGAAATTGCCGATTTCGCTTCCGGCAAACTTGACGTGCTCACTTCCATTTTTCATCATTCTATTATGCAGCAAGACATTTCACCAGATAGAATATTATAATACCGCAAAATAATCGCCCTCAACGGCTCCGGTGCTTGCTGTTCCAACATGGAGATATTGATGACCAAGACGCACACTCCCACCAGCACCTCCCTCACCGCCGCCGCCGCGCGCAGTTTCAACCGCCGGACCCTCCTGAGCACGGCGCTTGCCGCAGGTGCCGCCACGATAGCCGCGCCGCTTTACGTCAAACGTGCCTTTGCCGCCAGTGGCGAGCTGAACCTTCTGTGCTGGTCCGACGAGCTGCCCGAGGAGGTGATGTCGGGCTTCACGGAAGCCACCGGCATCAAGGTGAACAAGACCCCCTTCTCCTCGAACGAGGAAGCCATCAACAAGATGCAATCGACCTTCGGCGAAGGGTTCGATCTTGTGATGCCGTCGTTCAACCGTGCTTCGGAGTTCAAGTATATCGAAGCGCTTCAAGCCTTTGATGAAGATCGCATAGATCTGTCGGCCTATCAGCCGTCGATCCTGAAAGCCTCGACCGGTCTGTGGACGTGGGACGATGGGCTTTATCACATCCCCCATGTCTGGGGCACCGAGGGGCTGTCCTTCAACACTTCGACCGGCATCGATTACGCGCAAGCGAGCTATGGTCTGCTGTGGGAGCCCGACTATGCGGGCAAGGCGCAGGTTCGCCCGACCTCGGCGCTTCTCGGTCTGGGCCTGTGGCTTGATGCGACAGGCCAGGTGCCCTCGAACCGCATGCTCGATTGCTACAAAGATCAGGAGACGATGCGCAAGATCTACGACCAGATCTTCGCCTATGCGGTCGAGCGCAAGGGGAATTTCAAGCAGTTCTGGGACAGCGCGGACAGCATTCGTTCGGGATTTGCGCAAAATGGCTGCGTGATTGGCCAGACATGGGATGGTCCGGTGAAATCCATGGCCAAGGATGGCGAGCCGGTGGTATTCATGGCGCCACAGGAAGGCGCACTGACATGGATGGACGGCTTCGCGATGTCGGCTGCGGCCCGCAATATCGACGAGGTCTATGCCTTCTTCGACTATATCCTGAAACCCGAGACTGCAGGCAAGATCGCCTCTGATGGCGGCTACAGCCCCTCGGTGGCGGGTGCGGATGAATATATGACCGCCGAGGACAAGAAGCTGTTCCAGGCCGCCTATCCCGAGGACGCACTCGACAAGCTCTGGTGGTATCCGGCCAGCCCCGAATGGTTCAACCCGATCCGCAACGACTATGCGGAACGCTTCAAGGTCTCCTGAGCCACTCCCCGTCCCCAGACTGGCCGATCCGTCGCAGCCCCTGCGGCGGGCCGGCATCTTTTTCCTCAAAGAGAGCGGACCCCATGACGAGTGCAATCGAACTCGAGCAGGTGGAGATCACCTTCGGCAGCTTCACCGCCGTCCATAAAACCGACCTCCAGATCCATGATGGCGAGTTCTTTTCCTTCCTTGGTCCGTCGGGCTGCGGCAAGACCACCCTGTTGCGCACGATCTCCGGTTTCGTGCAGCCGACCTCCGGTCAGGTGCGGATCGGCGGCAAGGATATGGCCGGGATCGGCCCCAACAAACGCCCGACCGCGCTGATCTTCCAGAACCTCGCGCTCTTCCCGATGATGACCGTGGCCGAGAATGTGGCCTATGGCCTGCGGGTGCGCGGTATGGGCAGATCCGAACGCGAGGCGCGGGCGCTGAAGCTTCTGGATCAGGTCGCCCTCTCGCCCCACGCGCATAAGAAGGTCAGCGCGCTTTCGGGCGGGCAGAAACAGCGTGTGGCGATCGCGCGTGCGCTTGCGGTCGAGCCGAAGGTGCTGCTGCTGGACGAGCCGCTTTCGGCGCTGGACCTGAAGCTGCGCCAGCATATGCGCCGCGAGCTGCGCGAGATCCAGCAGCGCGTGGGCATCACCTTCATCTATATCACCCATGATCAGGGCGAGGCGCTAAACATGTCCGACCGGATCGCGGTGATGAATGCAGGCCGGATCGAGCAGGTCGGCTCGGGCCGCGAGATCTATGCCAATCCGCGCAGCGCTTTTGTTGCTTCCTTCGTGGGCGAGAGCAATATGATCCCCGGCCGCGTGGCCGCGGTCTCCGATGGGCTCGTGCATGTCGATACGCAGGTGGGCCAGCTGACGGGCCGCATCGGTTTGGGCATGGATGGCGTGACCCCGATTGCGCTGGATGTGGGCGATCAGGCCTCGCTTTTCGTCCGCCCCGAACAGCTGAGACTGGTGCCCGCAGGGGCCGCTGGCCCAATTGCGGTTTCGGCGCCAGGGTGCGCGATCTGTCCTTCGAGGGCTCGATGACCCATCTGGAACTCGATGCGGGTCTGCCCCGCAAATGCGATGCCACCATCATGACCTCGAATGCAGGCACCCTGCCCGAGATCGGCACCGAATTAACGTTGCAATTCGATCCGCTCGATGCCGTGGTGCTCAAGTATGAAGAGGTGGCCGCGTGAACAACCTGCCGATCACCTTCATCGTAACAGCGCTGATGCTGGCGCTGTTCTTCTTCCTGATCCGCTATGATCGCCTACGCGCAACAACCGGCCATATCGGCTTTTTCAAGCGCAATGGCGGCATGGTCGGCACCTATCTGATTGTCGGCGTCGGCTTCTGGATGCTGATGACATTCCTGATGCCGATGGTCTTCATGGTGGATCTGTCCTTCCACCACAAACTGCCGCCCTCCAAGGTGGGCGGACCGGAAGATGTCTACACGCTGGACAATTACCGGATGTTCCTCTTCGGGTCGAAAACCAGCATGGACAGCCTCAACTGGCTGCATCTGCGCAGCTTCTTCATGACCATCGGGATCTCGATCCTGCTGACGCTGCTGACCTTCGCCATCAGCTACCCGCTGGCCTATTATATGGCACAGGCGGCAAGGATGCAGGTGCTGCGGCTTTTGCTGCTTTTGCTGATCATCCCCTATTGGGTCAATGACATCCTGCGCGCATTCGCCTTCCGTATCGTGATGGCCGAGAACGGGTTTCTCAACACACTCCTGCAGGGCTTGGGCCTGACGGGCGGGCCGATCGACTTTCTGGGCCAGAATATCGCGCTTTATGTGGCGCTGTGCTATTCGCATCTGCTGATCATGATCTTCCCGCTTTATAACGCGATCGAGGCGCAGGATCACAACCAGATCGAGGCCGCGCGCGACCTTGGCGCCCCTTGGTGGCATATCCACCTCTTCGTGGTCATGCCCCATGCCAAACCGGGCATCGCCTCAGGGATGACGCTGACCTTCATGCTGACAGCGGGTGCGGTTGCCACGCCCATGGTGCTTGGCGGGCCGAATTCGCTGTGGTTCACGCCCATCGTCTATGACCGTTTCTACCAGCTCTTCGACTGGCCGCAGGGGGCCGCCTACGCCATCGTCCTGCTGATCGCCTGTATGACCTTCGTCTTCGGTGTGTTGAAGATTTCTGGTCTCAAACTCGGGGAGATCACCAAATGAACCAGCAGAAAATCAATTCCGCTCTGGTCGGCATCTATCTTGTGGTGTTCTTCATCTTCCTGCTCGGGCCGCTTCTGGTGATGGCCGTCTCGGCCTTCAACACCCCGAACTACCCGCAGGTCTGGCCGATAGAAGGCGTCACACTGGACTGGTTCAGGGAGCTACTCCACGATCAGGAGATGCTCGAGGGCCTGCGTACCTCGGTGATCATCGGGATCAGCGTCTCGATCCTGTCGGTGGCAATGGGGCTGGCCGGCGCGCTGGTAATGACCCAGCTCTTCGGCACATCGCGCGCCTATTACTATTTCCTCGTTGTGGCACCGGTGCTTATTCCGGGGATCGTGCTGGGGATCGCAACGGTCGTCTTCTGGCGCGATTTTACGGGGCTTCTGGGGCTGCGCAGCCTGCTTTACAACGGGACAGTTCTGACCATTCTCGCGCAATCGAGCTTTGTGTCTTCCTATTGCATGCTGATCATTCTCGCGCGGCTCCAGCGGTTCGATATGTCGCAGGAGGAAGCGGCGCTCGATCTGGGGGCCAGCTATCCGCAGGTCTTCCGTGATGTGCTCCTCCCCTATCTGCGGCCTGCGATCCTGTCCTCGATGATGCTGGGGTTCCTCACCTCGTTCGAGAACTATAACGCGACCACTTTCGCCATCCTCGCCGACAAGACCCTGACCACCGTGCTGGCCTCGCGCGTGCGGATGGGCTCCTCGCCTACCATCTCGGCGCTGGCAACCGTCATCGTCGTTCTGACGATCATCGCGGCGCTGATGTTCGAATGGGTCAAACGCCGCGAGCAGACGCGCCAGTGGAAGTTGCAAAAGGACGCACAGGCCAGTGACCAGCTGGAAACGGCCTGAAGCCTCTTCACAAGGAATGGAAGGAACGGGACATGTCTCCCAAGGTAGATCGCGTCACCACCTCTGACGTGCTTCCCGAAAGCGCCGATGTGGTGGTTGTCGGTGCAGGGATTGTCGGCGTCACAAGCGCGCTGTTTCTGGCAGAGCGCGGCCTGAAGGTCGTGGTGCTCGAGAAGGGCCGCGTGGCGGGCGAACAGTCGGGCCGCAACTGGGGCTGGGTGCGCGAGCAACTGCGCTCGCCGGTCGAACAGGAGCTGGCGATCCTGTCGCTGCGGCTCTGGCGCTCGATGGACCAGCGGATCGGACAGGATGCGGGCTTCCGCAAGACCGGCATGATGGTTGTGTCGAAAGACCCAGGGGAACGCCAGCGCTGGGAGGCATGGGCGCGCAGCATGGCCCATCACAACCTCCCCGGCGGTATTCTGGAGGCCGATGAGGTCAAAGCCGCCCTGCCCGACACGGCCGAGGACTGGCATCATGCCATCCACTCTCCCGAGGATGGCTGGGCCGAGCCACAGATCGCCGTGCCCGCGATGGCGCGTGGCGCGCAGGCCAAAGGCGCCATCATCGTGCAGAATTGCGCGGTGCGCGGCTGGGAAACCTCTGCGGGCCGGATCTCGGAGGTCGTCACCGAGCGCGGCACGATCCGCTGCGCGAAGGTGCTGGTTGCGGGCGGGGCATGGTCGTCGATGCTCCTGCGCCATCAGGGCATCCGGTTCCGCCAGTCGGGTGTCTTCGGCACCGCCTTCCGCACCAATGCAGGGGCCGAGGTCTATGCAGGCGGGGTGGGCAGCCCGCTCTTTTCCTATCGCCGCCGCGATGATGGCGGCTATACGGTGGGGCTGCGCGGACGTGGCCGGATCGAGCTGTCCCCGATGGGGGTGCGCGATGCATGGGCCTTCCGCAACCTCTTCTTCCTGCGCCGCGACCAGCTGACCTTCGCGCTGACGAAATCGGCGCTGAACGGGCCTTTCGCCTTCCGGTCATGGAAAAATTCCGGCCCCTCACCCTTCGAGGAAGACCATGCCCGCATCTATGATCCCCCCGCCGATCCCAAGCTGGTCGCGGGCGGAATGGCCGCGTTCGAGGCGGCGTATCCGGTGCTCAAGGGCGTGGGCGTGGCCGAAAGCTGGGGCGGTGTGATCGACGCCACCCCCGATATGGTGCCGGTGATCGGCGCCGTGCCGCAGCAGGCGGGCCTCTTTGTCGCCAGCGGTTTCTCGGGGCATGGTTTCGCCATCGGTCCGGGGGCGGGCTATCTGATGGCGCAGATGATCGCGGGCGAGACCCCCGAGATCGATGCGACAGGCTTCCGCTTCGCGCGCTTCGATCAGGGCCGCGCGCATCCGGTGCATCACTGGATCTGACACCGTCGCGGTCTGCGGCCCCTGACACCCCCTCGGGCCACAGATCGGGTCTTACCATTGCGCGCCCGAGCTGGCATCCTGCGCCGACAAACAGACAGTTTTACCGGATACTGATCGCGCATGGCCTCCTCTCTCGCACCCTGCCCTGACACAAACGGCCCCAAGAGGCCGCACCCATGAGCCCCACAGCCATTGTCCTCGGGGCCGGAATGGTCGGCACCGCCACGGCGCTGGCGCTTCAGGCACGCGGTTGGGAGGTCACGCTGATCGACCGGCGGCCTGCAGGGCAGGAGACCAGCTTCGGTAATGCAGGCATCATCGAGGCCGAGGCCGCCGAGCCGTTCGCCATGCCGCGCGATCCGGCCAGCCTCTGGGCCATCGCCACCGGCCGCAATAACGAGGTGGCATGGGATCTGCGCGGGGTTCTGGCGCAGGCGCCCGCGCTCTGGCGGTATTTCCGCGCCTCTGCCCCCGCACGCCATCTTGCGCTCTCGCGCCATTACGCCGCCCTGACGCGCCGCGCCACGTCAGATCACGCGCCCCTGATCGCCGCTGCAGGCGCTGACCCCCTGATCCGACGCGACGGGTTCTATATGGTGATGCGCGATCCGCGCGCGCTCGAAACCGCCTGGACGGAGGCGCAGCGCCTGCGCGAGAGCTACGGGGTCGCCTCGGAGATTCTCGACAGCACGGCCCTGCGCGCCGCCGAGCCGGTTTCCGCGCGGGCCGCAGGGGCGATCCTGTGGCCGGAGGCGTGGTCCTGCCGTGATCCGGGAGCACTGGTGAGCGCCTATGCCGCTCTCTTCACCGCGCGGGGCGGGCGCATGATGCACGCGGATGCGACACAGCTGCAGCGCAAAGGATCGGGCTGGGAGCTTGGCGGGGCTGAAGCCCAGCATGTGGTGCTGGCCCTCGGCCCGTTCAGCAATGCCCTTCTTGCGCCCCTGATCGGGCTGTCCCTGCCGATGGTGCTCAAACGCGGCTATCATTGCCATATGGAGGGGGCGGCGCTCCCCTCGCGTCCGGTGCTGGATGCCGATTACGGTGTGGTTGCCGCACCAATGGTCCGCGGCCTGCGGCTTCTGACCGGTGCCGATCTCTGCGCGCATCCCGCCCGCGCGCCGCGCCAGCTGGCCCGAGGCGAGGCGGCGCTGCGGCAGCTGCTCGATCTCGGGCAGCGCAGCACGGATCCCGTCTGGACCGGTCAGAGGCCCTGTATGGCCGATATGCTACCGGTTCTGGGGCCGGTCACCGACCAGCGGGGAATGTGGATCCATACCGGCCACGGGCATCAGGGCTTCACGCTGGGGCCGACCACCGCCGCATTGCTCGCCGATGCCATGACCGAGGGGCGCCCCCTGCCCGATGCGCTCTTGCTCTCACGCGCGCGGGGCCATCGGTGGCACGGTGCCCGCTGAGCGCCCCTCAGCCCGCGATAACAGAACGGGCCACAGCGCTCCGGCGCAGGCTCATCAGCCCGCCCGCAATCGCGGCAATGGCGGCAAAGGCCAGCCCGAGCTGCGGCACCTCTCCCTCGGGCAGCAGCGCGAACATGATCGACAGTGCCAGCCCGCCAACCGTCTGGCCGAGCAGCCGCGCCGTGCTCTGGCAGCCCCCCGCCGCCCCTGCCCGCACCTGCGGCGCCGTCATCAGCATATTGCGGTTATTGGGCACCTGCACGAAGCCGAAGGCCGCCCCCGAGATCACCATGCCGAGGATCAGCGGCACCAGCGATGTCGACCAGACCGAGGCGATCGCGAACCCGAGCGCCATGACGAGCGCCCCGATAGCACAGAGCCGCGCGCCATCGATCTGGTCGGCCATCCGCCCCGCCCATGCGCCGGTCGTCGCCAGAGCCAGCGGCCATGCGCTCATCGCGAGCCCCATTTCCAGAGGCGACATCGAGAACCCGCGCATCAGCAGGAAAGGCAGCGCCACGAACCCCGCCATCTGGCCCGCGAAGATCGTCACGGAGACGATGATCGATAGCCGGAATGCGGGACGGCGCAGTAGATCGAGCGGGATGACGGGGGTCTCCTTGTGCCATTCGCGCCGGATCAGCGCGGCAAAGACCAGCACGCTCGCCGCCAGCATCGCCCAGCCCTGCCACGGCACGACCGCCACCCGCCCTGCCCCGAGGATCAGCGCGGCAAACCCCAGCGCATTCATCACCATCGCCGGAATATCGGCGCGGCGCCCCGTGCCCCGCGGCCCGATCAGCGCCACCGATGCCACAAGCGCCACGATCCCCACCGGCACGTTGAGCGCGAAGAGCCACGGCCAGCCGGTCACCGACAGGACCGCCGCGCCAAGCGCGGGCCCCGCCGCCGTCGCCAGCGCCACCACCATCGAGTTGAACCCGATCACCCGCCCCAGCATTCCCGCAGGCAGGCTGTAGCGCAAAAGTGCGATGGTCAGCGACATGATGGGCGCCGCGCCGATCCCCTGCAGCACCCGCGCCGCAATCAGCCAGTCGATGCTGGGCGCCAGCGCACAGAGCCCCGAGGAGAGCGTGAACAGGATGACCCCACCGGTAAACAGCCGTTTGGGACCGATGGCCTCGCCCAGAAACGCCATCGGCAGGAGCCCCATGACGAGGGTCAGCTGATAGGCGGTGACCACCCAGACCGTTTTCGAGGTCGAGGCATTCAGGCTCTCGTGGATCGCCGGAAGCGCGACATTGGCGATGGCCCCGTCGAGCACCACCAGCGTCAGCGTCACCAGCAGGGCAAAGAGCGCGAAATAGCGGCGCGGCGCGGGCAGGCCGTCCTCGTAAACGGTGGTTTGCGTGGCCGCAGGATCGGCATGGGTCATTGGGATCATCCTTTCGTCATGCCGCCAGATCTATCATCTCTGGCGAAATGCAGAAGACGCAGCCATTGCATTTAATAGTTGCACCAAACGCCATGCCACGGCTGGCGCGCGCGCGGCAGGTGCCTTAGGCTGGACCGATGGATATGCGTGATCTCAACCTGCTGCGGGCGCTTGATGCGCTGCTGGCCGAGGGGAGTGTGGCTGCGGCCGCACGGCGGCTGGGGCTGTCGACCTCGGCCATGAGCCGGACGCTTGCGCGTCTGCGCGAGGCCACGGGCGACCCGCTTCTGGTGCGGGCGGGGCGCGGAATGGTGCTGACGCCGCATGCCGAGGCCCTCAAGGAGCGCGTGCCGCATCTGGCCGCCGAGGTCGAGACCGTACTGAGACCGGCCGAGACCCTCTTGGACCCCGCCCATCTGCAGCGTGATTTCGTCATCCGTGCCAATGACGGGTTCATCGCCGCCTATGGCGCGACATTACTGGGGCTGGTGCGCGAACGCGCCCCCGGTGTGCGGCTGCTCTTCGCGCAGAAAGAACCCAACCCCGCGCGGGCGCTGCGCGACGGGCTGTGCGATCTGGAGCTGGGTATCCTGCGCGACACCGCGCCCGAGCTGAAAGTCCAGCGCCTGACCCGTGATTATTTTGTGGGGGTGACACGGCCCGGACACCCTCTGGCCGCGCGACCGATCACCGCGCGCGATTTTGCCGAGAGCGACAGCATCGTCTCCACCCTGCACCAGCCGGTGAATTTCACGCATGTGGTGGATCGGGCACTTGCCGAGATCGGGCTGAAGCGCCGCCGGACCTTTCAGGTGCCATCCTTTCTGGTGGCGCTCTCCATTTCCCAGCAGAGCGATCTGGTGGCGATCCTACCCCATTCCTATGCCATGATGGAAAAGCGCCGCCTGATGGCGCTCGGCCTTGAGGGGCCGGAGATCTTCGATCTTCCCTTCGAGACGGGCGAGATCGTGATCTCGCTGATCTGGCACCCGCGGATGGACCGTGATCCGGCCAACCGCTGGCTACGCGAACTGGTGCGCGAATGCACGCGGATGGTGGGCGCGGGTTGAGCGCTCAGAAGGTCGGCGGCGTGCAGGCGCTGAACACCACACAGGGCTCGGCGCCCACCTGACGGAACCGGTGCGGCAGTCGGCTGTCGAAGTAGTAGGCATCGCCCGGGCCGAGCACCTTGCGCTCCTCGCCCACGGTGATCTCCACCCGCCCCGAGAGGACGATCCCGCCCTCCTCGCCCTCATGGCCATACATCACGCGGCCCGTATCGGCGCCCGGCTCGTAGGTTTCCTGCAGGATCATCATCGCGCGGCCAAAGAGCGTGCCGCCGATCTGGCGCAGCGACAGCTTCCCCTTGCCGATCTCGGTCAGCTCGTCCGCGGCATAGAAAATCTGGCGCTCGGCATCGGGCTGGAACTCGAAGAAAGCCGAGAGACTGATCGGGATACCATCGAGGATCTTGCGCAGCGCCCCCACCGAGGGGTTCATCTTGCCCGATTCAATCAGCGAGATCGTCGAATTGGGCACGCCCACCTTCTTGGCCAGTGCGCGCTGCGACAGCCCCGCCCGCTCGCGAATCACGCGCAGTCGGTGGCCCAGCTCCTTGTCCTGGGAGGTCGTGTTATGAGTGTTCACCATAGATCAAACACCTCCATTCCATGACGCTTATACAACGACTTACAGCCAATAAGAAACAGACTATTTAACTTTCCAAATCCCGCTAGGCTTCTCTCAAATCAGCTCTTCAGGGATACTCCTCATGGCAAATGCAGATATCGAAACCCGCCGCAAAGCAGCCCTCGCCCGTGGCGTCGGCGTCCTCACCTCGCATTACGCAGTCCGCGCCGAGAACTCGGAAATCTGGGATGCCGATGGCAACCGCCTTCTTGATTTCGGCTCGGGCATCGCCGTGCTGAACACCGGCCACCGCCATCCGAAAGTGGTCGAGGCGGTCAAGGCGCAGCTCGACGCCTTCACCCATACCTGCCATCAGGTCGTGCCCTACGAGAACTATGTCCGTCTGGCCGAGCGTATCAACGAACTGGCGCCCGGCGATTTCGCCAAGAAGTGCCTCTTTGTCACCACCGGTGCCGAAGCGCTTGAAAACGCGGTCAAGATTGCCCGTGCGCATACCAACCGCTCGGCTGTGATCACCTTCCAGGGCGGCTTCCACGGCCGGACCTTCATGACCATGGCGATGACCGGCAAGGTTGCGCCCTACAAGATCGGCTTCGGCCCGCTGATGAATGACGTCTTCCACGCGCCATACCCCTATGAAGCGCATGGTGTTTCGGTCGATGACAGCCTGAATGCGATCGAGAAGCTGTTCAAAGCGGATGTCGATCCGGCCCGCGTCGCGGCCATCGTGCTGGAACCCGTGCAAGGTGAAGGCGGCTTCGTGCCCGCGCCGAAAGAGTTCACCGCCCGCATCCGCGCGCTGTGCGACAAACATGGCATCGTGATGATCGCCGATGAAGTCCAGACCGGCTTCGCCCGCACCGGCACCGTTTTCGCGATGGAGCAACATGACGCCCATGCCGATCTGATCACCATGGCGAAATCGCTGGGGGGTGGTTTCCCGATCGCGGGTGTCGTTGGCCGCGCCGAGATCATGGATGCGGCAGGCCCGGGTGGTCTGGGCGGCACCTATGGCGGCAACCCGCTGGCGATTGCCGCGGCCAATGCCGTGCTCGATGTGATCGAGGAAGAAAAGCTCTGCGCGCGCGCCAACACGCTGGGAGCCAAGCTGAACACCAAGCTCGAAGAGCTGAAAACCCTCGTGCCGGAACTGGCCGAGATCCGTGGTCCGGGCTTCATGGTCGCGGCTGAATTCATGAATGCCGATGGCACCCCCGCGACCGAGCTGACCAACAAGATCCGTCTGGCAGCGCTGGAGCGTGGCCTGCTGCTGCTGACCTGTGGCGTCTATGGCAATGTGATCCGCTTCCTCGCGCCGATCACCATTCCGGAGGCACAATTCGATGAGGCGATGGACATCCTGACCGCCGCCATCAAAGAGGTCAAAGGCATCAAGGAACTGGCCGATGCTTGATCGCTCGGATCTGGCAGCCAAACTCAAGGACGCGTCTCTGCTGGAGACGCGCGCCTATATCAATGGTGAATGGGTGGGGTCGGAGACGCGTTTCGCGATCGAGAACCCCTCGACCGGCGAGACGCTGGCCGAGGTGCCGGACCTGACCGTTACCGATACCAATCGCGCGATCGACGCGGCCTATGCGGCCAAAGCCGCTTGGGCTGCCAAGACCGGCAAGGAGCGCGGCGCGATCCTGCGCAAGCTCTATGATCTGATGGTTGCCAATGCCGATGATCTGGCCACTATCCTCACCGCCGAGATGGGCAAGCCTTGGGCCGAGGCCCGTGGCGAGGTGCTTTACGGCGCCTCCTATGTCGAGTGGTTCTCGGAAGAGGCCAAGCGTCTTTATGGCGATTTCATCCCCGGTCATGCGACCGACATCCGCATGGTTGTCGTCAAACAGCCGGTGGGTGTGGTGGGTGCCATCACTCCGTGGAACTTCCCCAATGCGATGATCGCGCGCAAGCTTGCGCCCGCGCTCGCGGCAGGCTGCACGATGGTGGCACGCCCGTCCGAGTTCACGCCCCTTTCGGCACTGGCGCTGACCGTGCTGATCGAGCGTGCCGGCGTGCCGGCAGGTGTGTTCAACATCGTGACCGGCCTCGATGCCGCAGGGATCGGCAAGGCGCTATGCGATAGTCCCAAGGTCGCCAAGATGACCTTCACCGGTTCGACCCGCGTGGGCAAGATCCTGATGCGTCAGGGCGCCGATACGGTGAAGAAGATCTCGCTCGAACTGGGTGGCAATGCGCCCTTTATCGTGTTCGACGATGCCGATGTGGATGCGGCGGTCCAGGGCGCGATGATCGCCAAGTTCCGCAATAATGGTCAGACCTGTGTCTGTGCCAACCGCATCTATGTGCAGGCCGGTGTCTATGACGCCTTTGCCGAGAAACTGGCCAAAGCCATGGGCGCATTGACCTTGGGCGATGGGTTTGCGGAAGGCACGACCACCGGCCCGCTGATCAACGCGGCAGCGCTGGCCAAGGTCGAGGACCATATCGCGGATGCTGTGGCGAAGGGCGCGACCGTTCTGACAGGCGGTAAACGCTCGGCTCTGGGCGGAACCTTCCACGAGCCCACCCTGCTGACCGGCGTTACGCAAGAGATGAAGGTGGCCTCCGAAGAGACGTTTGGCCCGCTGGCGCCTCTGGTAAAGTTCGAGACCGAGGCCGAGGCGATCGCCTTTGCCAATGACACCGAATTCGGGCTGGCGAGCTATTTCTACACGGGCGATCTCAAGCGCGCATGGCGCGTGGGCGAGGCGCTTGAGACGGGGATGGTCGGCATCAATACCGGTGCCATCTCCTCGGAAATCGCGCCGTTCGGCGGGATCAAGCAATCGGGACAGGGGCGCGAGGGCTCCAAATACGGCTGCGACGACTATCTCGAGATCAAGAATCTCTGCTTCGGCGGGATAAGATAATGCCAGATGCCTCCGGTCAGGCCGGAGGCATTTCCCTTTATACGGCTTTCCCGATTTACCCTAGATTTTACGCTAAATTTCGGTGCATCGCGGATAATCGGAATTTGCCCCAATATTTCATAAGGATGCGGCTGCAGAAATAATTTCTGCATATGAAAATACACGCCTTGAGGGAAAGTAGCTCTTAATAAATCACGCTTAAGACTATGCTCACTGTCAATAAGGTGAGCCGCACAATGTCCGCACCCTCGCGTCCTGTCTTCCTGCATCAGAAGGTCTCGCGCCTGATCATGGTTCCGCTTTTCGCCGTGGTCGTGTTCTCAGCCGCAATGATCACACAGCGGATCTCCAACGCGCTCGATGCGCAGACCCTGACCCATCTGATGCGATTTGCCTCCTCTCTCTCCAATCTGGTGCATGAGCAGCAAAAAGAACGCGGCGCGACAAGCATCTATCTCAGCAGCAAGGGCGCGACCTTTGCCGAGGAACTGGCCGCACAGCGCGCCTTGACGGATGAGCGGGTGCGCGAGGTCGCACAGGTCGGGTCCGCCGTGGCAGATGGCCTCCCGCCCGAGCTGGCCAGCTCCTATGCCGAGATCCAGGCGCAGATCGCGAAGCATGATGCGGTGCGGGCGCAGGTCGATGATCTCGCCATTCCGGTGCCCGACGCTTTGGGACATTATACCAAGATCAACGGCGACACGATCGCGATGCTGGGCCAGCTCACGGAAATGGGGCTGAACGCAGATATGGCCAAACGTCTGAGCGCGTTCACCTCCTTCATGGCGGCCAAGGAACGCGCGGGTATCGAGCGGGCTATCGGCTCGGGCGGCTTCGCGCTCGGGCGCTTCGATACGGCACGGCTGGGGACATTGCACCGGCTGATCTCCCAACAGGATATGGGGTTTGCTTTCTTCCGCCAGTTCGCAACACCGGAACAGGTGGCGGCCTTCGCGACGCTGGAAAATGGCTCTGCATTTACCCGCGTGAACGAGCTACGCGCGATCGCCTTCGCCTATCCGGATACGGGTTCGGTAGAGGGCATCACTCCCAAGGAGTTTTTTGACGCGACCACGACCCGCATCGGCCAACTCAAGACCTTCGAGGACAGTCTGGGGAGCAATATCAACGAGGTCGCCACGGCATATCGCAACCATCAGCTATGGCTGCTGCTGCTCAACACGCTCGCCATGCTTGCCGCGACAGCTGTGATCCTCGTTATTGCCCGGCGCATAACGAGAAGTATGGTTCAGGAGGTTACCAACATATCGCAGCGGGCGGCAAAAATGGCGACCGGCGATCTCGAGAGTGACATGCCGATGACAACCATCGTCGAATTCGACCGCATCAACGAAGCGATCGAGGCCTTCCGGAGCAGTATCCTCACGGCACGGGCCAAGGAAGAGACCCATGCCAAGGAAGAGCTCGCCCGCGAACATGCCGAGCGCGAGAGATCCGAGGTCCTGCGCCTTGAAGAGCGCCGCGCCTCAGAACAGGCTTTAGCCGAAACGACCGCCAAACGTGCGGCCGATGAGGCGATTGCCAAGGACGTTAGGGATGTCGTCAATGCCTGTGCCAGCGGAGATTTCACCAAACGCATCCCGCTCGAGGGTAAGGACGGCATCATGGCCGATCTGTGTCAGGGCCTGAACGAGATCGGCGCCAGCGTCGAACAGGGTCTGGGCGAGGTCGAGAGGTCGATGCAGACTTTCGCACGCGGCGATTTTACCTATCGTATGCCCGAAACCCTTCGCGGCAGCTTCCGCCGCATCGCCCAGTCAAGCAATCAGGCGGCAGAGGCCCTCTCGGCGACAATGCAGAGCATCGCAGCCTCGTCGCAGCGCATCGAAAGCTCGACCCGCGAGATTTCCGACGCCTCGGCGGATCTGGCCCGCCGGTCCGAGAAGAATGCCGCCGTGCTGGAAGAAACCACCTCGGCGCTGACCGAAATGTCGGCCTCCGTCAGCAGTTCGTCACGGGAGCTGGACGAGACCCAGAAAACCGTCACCGATATCAACGAACGGGCCGAGCGCGGGCACGAGGTCGTGGTCGATGCGATCGCCGCCATGAGCAGCATCGAGAACTCCTCGGCCAAGATCGAACGTGTGCTGCAGGTGATCGATGATATCGCCTTCCAGACCAACCTTCTGGCGCTCAATGCCGGCGTCGAGGCCGCGCGGGCGGGGGAAGCGGGCCGTGGGTTTGCGGTTGTGGCCTCCGAGGTGCGGGCTCTGGCGCAGCGCTCCGCCGACGCCTCGCAGGAAATAGGCACCATGATCTCGACATCCAGCGCCGATGTGCAACGTGGGGTCTCGATGGTCAATTCCACCGGTAGGGCACTCGAGGAAATCGTGCAAGGCGTGCGTGACATACGCAGCCGGATCGAGGGGATTGTGGGCGCCACCCGAGAAACGACAATCGGCATCAAGGAAATCTCGAACGCCACGCTGGAACTGGATCAGACCACCCAGAAGAATGCCGCGATGTTCGAAGAGACAAATGCCGCGATCACGACCCTGCGCAACGAGACACAGGCGCTTTCCGCCGAGCTCGGAACCTTCAAGATCGATACGGGAGACGTCGAGCTTTTCGACGAACCGAACCGGATGGCGAGCTAGGGGAGAGGCGGCAACAACGCGCCGCCTCTGCTGTCATTTCAGCGCGACATAGGTCGCGGCATCGAGATGCGAGATCCGCACGGCGACCTTTGGTCCGGTCACCTCCTCGATCCGCGCCTTCAGCACTTCCGCCAGTTCCGTAAGCTTTTCGCGCGTCCGCTCGGGCTTCGGCAGGATCGCCAATTCGCAATTGACCACCGGCTGGTCCGGAAGGCCCGTGACCGGCAGCCATGCCAGCTGGCAGGCCGCCTCTGCCGAGGACAGTCTCTCGCAAAGGATTGCACGCAGATCGACAAGCAGGGTCCGGACCCCCTCCGGATCGATGCGTGCGTCACATGTCCTGTCGACATGGAGTTTCAGAATGGGCATATGTTCCTCCCCGACTTACAGAATACATTGAATGACCGTGCAAGCGGCCCCGAATTCGAGTGGCCCGATCACTGCTGCAGACGATGGCAGATCCCCGTCCCCGCCTCAATCCCGATCCTTGTGCACATCGCCTGCGCCTGAGGGAACAGCCCGCGCCCTTGCAGCCCCCCCGCCGGCATCCCTAGATGCGAAGGAACTGAAAGGATCACTTGTATGAAAAAGATCGGCTTTCTCTCTTTCGGCCACTGGGCGGATGACCGTGGCTCGCAGGTGCGTTCGGCCTCGGATGTTCTGCTTCAATCCATCGACCTCGCTGTTGCGGCGGAGCAGATGGGCGTCGATGGTGCCTATTACCGTGTGCACCATTATGCCCGCCAACTCGCCTCGCCTTTCCCGCTTCTGGCTGCGGTGGGCGCACGCACGACAAGTATCGAGATCGGCACCGGTGTCATCGATATGCGCTACGAGAACCCGCTTTATATGGTCGAGGATGCCGGCAGCGCCGATCTGATCTCGGGCGAGAGGCTGCAGCTCGGTATCTCGCGCGGATCGCCCGAACAGGTGATCGACGGCTGGAAGCATTTCGGATACCAGCCCGCCGAGGGCGAAAGCCCTTCCGATATGGCACGCCGCCATACGGAGGTTTTCCTCAGGATGCTCGACGGTGAGGGCTTTGCCCAACCCAATCCGCGCCCGATGTTCCCCAACCCGCCCGGCCTGCTGCGGCTCGAGCCCCAGAGCCCGGGCCTGAAGGAACGCATCTGGTGGGGCGCGGGCTCGAACGCGACGGCGATCTGGGCCGCGCAGCTCGGGATGAACCTACAAAGCTCGACCCTGAAAGATGACGAGACCGGCGAGCCCTTCCATATCCAGCAGGCCAAACAGATCCGTGCCTATCGCGAGGCCTGGAAAGAGGCGGGTCACGCGCGCAGCCCGCGGGTTTCGGTGTCGCGCTCGATCTTTGCGCTGACCAATGATCAGGACCGGATGTATTTCGGCAACGGCTCCAAGGATCAGGACCAGATCGGTTTCATAGACCAGACCCGTTCGGTTTTCGGGCGGGGCTATGCTGACGAGCCCGATCGCCTGATCGAACAGTTGCGTCGGGACGAGGCGATTGCCGAGGCCGATACGCTACTGCTGACCGTGCCGAATATGCTGGGCGTCGATTATAACGTCCATGTGCTGGAAAGCATCCTGACCCATGTGGCTCCCGCTCTGGGCTGGCGCTAACTAAATCCCTGAAACCACGCCTTGCACCGGCGTGGTTTTCTTGCTCTGATCCGGCAAAATTATACTACAGGGATCATCATGAGCATCGTCGTTTACCTCCCCAATCCGAAAACCTCCGCCAAATGGGTTACCCGCCTGCAGGGCGTGCTGCCCGAGGCCGAGATCGTTTCCGCTCATGAGCCCTTCGATGCGCAGGCCGTGACCTATGCCGCGGTCTGGCAACCCGCGACGGGCTTTCTGGCAGGGCTGCCCAATCTGAAGGCCATCATCTCGCTCGCGGCAGGGGTAGACCATATCGCTGCGGATGCAGAACTCCCGCGCCATATCCCGGTGATCCGCACGGTGGGCACCGATCTGACCCAGCGGATGCGCGAATATGTGGCGATGCAGGTGCTGAACCTGCACCGCTACATGCCCGAGATGCAGCTCGCGGCGGCAAAAGCCGAATGGAAGGCGCTGGTCGCGCCGGTTGCAGGGCAGCGCACGGTCGGTGTGCTGGGTCTGGGCAATCTGGGGGCGGCGTCGGCGGCCCTGCTGGCGCAGATCGGCTTTGAGACGCGCGGCTGGGCGCGAAGCCCCAAAACCATCGACGGCGTCACCTGCCATCATGGCCCCGAGGGTCTGAAGGCGTTTCTGGAGGGCTGCGAGATCGTGGTGAACCTCTTACCGCTGACCCCCGAGACCCATCATATCCTGAATGCCGACTTTTTCGCGCAATTGCCCAAAGGTGCCCGCCTGTTGAACGCCGCCCGCGGCGACCATCTCGACGAGGCGGCCCTGCTGGAGGCGCTGGAGAGCGGCCAGATCGCCCATGCCATCCTCGATGCTTTCCCGCTGGAGCCCTTGGCCAAGGACCATCCGTTCTGGACGCATGAAGGGGTGACGGTAACCCCGCATATTGCCTCACAGGTCGACCCCGAGACCGGCAGCCACATCATGGCCGCCAATATCGCGGAATTCGAGGCGCAGGGCCATTGCAAGGATCAGGCCGATATGCAGCGGGGCTACTGATCCAGCCCGATATCGCTCTGATGCCGCAACCCTAATGTCGCAAGGCGTTGAATGCCTTGCGATATTGCGAGGGCGAGGTATTTTCCCAGCGTCGGAAAGCGCGAACGAAGGCGCTGGGTTCGGAATAGCCCAACTCTTCCGCAATCAGCGAGATCGACAGGCCCGAGCCTTCAAGATAGCGGCAGGCCTGCTCGTGGCGGGTCTCCTCGACAAGCCGTGCGAAGCTGGTGCCACAATCCTGCAGGCGGCGCTGGAGCGTCCAGCGCGGCATCCCCATCCTGTCCGATAGAAGGTCGAGATCCAGCGTGGTATCTTTCAGATGCAGCCGGATCACCTCGGCGGCCGCCTCGGTCACGCAAGGCCCCGTCTCGCGCAGGCTGAGCGCCTGAAGATTACAGCGCAACAGCTGCTGGAGCGTACCATCGGCCTTGGGCATAGCAAGTCCCTGATCGGCAGACCGGAAGACCAGCGCATTGGTCGGGCGGCCGAAACGCACAGGCGCCCCGAAGGCGGCCTCGATCTCGGCGCGGGTGCCGTTATCGGCTTGCTCCAGCTCGATCAATTCGGGCGCCCAATCCTCGCCGCCCGCATGGCGCAGGACATTGCGGAACATCCCCAATGTCACCAGCGCGTCCTGATCACGCATCCGCACACGATCCGGGGCCACACGGTAGCTGATCCAGCTCAGATCGTCCTGTGCGCGGAAGCCGGTCGCAGTGCCCTGCTGGTGCCACGGGAAATAGGCCGCCAGATTTTGCGCGGCATCGCCCAGACTGGCCGAGTTGATCGCCATATAGCCGATCAGCCCCAACATCTCTGGTGTAAAGGCCTGCCCGTAGGCCAGCCCGAAATTCACATCGCCCGAACGCTCGGCGCCCAGTTCCATCATCCGGCAATACAGGTCGAGATCCATCCGGCTCATCGGCTGGGCCGCGGTCTCGGGCGCAAAGCCAAGGCTGCCGAAGAAACTGTCAGGGCACAGCCTGTAACGGCGGATGAATCCGTCGATACCGGTCGCGGCTGCGGCGAGAACCTGCGGTGTCTGGGCCTGCATGGGAATCCCTCCATCTCTGGGAGATGGGGATGAACGCAACCATCGCTTATAGCAATTCGCGCCGTCTTCGGTTGCCTTGTTTACAAGGGCGAGACATGGAGTATGATTAAAAAATAAACCACCCGCCTAATTAAGAGGCGGGTGGAAAATCAGATATGGCGAGGCCTGTTTACTCGCCCGGCGTTGCGGTCGCGTCGACCTTGCGGCGCAGCAAGGCGGCCACACCCACACCGAGGATCATCAGGATCGCGAAGATCACGAAGATCTCGAAATTGTAGATGATCATCGCCAGCATCGCGAGGCAGGCAAGCCCCAGCGCGATTGCCGGAAGGACCGGGAACAGGGGCGCCTTCCACGGGCGGTCCAGATCGGGCTCGGACTTGCGTAGACGGAAGAGCGAGGCCATCGACATGATATACATCACCAGCGCGCCGAACACGGCCATCGTCACGATAGTGGCGGTCAGCGACATGCCGGCGACCGAGATCAGGCTATCCGAATAGATCGCGATGATGCCTACGACACCACCCGCGATGGTGGCCACATGCGGCGTGTGGAAGCGCGGATGCACCTTCGAGAAGACCTCCGGTAGAAGACCTGCGCGCGACAGGGCGAACATCTGGCGGGCATAGCCCATGATGATGCCGTGGAACGACGCCACCAGACCGAAAAGACCGAGCCAGACAAGCATATGGGTCCAGCCGCTGCCTTCACCCACCACACGGATCATCGCCTGCGGCAGCGGGTCATTGAGGTTCGACAGCTGCGTCCAGTCGCCCGAGCCACCTGCCATGATCATCACCCCGAAGGCGAGGAACACGAGCGTCAGGATACCGGCGATATAGGCTTTCGGAATGGTGCGGCGCGGGTCCTTGGCCTCTTCTGCGGCCATAGCGACGCCCTCGATGGCGAGGAAGAACCAGATGGCAAACGGGATCGCGGCAAAGATACCGCCGATGGCCACGGGCGAGAACTCGCTGGCACCGGCCCAGCCATGGGCCGCGAAATTGGTCACCGAGAAGGCAGGGGCGACAACACCCATGAAGACCAAGAGCTCGAAGACCGCAAGCAGCGTCACCAGCAATTCGAAGGTCGCCGCGATTTTCACACCCGCGATATTGAGTGCGATGAAGATGATATAGGCGCCTACCGCCGCCAGTTTCGGGTCAAGCCCGGGGAACTGGACGTTGAGATAGGAGCCGATCGCCAGCGCGATGGCGGGCGGGGCAAACAGGAACTCGATCAGCGTGGCAAAGCCCGCGATGGCGCCGCCCGTCGGGCCGAAGGCGCGGCTGGCATAGGCAAACGGCCCGCCCGCGCGCGGAATGGCGGTGGTCAGTTCGGTGAAGCTGAAGATAAAGGCGGTATACATGGCCGCCACGATGATCGTGGTGATCAGGAAGCCCAGCGTGCCCGCGCTTTCCCAGCCATAGCTCCAACCGAAATATTCGCCCGAGATCACGAGGCCGACTGCGAGACCCCAGAGATGGAAGGCGTTGAGGCTTTTTGACAGCCCCGCTTTGCCAGTTGACATGATGTTTTCCCCGTTTTGTTTTTTGATGCCCCTTCGGGCCTATTCCTTTGGAATTGCGGTTGTTTCCGAGGCCGCCAGCGTGGGAGCCTCTTCTTTCAGCTTGGTGCCGGTCAGACCCAGCCTGCGCGCCTCGCGCACCAGCCATGCCAGTTTGCTTGCCGCCTGAGCGGGCGTCTGACCGCCACTGAGGTGAATATTGGACAGGCAGTTCCGGTCGCTATCGGGGCAACCGGACCGCGGGTTATAGGTAAGGTAGATGCCAAGGCTGTCAGCCACGGTCAGGCCCGGACGCTCGCCGATCAGCACGGCCACCATGCGGGCCCCCAAGCCCTGCCCGACCTCGTCGCCCACAGCCACGCGGCCTTGGATGACAATCGCCACCGGCGCGATGGACAGATCCGGAAGCGCCTCATGGGCCGCGCGCAGGGTCGCGCCCGCATGTGCCGCAACAGCCGCCGAGGACAGCCCGTCACAGATAACAAAAGCCAGATCATAATCGCCCTTTGCCAGCCCCGCGCGATCCTCTTCGGCCAGTTTGCGCCCCAGATCGGGGCGGCGGAGATAGATGGAGCGGTCGGCCGCAGCCGAACGGAGCGCCAGCGTCTCGAACTCGGAAAGCTCGGCCTGCAAGGCCGCCACGTCCAGCGGCGCATGGACCGCATCGCGCGCCCGCGCGGCATCGAGCCGGAAGGACGCGAGCGCCGGCGTGGGCAGCCCCGCGCCCGAACGCCCGAGCCCGATACGGGCGCGGGTGGCTTGACGCAGGCGGGCGAAGGGGTCGCGGGTCAGATCATCGCTCATGGTATCCCCTCACGCGCTCAGGGCCGGGCGGGTCATCGCCGCCAGCAGCCGGTCCGGCGCAGGCGCGATACGCCCGCCCTCATCCACAATCCCCTGTGCCGAAAGCCAGCTCTCGAATTCGGGCGCGGCCCGCAGCCCGAAGCTTTCGCGCAGATAGAGAATGTCGTGATAGGAGAGCGACTGATAATTGAGCATGATGTCATCCGCGCCCGGCACGCCGATGAAATACCGGCAGCCCGCATCCGACAGAAGCGTCAGCAGACCGTCCATATCATCCTGATCAGCATGGGAGTGGTTGGTGTAGCACACATCGCAGCCCATCGGCACGCCCATCAGCTTGGCGCAGAAATGGTCCTCGAGGCCCGCGCGGGTGATCTGCTTGCCATCAAACAGATATTCCGGCCCGATAAAGCCCACGACCGTGTTCACCAGAAGCGGGTCGAAAGCGCGCGCCACCGCATAGGCGCGGGTCTCGACGGTCTGCTGGTCCATCCCGAAATGCGCATCGGCTGACAGAGCCGCGCCCTGCCCCGTCTCGAAATACATCACATTCTGGCCCACGGTGCCGCGCTTGAGCGACAGCGCCGCGTCCTGCGCCTCGGCCAGAATCGCCAGATCCACCCCGAAGCCTCGATTGGCCTTCTCGGTGCCCGCAATCGACTGGAACACCAGATCGAGCGGCGCACCACGATTGATGATCTCGATGGAATTGGTCACATGGGTCAGCACGCAGCTTTGCGTGGGGATCGCGTGACGCTCGCGGAGTTCATCCAGCAGATGGATCAGGGCCATTGCCTGCGGCACGTTATCGGTGGCGGGGTTGATGCCGATCATCGCATCGCCAATGCCGTAAAGGAGCCCGTCGATGATGCTCGCGGCCACGCCTGCCGGATCATCGGTCGGATGGTTGGGCTGGAGCCGGCTCGAGACGGTGCCCGACAGGCCCATCGTGGTGCGGAAGGCGGTGATGATCTCGATTTTGCGGGCCACCGCGATCAGGTCGCGGTTGCGCATCAGCTTGGAGACGGCGGCGACCATCTCGGGCGTCAGCCCCGGCGCCAACGCCTTGAGCGAGGACGCGTTGGCCTCGTTCGACAACAGCCAGTCGCGGAACTGGCCCACCGTCATATGCGCCACGGGCGCGAAGGCCGCGCGATCATGGCTATCACAGATCAGGCGCGTGACCTCGTCGTCCTCATAGGGCACAAGCTGTTCTGCCAGAAATTCGGTGAGCGGCAGATCGGCCAGCGCCATCTGGGCGGCCACTCTTGCGATCTCGCTCTCGGCGGCAACGCCTGCCAGCTCGTCTCCCGAGCGCTGCGGGCTCGCCGCCGCCAGCAATGCGGTCAGGCTGTCGAAACGGAAGATTTCGGAACCGATCATATGGCGATAGCTGGGCATGGGGCCTCCGATAGATGTCTGCAGCAAGGATAGCGCATCCTGCCCCGCCAAGACTTGACCGCATATGACAATCGCACCGGCGCCACTGTCATGATCTGTCAAGTTTGGCGATCTCCCCCGAATCCGGCAGCCCTGCCTGAAGGACGGGCATCCGGCGAAACCGCCCCATCGCGCTGCATGCCTTGCGGCGGTCAGGGCCCTGTCGGAAATCTTTCATAAAAGCTAAGCCTGATTGTTACCTTGCCGCTGCATCTGGAGCCCGAACAGATGCGAAGGAAACTGACATGACCTCCCAATCCGTGACACTTGCCGGTATCGGCAAGGGGTTCGGCACGACGACCGTGCTTAAGGGGATCGATCTCGAGATCCATGCGGGCGAATTCCTGTCGCTGGTAGGGATGTCGGGCTGCGGGAAATCGACGCTGTTGCGGATCATCGCAGGGCTCGAGACTGCCGATACCGGCTCCGTGCGGATCGATGGCGAGGATGTTACCGGCACCGATCCGACAGACCGCAATCTGGCGATGGTCTTCCAGTCCTACGCGCTCTATCCGCATATGAGCGTGCGCCAGAATATCGCGACGCCTCTGCGCATGCGCCGTCTGCGGCTGATCGACCGGCTGCCGCTGCTGGGGCGGCTGACCGCGCCGCGCGATACCCTGCGCGAGATCGAGATCGCCGTCGAACATGCCGCCGAGCTGCTGCAGATCTCGGCGCTTCTGGACCGCAAACCGGCGCAGCTCTCGGGCGGACAGCGCCAGCGGGTGGCGCTCGCGCGGGCCTTGGTGCGCAATCCGGCAGCCTTCCTGATGGACGAGCCGCTCTCCAATCTCGACGCCAAACTGCGCGCCCATATGCGCGACGAGCTGGCCGCCCTGCACAAACGCCTTGGCGCGACCTTCATCTATGTCACCCATGATCAGGTCGAGGCGATGACCATGTCCGACCGGATCGCGCTGATGTCGGAAGGCCGGATCGAACAGCTGGGAACACCCGAAGAGCTCTATCGCCGCCCCGCCAACCTGACGGTGGCACGGTTTATCGGCGCGCCCACGATCAACCTTCTGCCCGCCGAAAGCATGGCCGATGGCCGACTGCGCCTGATGGGCGAGATGCTGGATCTGCGGGTGCGGCAAGCGGGGCCGCTGACGCTCGGTCTGCGCGCCGAGGATCTGCATCTGGCGGCAACAGGGCTTCCTGCGCGCGTCACCCGTATCGAGACCCATGGCGCCGACCGCTATGTGAGCTGTGCGCTTCTGGCCGATGAGACGCTCTCGCTTACCCTGCGCCAGAGCGCCTCGGGCCCCGCGCCCGCCGGGATCGTCCATCTGGGCTTTGCACAGGACGCGCTGCATGTGTTCGGCCCCGATGGGCAGCGCCTGACCGCGCGCCTCCTACAAAAGGTGGTGGCATGAGCGCGCTCGATTTGCCCCATGCCCCCACCCGCGCGCGCGCCCGCACAGGTGCCAAAATCAGCAAGGGTATGCTTTTTGCCGCCCCCGCCGTGGTGCTGCTGCTGGCGATCTATATCCTGCCACTCCTCACGCTGGCGGGGTTCTCGCTGACCGACTACCAGCTTGGGGCGATCCGCTGGAACTTCGTGGGGCTCCAGAATTTCACCAAGGCGTTCCATGACGCGGTCTTCCTGCGCGCCTTCTGGAACACGGTGCTCTATGCCGCCATCGTCATCCCCTGCGGCATCTTTCTGGCGCTCGGCGTGGCACTTCTGGTGCATGGGCGGAGCCGCACGCGGGGCCTGTGGGAAGTGGCCTATTTCCTGCCCGTCACCGCCACGCTGGTCGCCATGGCGACCGTCTGGCAGTTCCTGCTGCACCCCACCCTCGGGCCGGTGAATGCCGTGATCACTTGGGCGGGCTTTGATGCGGTGCAGTTCTTGGGCACACCATGGCTTCTGATCCCGACCATGGCGCTGATCGGCGTCTGGCAGGTCGTGGGGTTCAATATGGTGCTGTTTCTTGCAGGGCTGACCGCCATCCCGCAGGACCTGCACGAGGCCGCACAGCTGGACGGCGCGAAATCCCCGATCGACCGTTTCCTGACCGTGACATGGCCGATGCTGGGGCCGACGACGATGTTTGTCACGGTGACCACCTCGATCTCCGCCTTCAAGGTGTTCGAGACCGTGGCTGTGCTGACCAAGGGCCGCGCAGGCTCCGAGACACTGCTCTACGCGCTCTATCTCGAGGGCTTCGATTACTCGAACACGGGCTATGCGGCGGCGCTGACGCTGATCTTCCTCGGCCTCGTTCTGGTGCTCTCGATCGGCCAGACGCTCCATCTCGAAAAGAAGGTCCATTACTGATGCGCGCCTCGAAATACCTCCCCCATCTCGTGCTGGGCCTTGGCGCTGTGGTGATGCTTTTGCCCTTCTACTGGATGGTGCTGACCGCGATCCGCTCGCCTTCCGAAATTTTCGACATCTCGCTCTGGCCGATCCCGAAAGACTTCGCGGGCGGTGAGAATTTCCATCAGGCGGCGACCTCGGTGCCGATGGCGCGGTTCATGCTCAACGGGGTGATCGTCTGCGCGGGCATCCTGATCGTGCAGGTCCTGACGGCGGTGCCCTGTGCCTATGCGCTGGCCAAGCTGCGGTTCCGTGGCCGCAAGATATTGCTATCGGTGATTGTGGCCGCGCTTTGCGTGCCGATGCAGGCGCTGGCGCTGCCTTTGTTCGTGGGGCTTGCGAAGGCGCAGATGCTCAACACCTATTTCGCGATGATGGCGCCCTTCTTCCTGTCGGTCTTCGCGATCTTCCTCTTCCACCAGTCCTTCCGCTCCTATCCCGACGAGATCATCGAGGCCGCGCGTCTGGACGGGTTTTCGGAAATGGAGATCTGCTGGCGGCTGGTCCTGCGCGCCTCGCTGCCCTCGCTTGCGGCCTTCGCGGTATTTTCCGTGGTCGCCCATTGGAACGACCTCTATTGGCCGATGATCGTCGTCAACCGCACCGAACTGGCACCGCCGCCGCTTGGCATGCTGTTCTTTGCCGATGCCGAGACCGGCACCAATTACGGCGCGCTCATGGCGGGGGCCTGCCTGATCACCGCCCCCATAGTCGCCTGTTTCCTCCTTGCCCGCCGCCAGTTCATCGCGGGCATCACCATGACGGGCGTCAAATGACCCGTCCGCCTTCCTCCCAACCGAACCGGAGTTTTCCCATGTATCCCACCCGCCGCACCGTTCTGACGGGGCTTACCACCTCTGCCGCTTTGCTGATGGCGCTTCCCGCCATGGCGCAAGAGGTCACGCTGAATGTGCTCTACAACATGCCGGGCTTTACGAAATTCCATCAGCCGCTGGCCGAGGAATTCGAGAAGAACAATCCGGGTGTGAAGATCAACTTCCTAGCACCCGCCGCCAATTACACCGACGGTCAGGCGCAGGTGCTGCGCGCGGCGGTAACGGGCGATCTGCCGGATGTCTATTTCTCGGGCTATAACCTGACCGCCGAGCTGGTCCATACGCTGGAGCCGCGCGGCCAGATCACCGATCTGGGGCCCTTCATCGAGGCCGAGGGCGGTCAGTCCTTCCTCGACAAGAACTACTCGCCCAATATGGCGGCGCTTGGCCAGATCGATGGCAAGCAATACGGCCTGCCGGTCAATGCGTCTTCGCCGATCCTCTATATCAATTCCGAGCTGGTGAAAGAGGCGGGCGCCGATCCGGCGCATATGCCCGACACCATGCCCGAGCTGATCGCGCTTGGCGCCAAGATCCACCAGATGCATCCCGATATGGCGGGCATGGCCTATGATATCGCGGGCTGGCCGGATGACTGGCTGTGGCAGGCGCTGATCTTTGAACAGGGCGGCAAGCTGGTCGATGAGACCACCGGCAAGGTGGCTTTCGATAACGAGATCGGGCTGAACGCGCTGAAGATGATCCGCCAGATGGCCGCCGAGGCCGGTGCGCCGACCTTTGACTGGGATCAGGCACGCCAGCAGTTTGGTGCAGGCAAGACGGGCTTCATGGTCTCGACGCCTGCGCATGTGCAGACGATCGAGGGCCTTGTGGGCGACCGGTTCGCTCTGACCACCGCGACCTTCCCGCTGGATGACAAAACCAATGGCGGCGTTCCCACAGGCGGCAATTCGGCGGTGATCCTGACGCAGGACAAAGCCAAGCAACAGGCCGCGTGGAACTATCTCAAATGGATCACCGGCCCCGAGGCGCAGAACGTGATCGTGCGCATCACGGGCTATCTGCCCACCAACAAGAACGCCACCGGCGAGGCCTATCTGGCGCCTTATTACGCCGAGCATCCCAACGTAAAAACCGCCTCGCTGCAGGCCGACAAATCGCTGCCTTGGGCGGGTTATCCGGGTGGCGACTCGGTCCGTATCTGGCGCACCCAGCGTGACATCATCGGCACGGTCATGCGCGGCGAGGTCTCGCCCGAGGACGGGCTGAAGCAGATCGTGGAACAGACCAACGCCCTGATGGAATGACCCAAACCATGCGGGGGGCTCTGGCCTCCCGCATGACCTTTGAAAGCAGAGCCATGAAGATCATCCAGCTGACCGACACCCATCTGATGCCCGCGGGCCAACTGGCCAACACGGTGGACCCCGAGGCGCAGATGCGCGCGGCCATCGACGATATCCTGACCCGCCATAGAGACGCCGATCTGATGGTGATCACCGGCGATCTGTGCAACCACGGCGACCCCGAGGCCTATGACCTTCTTCGCGAGATCCTGGCGCCTGTGCCCTTCCCCGTGCGGCTGATGCTGGGCAATCATGACGACCGGCCCAATTTCATCGCCGCCTTCCCCGAGCATCCGCTGGATCCCAATGGCTATGTGCAGGGGGTTCAGGACACCGATTTCGGGCGGCTGATCTTTCTCGATACCCATGAGGCGGGCGTGATCGGCGGCATTTTCGGACCCGACCGGATGGAATTTCTGGACAAGGCCCTGCAAGGCGCAGGCCCGCTGCCGCCCACGATCTTCATCCACCACCCGCCGATGGATGACGGGATCGGCCATTTCACCAATATCAGCCTGCATGACGAGGGCCGCGTGATGGCGCGGTTGGCCGCCCATCCGCAGGGCATTCGCCATATCGTCTTCGGCCATATCCATATGCCGCTCACGGGCACCTCGCCCGAAGGCATCGCCTATAGCGCGGGTCAGGCCTGCGCGCATCGCTTCATCACCGAGATCGACCGCCCCGATCCGTGGTGGACCACAGGCCACGCCCATTACCGCGTGATCTTCCTCGACGGGCTGGGGTTCCGCGCCTTCATGGCCGAGGCTGGACAGGTGCCCACGGTGCAGGCCCCTGTCTGCGTCGGTCCCTGACTTTGGTCAGGGACTTCCCGCCCCGCCTCAGGCCATTGCGGCAACCGCCTCTTTATGCGCCTGCGCCAGTTCCGCCATCGAGTTGAAGCGGAAATCGTAGCTCGGCATCTCGCCCGGATTCATCGTGGCACCAAAGCCTTCCTTGTCGTGGCGGCGATAGATCCACGCATTGGCCAGCCCGTGACGGTTTGCGGGCTGGTGGTCATGGAACATGCTCTCGGCCGTATGCAGGATCTGGTCCTTGGCTATCCCGACCCGCGCCAGATGCCCGATCATATAGTCGAAATTCCGGTCCGAGGGCTTGTAGCTGCCGATATCCTCGGCGGTGTAGACATGATCGAAGGTCACGCCCAGCTTCGCATTGGAATGTTTGAACGAAGCCGCATCCACATTGGAGAGCACGCAGAGCTTGTAATGCTGCTGTAGGTAACGCAGCGCCTCGGCGCTATCGGGGAAGGCGGGCCAATGTTCGACCGACCGGCCATAGGTCTCGCATTCTTCCCATGTCACGGGGATCTGCCATTCCTCTGCCAGACGGCGATAGACGGTGGCCAGAAGCCGGGTATAGGGCATGGCCGGAGTCCAGGCCTGCTGGGTGCTTTCGTGATAGGCATGCGCCTCGAGGACCTGATCGCGGCTCAACGGGGTTTTCAGCTGCGAGGTCAGTGGCTTGAGCCCCTCGAACATGCCGCTCTCCCAGTCGATCAGCGTGCCATAGACGTCAAACGTCAGGATCTTGAAATCGGTCAAATTCATCGGGCCACCTTTACGCGATATCTGTCGGTTCGCCCTATTGCTAAAGATCATGACCGCGCGGACAAGCGCAATCGCCCGCGCGAGAGGCGCAGAAAGATGACGGGTCAATTTTTAGGCAGACGCCTGCGCCAGAACCCGCATCCGGCCCGCCTGCGCCTCCCATGCCAGACGCCATGTGCCAAGCGGGCCGGATTTGTTCTTGCTCAGATGCCAGTCCACCACCATGCCCTGCCCCAACGGGTCGAAGACCGGCTCCGCCCGCCAGCGGGTCTCGGCGGCGTTTGAGCCCATACCTTCGGGAATGATGCACAGCCCCAGACTGTTTCCGGCCTTGGCCGCCAGCTGCAAACGACGGCCTTCGCGCAGGTTCAGCGGGCGCGTGACCTCCAGCACCACAAAAGGCAGCGCACCATCCTTCAGCGCCTCTTCGGCCACGGCCAACGCATCGGTCTGGTCGGACGGACGCGCAAGCAAAAGCCCCTCGGGCGGGCGGAAGGGGATCAATCCCTGCGGGTCCAGCCCCTCGGCCCGCCATGCCTCGCGGATCCATAACACAGCAGCACTACGTGTCGTGATCAGGGCAAAGGCCATGGCTCCGGCGCCATGGACCTCATGCACCCGCCCGCGGCGCAACGCGATAGATGTGTGGAAATCGGCGACCATGTCAGGAACATATCAAGAACAGACGGATTCGCCAATGGGTTATGGCAGGGGCGCCTCGACCAGATGGCTTCCCGGTCGCAACCCGTTCGAGAGCATCAGCCGCACCTCTTCGGGGATCAGGCTGTCATCTGGCGCATAAAGCCCCGAGCGCCGCATCATCGCCCGCAGATCGACCGATTTGCCCAGATATTCCATGACCATCTGCGTGGCCGAAGGCGGACGCGGCGCACGGGCCGCCACCCCCGAAACCACCCCACTCAGATAGCGGATGCGATTGTTATAACTGGGATAGAGGATGATCTGCATCACCTCGTTACGGGTCAGCGTCTCCATCACCGTCATGAACAGACGATCGCCCAGCAGAAAACAGGCGCCCTCGTATTTGCAGGTAAACTTGCGCGCCCCAACACGGCCCACGCTCTCGACGCTTTTGACATTCACCCCGAAAGGGGTCTCGTAGAGCCTGGTCAGCGCGCAAAGCACCTGCCCCGGATGGGACATGGAATTATACCATGTGAGGTAATAGCCCAGATAGGGCATCAACGCCTTGGCCGAACCCGCCCGCAAATCGGTGGCTGTGCGGGCCACTGTATCAAGCTCGGTGCGCAATCCGGTGCTTTGCGGGCGCAGCCGGACGATCTCGGCGAATTGCGCATGCGACAGCAGCAGCTCGGCCTCTTCCACCCCGAAGAAGTCGCAGATCCGCCGCATGGAGCGCAGCGAGGGAAATGTCTCCCCCGTCAGGTAGCGGTTGAACTGCGAACGATTCACCCCCAACTGCTGGCAGACCGATACGATCGAGCTATGGTAACTACATAGTAGTCGTAGATTTCGTGGCAGATCCTGGGACACCCGCCCACCTCTTGATGCTAGTTGACGCTACTTATGTATCCGGTCGCGTCTGCCTGATGCAAGATAGACCATGGTATTCCGTAACTGCATCCCTAGTTTGCACCGAATTCGCGACAACAAAACCAAACGCGACAATAATGGGGGATATCATGGATTTTCTGGAGCTGATCTTTAGCAAGATCGGCGATCTGACTTGGGGTTGGTCGCTGATCCCGATTCTCGTCGTCTTCGGCGTGTTCATCACTCTGGCAACCGGCTTTGTGCAGTTCCGCTTTTTCGGACGGATGTTCCGCGTTCTGCGCAAATCGAACAACGCGGCCGATAATGACAAGATCTCGGCGCGCGAGGCGCTTCTGGTCTCGGTCGGCGGACGCGTAGGCGGCGGCAATATCGCAGGCGTTGCCGTGGCGATCACGCTGGGCGGTCCGGGGGCCGTATTCTGGATGTGGGCCGTGGCGCTTGTTGGCATGGCCACCAGCCTTGTCGAATGCTCGATCGCACAGCTGTTCAAGCGCCGCACGGGCGAACACAGTTTCCGTGGTGGTCCCGCCTATGCGATCATCCATGGTCTGGGCCCCGAATACAAATGGCTTGCAGGGCTCTACGCGGTCTGCCTCATTGCGGCCTTCGGCTTCGGCTTCAATGCGTTCCAGGGCAATACCGTGGCCGGCGCGATGCAGGACAGCTTCCATATCGACCGTCTCTGGACGGCAATCGGCCTGTCGATCATTTCCGCCATCATCATCTTTGGCGGTATCCACCGCATCGCGAAAGCCTCTGACGTGATCGTGCCGATCATGGCTGTGGGGTATCTGCTGATGGCGCTGGTGGTCATTGCGCTCAACATCACCGAAGTGCCGCAGGTCTTCTCGATGATCGTCAAGAATGCTTTCGGCATCGAACAGGCCGTCGGCGGCGGTATGGGCGCGGCCATCATGCAGGGCATGCGTCGCGGTCTCTTCTCGAACGAGGCGGGTCTGGGCTCCGCGCCCAACGTGGCCGCCACCGCAGAGGTGCGCCACCCGATCAGCCAGGGCATCACGCAGTCCTTCTCGGTCTTCATCGACACCATCGTCATCTGCTCGTGCACGGCTTTCGTGATCCTCTTGAGCGATGTCTATGTCCCCGGTGCCGAAGGGATCGACGGAGTGGTCCTCACGCAGCAATCGGTCACCAGCGAGCTGGGCAACTGGGCGCAATACTACCTGTCCATCGCGGTGCTGCTCTTTGCCTTCTCGTCCATCATCTACAACTACTATCTGGGCGAGAACGCGCTTTCGGTCTTTAGCGAAAGCCCCGTAGCGATCCTGATCCTGCGCATCGCGATCGTCGCTATTGTCTTCATCGGTGCGCTCGCACCCGGGGCAACGGCGGTGTTCTTCTTCTCGGACCCGCTGATGGGCGTGCTGGCGCTGGTGAACCTGTTGGCGATCATGATGCTGTTCCCCGTGGCGATGCGCCTCTTGCGCGATTTCCGCGCCCAGCTGAAGGCGGGCGTGGAGCGTCCGGTGCTCGACCCCGATATGTATGCGGATCTCGATATCGACCGCAGCGCATGGGACAAGAAACTCTGAGCGACAACCGATCCATAGGGCGCATAAGAACGCCCGAGGAGACCACTCGATGGGCTGCCGCAAGGCGGCCCTTTTTTCATGCCGCCAAACTGTGATGGGCGGGCCGTGAAAAATCCCTTGCCCGTTAACATGCGTGAACATATGATGAACACCATGGTCAAACGCACAATATCAGACAAGCTGGCAATCCTCGCCGATGCCGCCAAATATGATGCCTCCTGCGCCTCTTCGGGCGGGCAGAAACGGTCGTCGAAAGACGGCAAGGGCCTTGGCTCCTCGGGCGGGTCGGGCATCTGCCATGCTTATGCGCCGGACGGGCGTTGCATCAGCCTCCTGAAGATCCTGATGACCAATTTCTGCATCTATGACTGCGCCTACTGCATTAACCGTGCCTCCAGCCATGTCGAACGCGCCCGTTTCAGCGTCGAGGAAGTCGTCAGTCTGACGGTCGAGTTCTACCGCCGCAACTATATCGAGGGGCTGTTCCTTTCGTCGGGCATCATCCGCAGCCCCGATGATACGATGGCCGATATGGTGCGCATCGCACGCACGCTGCGGCAACAGGAGAACTTCCGCGGCTATATCCATCTCAAGACCATCCCCGATGCCGCCCCCGAGCTGATCGACGAGGCGGGCAAATGGGCGGACCGCCTATCGATCAATGTCGAGCTGCCCACCGATAAGGGGCTCTCGGATTACGCCCCCGAGAAAAGCGCCCAGCAGATCCGCACCGCGATGGCCGAGGTCCGCAACCGCCGCGAGGCCGCAAAGGAGCGCAGCCATAAAGGCCGCCGTGCGGGCCGCTTTGCGCCTGCGGGGCAGTCCACGCAGATGATCGTGGGGGCGGATGCGGCGCATGACGGCGATATCCTGCATTCGGCCTCGCGGCTTTATTCGGGCTATCACCTGTCGCGGGTCTATTATTCGGCCTTCTCGCCGATCCCCGATGCCTCGAAGCTGCTGCCCCTCAAACGCCCGCCCCTGATGCGCGAGCACCGGCTCTATCAGGCCGACTGGCTGATGCGGTTTTACGGATTCGAGGCGGGCGAGATCGCGCCACCCTCGGGGATGCTGGACCTTGAGGTGGATCCCAAAATGGCATGGGCGCTGGCCCATCGCGAGCAATTTCCGGTGGATGTGAACCGCGCGCCCAGGGAGCTGCTCCTGCGGGTGCCCGGCTTCGGCACCCGCTCGGTCGAACGCATTCTGGCGGCGCGCAAACATGGCACGCTGCGCTATGAGACGCTGGTGAAGATCGGCTGCGTGATGAAACATGCCCGCCCCTTTATCACCTTACCGGGCTGGACGGCGCGCAGCCTCGATGCGCAAGATTTGCGGGCCCGCTTTGCCCCGCCCCCCGAACAGCTGAGCCTCTTCTGATGGAAGAGATCGCCCTGCCCCGCATCGGCACGGTGGCCGCATGGCGCGAGACGGCGCGAGGGCTGGCCGCGCGCGGTGTGCCTGCCGAGGCCGTCCTCTGGCGGGTGGGAGAGGCGGCCCCCGATCTGTTCGGCGGCAGTGCCGCGCCCAAGGGTGCCCCCGTCACCCTGACCCTTCCCCGCGCAGCCCTTTCGGAGATCGAATGCGCGCTCCACCATTCCGACCCCGAGCGCTTTGCCCGCGCCTATGGCCTCGTGCTGCGCCTGTCGCGCGGGGCCCTACGCTGGGGCGACCGCAGTGATCCGGCGCTACACAAGCTCCTCGCACAGGCCAAGCATGTGCGGCGCGATATCCACAAGATGCATGCTTTTGTCCGCTTCCGCGAGATCACCGCCCAAGGCGCCAACCGCCGCGCCTTTGCTGCGTGGTTCGAGCCGGACCACCCTATCGTCGAGCCTGCGACCCCGTTCTTTGCCAAACGTTTCGGCGATATGGATTGGGTGATCGCCACACCCTCGCTGACCGCGCGGTTCGAGGGCGGCCGGTTGAGTTACACCGAAACCGAAGATCACACTCCACCCCCCGAGGATGCCACCGAAGAGCTGTGGCGGACCTATTTCACCCATATTTTCAACCCCGCGCGGCTGATGGTGAAGGCGATGACCTCCGAGATGCCGCGCAAATACTGGAAGAACCTGCCGGAGGCGCGGCTGATCCCCGAGATGATCCGGCAAGCGCCCGAACGCGCTCGCGCCATGCAGGAGGCCATGCCCCTGCCCGCCGCCGCCATCGCCGAGAAGCTGCGGCCCGCGCCGAAAGACCTGCCCGAGGATGTGACGCTTGCAACGATGAAACCGGCGCTCGATGCCTGCCGCCGCTGCGCCATCGGCCCCTGCGCGACTCAAGGGGTGGCGGGCGAAGGTGCAACCGCGGCCCGCGTGATGGTGGTGGGTGAACAGCCGGGGGAGCAGGAAGACCTGAAGGGCCGTCCCTTTGTAGGGCCAGCCGGCCAACTATTTGACCGCTGCGCGCAGGCAGCAGGGCTTAAGCGTGAAAAGATCTGGCTGACCAACGCGGTGAAGCATTTCAAATTCGCGCCACGCGGCAAGCAGCGGCTGCATCAGGCCCCGAATGCGGGAGAGGTGCAGGCCTGCCGCTGGTGGCTGGATCTCGAACGCAAGCTGGTCCGTCCCGATCTGGTAGTGGCGATGGGGGCCACCGCTGCCGCGTCATTGACCGGCACGGGCAAGGAGTTGGTCGAGCGCGCGGGACAGGTCGAGACCCTGCCCGATGGCACGCCCTGCCTGATCACCTATCACCCCGCCTACCTTCTGCGCCTGCCCGACCGCGCGCTAGCCGAGGCGCGGCAGGCAGAGTTCACCAGAAGCCTCGGCCTCGCCGCAGGCTGGCAGTCATCAGGCGCTGGCTCTGGGCGCCAGTGACAGGGTTGGCACGCAGCTGGCCAGCCGCGCAAGATAGCGATCCGTCCAGACCGAGATCCGGCTGTCGCGCACCACCTGCAGGCAATCCTCGAAACGGCATTTGCGCTCGGCCAGCGGCATCGCTAAGGCCAGCTCTACCGCGCCCGCCGTCTCGTCCAGATCATGCGGATTGATCAGGAGCGCACCTTTCATATCCTCCGCCGCCCCCGCAAAGCGCGACAGCACCAATACTCCCGGATCTTCGGGGTCCTGAGCCGCGACGAATTCCTTGGCCACAAGGTTCATCCCGTCGGCAAGAGGCGTGACCAGTCCCACCTCGGCACGGCGCATGAGCCCGATCAGCCGCTCGCGATCGACCGAGCGATGCACGAAGCGCAAGGGCTGCCAATCCAGCTCGGAATACCGTCCGTTGATACGGCCCGAAATCGCCTGCAATTCGCTGGTGATCTGCTGATAAGCCGCGACATCGGCGCGACTGGGCGAGGCGATCTGCAAGAGCGTGGGCCGCGCCTGCGGATCGATGCGCCCCTGCAGGAGACGCCCGAAGGCCTCGAATTTCTGCGGCAGGCCTTTGCTGTAATCCAGCCGGTCGGCACCGATGATCAGCTCGCGCGGATCGGCCGCCCCGAAAGGTCCCGTGTCGGCGCGCGCGGCAATTCCCTCGATCTGCTCGCTGTCGATCCCGATCGGGAACGACGCCACAGAGACGATATTCTCCTCGAATTTCACCGTCCCGTCGCGCAGGAATTCGGCCCGCGGATCGGCGCGAAACATCTCGAACGCACGCGCCACATCGCGGCGCGTCTGCAGCCCGACGAGATTGTAGCCCGCAAGCCAGCGCGCGAAATCCTTGGGGCGCGGCAACACATCGAGATCGGTGATGTTGGGGAAAGGAATATGCAGGAAGAAACCGATCCGGTTGGTCACCCCGAGCGAGCGCAGCATCGTGGCCAGCGGCAGAAAATGGTAATCATGCACCCAGATCACATCCTGTGGGCCAAGCTCCTTGGCGATAAGCCGCGCCAGACGCAGGTTCACCGCCAGATAATCGGCGCGGTATTCGGAGCGGATTTCGACCAGATCGGTGCGGCGATGGCAGACAGGCCAGAGCACCGAATTGGCGTAGCCGCTGTAATAATTGGCGCGCTCGGCGGCACTCAGACGGAAGGCGCGCTTCTGGTAGGGCACATTGCCCAGATCGTGAAGCCTGTCGCGCCCTTCCTCGGACGGGTCGGGATCGGCGCCGATCCATGTGCCGCCGCGCGCCAGAAGCGCGTCATGCAGCGCCACAACCAGCCCTCCGGAAGGATCGCCCGTGGGGATCCTGTTTGAAACAACGATCAGCCGCCCTGCCATTATAGCCTCCTCAAAACCCGCACATGGGCGGGCCCGCCATTTCCATGAATTCTACGCGGTAACGCAGCGGCGGAGGCGCTGTTCCTTGATATGAGATCAATTTCTGCTTTCGGGCTCTCTCTCGTCGCGTCATGCCCCGCCCTCACACTCTTGTGCGCGCGCGACAGGATCCGAGCTGCCCGCCAAAACGTTGCAGGGACAGACGTAAAACCTCAGATTTCAACTCCGAAAGGCTGCGATATGTCCAAATCCGTTGCAAAAATCATTACCGAGACCCTTCAGGCCGCAGGGGCCAAGCGCTGTTACGGTGTGGTCGGCGATACAATCAACCATTTCACCGACGTATTGCGCAAATCCGAGATCGACTGGGTGCATGTGCGCCACGAGGAGGCGGGCGGATTTGCTGCCGGCGGCGAGGCGTATATGACGGGCGAGCTGACGCTATGTGCGGGCACCTGCGGGCCGGGATCGCTGCATTTCGTGAATGGCCTGTTCGAAAGCCACCGCAACGGCGCGCCGGTCGTACTGATTGCCTCAAATGTGGCGCGTAACGAGGAAGGTCTGGGCTTTCCGCAAGAGGTCGACCAGAAAGCGATCTATCAACAGGCATCGGTGTTTTGCGAGCGGATTTCCCACCCCGATCAGGCGCGCCGGATCACCACCCTTGCCGCACAGGCCGCGCTGACCAAGAAGGGGCTCGCGGTCATCATCGTCAATGGCGACATGTTCACCGAGAAATCCGAGGACGCGCTGGCATGGTCGGTGCACCGGCCTGCGCCCGTTGTGACCCCCGCACCTACCGAACTGGCGCGACTGGCGCAGATGGTGGATCAGGCGCAGCGCCCCGTGATCTATGCAGGGATCGGTGCCCGCGATGCCCGCCCCGAATTGATCGCGCTGGCCGAGAAGATCCGCGCGCCCATCGTGCACTCGACCCGCGCGAAGGAGTTCATCGAGCCCGACAATCCGTGGCAGGTCGGCATGACCGGCATTCTGGGCAATCGCGCGGGCATGGAGGCCGTGGCGAATTGCGACCTCATGCTCTGTCTAGGCACCGATTTCGCCTATACGCAGTTCTATCCCGAGAAAGCCAAAATCGTGCAGGTGGATATCGACCCGATGGCGATCGGGCGGCGTTCCCCTGTGGATCTGGGGCTAATCGGCGATGTGACGGCCACCGTTCAGGCGCTCCTGCCCCAGCTCGCACCGCATTCCGATACCCGCTGGCTGAAAAAGGCCGTGGAGCAATATCACAGGGATCTCGAAGGCTATGGCCGCGAGGCGCGCGAGCCCGACCCGAGCCTGATCCATCCGCAGGCACTGACCATGGCGATCAACCACCATGCAATGGATGATGCGGTCTTCACCGCGGATGGCGGCTCTCCCATGGTATGGATGCTGCGCCATATCCGCGCGAAGGGCCAGCGCCGCTTCCTGACCTCGCTCCTGCATGGCACGATGGCCAATGCCTATCCGCAGGCGATGGGGATCGCCAAGGCCTATCCCGACCGTCAGGTGATCGCGCTTTGCGGCGATGGCGGGCTGTCGATGCTGATGGGGGATCTACTGACGCTGAAGCAGGAAGACATCCCTGTAAAGATCGTCATCTATAACAACGAGACTCTGGGCTTTGTGGAGATGGAACAGCGTGTCGAGGGTCTGCTTGACGCCTTCACCGGCCTGAAGAACCCCGATTTCGGCGAGGTTGCCCGCGCGATGGGCCTCTGGGGGCGCAGGGTCGAGACCGCAAGCGACCTGCAGGCGGCGGTGGCCGACTGGCTGGCCCAGCCCGGCCCTGCAGTGCTCGATGTGCGCACGAGCCGGATGGAATTGGTCATGCCCCCCAAAATCGCGGCCTCGCAGGTCGCCTCCACCGCGCTTTTCGGTGCCAAGGCGGTGGCGAAGGGGCGCAGCAAGGAGGTCGTCGATCTCCTGGCCGATAACTTCCTGCGTTAAACGGGTGACAGGTCGCGCCGGAACGTCGTGGGACTGCAAAGACAGGTGCATATGCCCGATTTGCGATATACACTGGGGCTCGCCCGATAGGGCGTTACAGACATCCGTGCAGGCCAGCCCATGACGATGAAGAAGCGACCCAAGATGAAGGATGTGGCCGATGCGGCAGGCGTCAGCCTTTCGACCGTGGACCGCATCCTCAACCGCCGTGGCACCGTGAGCGCGGCCACGGTGGCCCATGTGCTGCGCGCTGCGGAACGTATCGGCTATCACGGGGTGCCGACCATTCTGGGCCGGTTGACCGAAGGTGCGCCAGAAGCGAAGTTCGGCTTCATTCTCAACTCACGGTCGCGGGAATTCTATGCGGAACTTGCGCATATCCTGCAGATACGCTGCGACGGCTCCACACAGCTCGACATCACACACGAGATCATCCATCTCGACAAGCCCGACGATCGCGAGACGGCGGAGGCGTTGCGCGCCCTGAGCCGGACCTGCAGCGCCATTGCGATCGTGGCGATTGACGGCCCGGCGACGCGACAGGCCATTGCCGAGGCGAATATGCCGGTCTTTGCACTCCTCAGCCCGCTTCGTTGTCCCGAGATCGCGGGGTTCATCGGCGCGAATGGAGAGAAGATGGGCCGTGGCACCGGCTGGCTGATGCGGCAGCTATGCCGCAAGCAAGGCGTGGTGGCGATTCTGCTGGGCTCGATCGACTATGACATCCACCGCGCCTATGATGTGGGCCTGCGCGACTATCTGGCCGAGAGCGAGACGCTGACCGTCCTGCCCTATATGGAGACGCGGGAATCCGACCAGATCGCCTACGAGATCGTCTCGAAGCTGCTGGCAACCGAACCCGATCTGGCGGGGCTCGCGGTTCTGGGGGGCGGGCTGCGCGGCGCGGCCGATGCGCTCGCCAATTTTGCGGGGCCGCGCGTGCCTCTGGTCGGCACCGAACATTGCGATGCGGGCGATGCCGAACTCCGGTCGGGCCGTGTCGATGCTATTATCAGCCACTCGATTTACGAAATCGCCGAAAAGGTTGTCCGGCAGATGGAAGAAGCCACGCTCTATCCGGAGGCGCGCCTCCTCGATACGCTCGACATCCGCATCGATATCCGGATTGCAGAGACAATCTAACCAAAAGCAGGCTCATAACCTTGCCGGAATATCTCATAATGAGAAAATATGGCTATCTGGGATGAAACATTTCCCATAATATCTCTCATTTACCAATATTTTTGGCACTCAAGAGAGATGGTTGCTTTGATACGTCAAATCAGATGGTTAGCACAGCCGTCGGGAACGCGCTCTGGCAAGAAAGCATCCCCCTGGCCCGTATCATGGCAAGTTTAACAATCATTTCTTCCAGAAAAAACATGATGATATCAGATCAAACCCTGCGCTAGGATATACCTGCCCGGGAGGGGATGACTTAATTTAATCTGGAGGGGATTATCTTTGTCGCATATTCAAACCAACAATGATGGTGATGCAGGCGCGTCAGACGCTGCCGGATCACATACCAAGCGTTTGGGGTCGATCATCATCGTCTCGACCTTGGGCGGGCTGCTCTTCGGATATGACACGGGCGTCATCAACGGCGCGCTCGAGCCGCTCCGCCATGATCTCGGCCTGTCGGCGGCGCGCGAAGGGTTCGTCGTGTCGATCCTGGTCTTCGGTGCGGCGATCGGCGCGATGATCGGCGGCAATCTGGCCGACCGTTTTGGCCGCCGCAGCTGTATTCTGGCGCTGTCGGCCCTGTTCATCATTGGCACGATCGGAGCGGCGACTGCGCCCAACTGGGAGATGCTTGCGCTTTTCCGCTTTGTGCTGGGCACCGCCGTGGGGGGCGCATCGGCCATCGTCCCGATCTACATCGCCGAAGTGGCGCCGCATGACCAGCGCGGCAGCCTCGTGACCCGCAACGAGCTGATGATTATCATCGGTCAGGTCGCGGCCTTCGTGATCAACGCGATCATCTACAATTTCTGGGGTCATCATGCCTCTGTCTGGCGCTATATGCTGATCATCGCAGTGCTTCCGGCCTTCGCGCTGATGATCGGAATGCTGCGAATGCCCTCCAGCCCGCGCTGGCTGTCGTCGCAGGACCGCCATGACGAGGCGCTCGATGTGCTGCGCCAGATCCGCCCCGAGCATCAGGCCCGCGCCGAAGTGCGCGAGTTGAAGGAGCTGGGAAATGACGAGGCCGATGTCACCAGCATGTGGCGCGAGCCCTGGGTCCGCCGGCTGATCGTGATCGGGGTCGTGCTGGGGGTATGCCAGCAATTCACCGGCATCAACGCGATCATGTATTACGGCACACAATTGCTTCAGGATTCGGGCTTCTCGGCACAGGCCGCGATCATCGCCAATATCCTCAACGGGCTCATGAGCCTTGCAGGGATCATCGTGGGCCTGATCATCATGAACAAGATCGACCGCCGGACCATGCTGCTGGGGGGCTTCGGGCTGATCGCCGTCTTCCATCTTCTGGTGGGGCTAGCCGCCCTGTGGATGCCCGAAACCGCGTTCAAACCCTATGCAATCATGGTGCTCGTCGCCGCCTTCGTCTTCTTCATGCAGGGCACGATCGGACCGCTGGTCTGGCTGCTTCTGGCCGAGATGTTCCCGCTGCGCATCCGCAGTTTCGCGATGGGCATATGCGTATTCTGCCTATGGATCGCCAACGCGATACTGACCTTCGTCTTCCCGCCTTTCGTGGCAGCCTTCGGCATCGCTCCAGCCTTCTTCATCTTCGCGATCATCGCGGTGGGATCGTTCCTCTTCGTGCATCGCTGGGTACCCGAGACACGCGGCCTATCGCTCGAGGCCTTCGAGGAGAAGATCCGCGCCGGCACCCTGTAAGGCCCGCCCCGGTTCCCGGACGAGCGTGCGCACCTGCCTTCGGGCGGGTGCATTTTTATGGCGAACATGGTCAGAAAGAAACAGGCAGAGATGTTGCCGGCCGACTGGGGGCAAGGGTGTGGGGTGGTGCGCCGGCCGGCAACGAATGCTGCTTGCGAGGAACAATATGCGAACAAAAACTGCCGCTTTCAACCGATTCCATGCGCACCCGGGTCGGCAAATATCTAAAATGCCGCGAGAATAATTAATGCTTTCATAGGAGCTAACCCTTGTGAGTATTGGCGGGCGGGGTTTCATTGGCCATCAGCCAGGCAATCAGCCGTTCGCCCTCGGACTGGTCATGCGCCCATGCGGCATCGGCAGCGGCCTTGGCGTCGCGGGCACGGAAGGCCACAATGAGCGGTTCATGCTGGGCGATAATATCCTCGGGGCCGGTCGCGACATGCAGGTTGCTGGTTGCGATGAACACCCGCACCTGCTGCTCGACCACACGGTATTGCGCCGCCAGCCGCGCATTATCGGCCCCGTCGATGATCACCTGATGCAGCGCGAAATCGGCGGCGCTGATGGCACGCATGTTTCCCCGCGCACAGGCCGCCTCCAGCTCGGCATAGGCTTCTTCGATCGCGGCAAACACCGCCTCATCCCCACGGCTGACCGCCAACCGCGAGGCAAGGCTTTCCAGCGCCCCGCGCAAGGTCCAGATTTCCCAGATATCCTTTGTCGACAGCCGCGCCACCTGCCAGCCGGTATAGGGGATCTGCTCGATCAACCCTTCCCCCGCCAACCGGTGCAGCGCCATCCGCAATGTGGCGCGCGACACGCCCAGCTGTTCGGACATGGCCGCCTCGGTCAGCCGGTCGCCCGGGCCGATCTCGCCCGACAGAATGAAAGAGCGCAGATTGTCGATCACGATCGCTTCGGTCGATTGCCGCGTAACGGGGCGCAGGTTCTTCAGTGTCATACCGTCTCTCTCCAAACACGGTCTGCGCCCTTATAGACCGACCTCTCTTAAGGAAGCGCCACCCTCACCTGCGGGCCGCGCGCCTCGATGGCCTCGGCGCAGCCAAGCGCCACATCCTCGCGGAATTTCGGCGCCACGATCTGCACCCCCACCGGCGTGCCATCCTCCAGAAGTCCGGTATTCAGCGTCAGCGCTGGAAGCCCCGTGACCGGCAGAGCGATCATCGACATCTGGGACGCCCAGACCCGCCTATACGAGGCCTCATCGGCCAGATCAAGGTTATCGGCAAAGGGCAGCTCTGCCGAGGGCGGCAGCAGCACCACCGGATAGCGCGCCATGAACAGCCCCCAGTCGCGCGCAATCGCCATCCGCGCGGTCAGGGCTTTGGCAATCGCATCGGGACCCAGACCTTTTACAAACTCCGCCTGCCCGCGCAGCGCGGCCAATGCACCCGGATCGCCCTCGGCCTCGGCGCTGGCCAGAAGCGCCTCATAGCCATCCCCCATCCACAGCGTAAGCTGCAACGGCACGGCGCTTGCCAATGCAGGAAGTTCAACCTCATCCACCTGCCAGCCCGCCTCGCGCAGCCGTTCGGCTGCCGCATGAAGCGCGGCCACCAGCTCGGGCGCGGTCTCGGACCCGTCGGGATGGGTGCACAGCGCCGCGCGTTTGGGCAGATCCGCCCCGTGGAACGGCGCAGGCACCGCCCAGGGGTCACAGGCATCGGGTCGCAGCATCGCCTGAAACGCCAGCCGCAAATCCCCTACCGTCCGCGCCAGAGGGCCGGAGACCGCCATGATCTGCCCGCCAATCGTGCGGTCGGGGCCGGAGGCGTTCCACGCCGCCACCCGCCCGACCGAAGGACGCAGCCCGTGCACCCCGCAGGCATAGGCCGGATAGCGTACCGACCCCGCGATATCGGTGCCATGGCCGATCGCGCCCAGACCGGCGGCCACAGCCGCTCCCGCACCGCCCGAGGATCCGCCCGGCGTCAGCCCTTTCTTGCGCGGATTATACGTGGCCCCATGCAACAGGTTATTGGTGAACCAGCGATAGCTGAAGGCAGGCGTATTGGTGCGCCCCAAAGGCACGGCATCAGCTGCCAGAAAGCTCTCGACCACCGGATTATTGCTTCGGGCGATCAGGTCTTTCTGTGCCTTCAGGCCATTGGTCGTGGCATAACCCGTCTGGTCGACATTGACCTTGATCGTGACCGGCACACCGGCCAGAGCCCCCACCGCCGCACCGCGCGCACGTCTGGCATCCACCGCATCGGCGGCGGCCAAGGTCTTTTCGGGCTGGAAATCGACAATGGCATTGATCGCGGGGTTCGTGGCCTCCACCCGTGCGATATGGGCCAAAGCCACCTCGCGCGCGCTCAGATCGCCCGACTTGATTGCCGCGGCCAGACGGGTCGCGGGCCATGCCCAGAGGGCATCCGGCGTTTGGGTATCCTTCATGTCAGATCTCCTTGCATCGGCATCAGCGCCTCACCTTCGACCACCGCATCGGCCCAGAGGTGCCACGGCTCCGCCATGCCCTCGTTGACGGGGCCCTCCTTCATGGGGTTTTCCACCCGCCGCACGGCCCCCAGAGTGGTGAAGCTGTTGGGCTGGATCTCGCGGTCGGTCATTACCACGTCAAACTCCCCAGACAGCGTGGTGATCACCTCCTGCCCCAACCGCGCATCCGCCACCAGCACAGGCGGTGCCGACAGATCATAGCGCGGAGCGGCAATCGCCTCCTCGAGCGACATGCCGCGATCTACCAGATGGATCAGCGCCTGATAGATTGCGGGCAGGATCTTGCGACCGCCCGAACCGCCAATGGCCACCGTCTCGCCAGCGCCGGTCATCATCATCGGCGCGTAATTGGCCAGCGCCTTGGTGGCGGGCGCAATGCAGTTGATCCGTCCCTGTCGCGGGTCGAACCAGTTCACACCGTTATTGAGGAGGATCCCCGTCGAGGGTGACACCACTGCCGAGCCAAACAGTGACAGAAGCGTCTGGGTCATCGACACGCACATGCCCTCGGCATCGACCACCGAGAAATGGGTGGTGCAGCTGGGCAAGGACCGCTCGGCCCCGTCGCCCATCTGCGTAAAGCGATGCTCCCACGCCTTGGCCAGAGCGCGGGCGCTGGTCAGGCAATCGGCTGCGGGCGTTTTATTGAGATGGCGCAGCGCCAGGGCCACTGTCACGCCGCCATTGAGCACAGGAACAAAGTGCAAAGCGCGGTCACGATAGGGTTCGGAGGCGGCGGGCGTGACCTCGGCTTTGAACCCTGCCAGATCATGGCTGCTCAGATAGCCGCCCAGAGCCTGAATGTCGTGGGCAAGCCCCTCGGCAATCGCGCCGTGATAGAGCGCATCGGCCCCCTCGCGGGCAATCACCGCAAGCGTTTCGGCCAAGGCAGGATTTGCCAGCCGCGCGACCTTGCCCGCCACGGCAGCAGGCGCCACAGGCGGCAGACCATCGGGCAGAAACCACGCGGCCATCGCCTCGTTGCGGCGGATCCGGCCCATCTCCTGCGCGGCCCATGCGGTGACATGGGCATCCACCATCAGCCCCTCGCGGGCAAGCGCCACAGCAGGCGCCACCAGATCGGCCCAAGGCAGGCGGCCAAAGCGGGCATGTGCGGCCTCGAGCCCCCGCAAAAGCCCCGGAATACAGACCGATTTCGCACCGATCACATTGCGGTCCTCAAGCACATTGGGCCAGCCGAAGAGATCGCCATCCTTGCCCTCGACCACCGGAAAATCATCCGGGTCCAGTGCGGCGGGCGAGACCGCCCCCGCATCGATCGCCGTAACCTCGCCTCCTTCGGGGCGCACAAGGATCCCCCCCACCCCGCCGATCCCGCTCATCCATGGCTCGAGAACCCCCAGCGCGAAGGAGGTCGCCACCGCGGCATCCACAGCCGAGCCGCCCTGGGCCAGAATATCCGCGCCGATCTGGGCGGCATGGCGGTTCTGGGCGGTCACGATGCCACGCGGGCTGCGGGCTGCAGGTTTGGTCAGGGACAGGTTGCGCGACACATGGGTCGAGCGGATATCGGTCAGGGTCATTTCAGGTCCGTATCGGAAAACAGGTTACATAAAATCAGGGGTGATCGGCGCGGCGGGCACCCCGCGCGCCTCGATCGCCTCGCCCGCCTGCAGGCAGGTTTCCTCGCCCCCCCGGGTCGAGAGGATCTGCACGCCAACGGGGATATTGTCCCCCACGACACCGGTCGAGACCATCAGCGCGGGCATCCCGATAGCGGGCAGGCCCGCCATGAAATACTGGTTCTCGGTCAGTGACTTGAAGCCACCTTTCAGGTCTTCGTCCACGGGGAAAGGCAGCCGCGACGAGGGCGGCAGCAACAGCACCGACCACTGCTCGAGAAAGGCCAGCCACTCACGCACAAGCGCCGCACGGCGGGTCAGCGCATCGGCAAACTCGCTCAGGCCGACGGGACCGACCCAGTCTATGGCACCCTGCATGGCAAAGATCCCGCCCGGATCGCCCTCGTCGATGGCCGCCTGCAGGATACGCTCGGGCGCATCCGCCACCCAGAGCATATGCATGATGCGGCTCGCCTCCTTGAGCGGCGGGATCGCGTCCAGCTCGGTCACATCCCAGCCCGCATCGCGCAGACGGTCTGCGGCATCGCGCAGCGCGGTTTCTACCTCGGGGTCGGTCCCGATCCCCTCGGGATGGGCGCAGAAGGCCGCGCGTTTGGGGTTGGGCTGCGGGGCCTCGCCCCCGAACCACCACGGATCGCGCAGATCCCGCCCCGCCATCGCCCCGAAGCCCAGACGCACATCATGGACCGTGCGTGCCAGAGGCCCCTGCACCGACATCAGCTGGAAGCCGATGCTCCGGTCGGGCCCGCTGGCATTATAGGTCGCCACCCGCCCCAGACCGGGGCGCAGCCCGTGGACCCCGCAGGCATAGGCCGGATAGCGCACCGAACCGCCGATATCATTGCCATGCGCAATCGCACCAATCCCCGCCGTCACCGCAGCGGCCGCCCCGCCCGAGGACCCACCCGGCGTGAGCGCGGGGTTGCGCGGGTTGCGGGTCGCGCCGAACAGCTGGTTATCGGTGAAATAACGCGCCGAGAAGGCAGGCGTATTGGTCCGCCCCAGCAGCACCGCACCGGCCTTGAGGAACCCATCGACTACCGGGTTATTCTCGGTGGCAATCAGGTCCTTCTTGGAGCGCAAGCCGTTCGAGGTAGCGTAACCCTTCTGGTCGATATTGATCTTGATGGTCACCGGCACACCAGCCAGCGGCGGCAGATCTGCGCCACGCCCGCGCAGCTGATCGATCCGGTCCGCTTGGGCCAGCACATCGTCGGGCCGGTGATCGACTACGGCATTGAGCGCGGGATTCACCGCCCCGATCCGGTCCAGATGCGCCTGCGCCACCTCCCGCGCCGAAACGCGCCCCAGCCGGATGGCGCTTGCGGTCTGCGCCGCCGACATCTGCCACAGCGCGGTGCTTGTATTATCTTTCATGGATCAGGCTTCCTCATGGGTGGCGGCATGGTGTTCGGCCTGCGTCGGGCCTTCGGGCATCAGCCGCAGATCATCGCGCAGATGCGCCCAGACCCAGTCGGTGGCGCGCATCATCATCGCTCCGGGAGCGGTGGCGGTGATGATCTCACCCGCAATCGGGGCAAAATCGGCTCGGAAATGGATGGCGCTTTTAGCGACGAGGATCGGGGTCGTCTCGGGGATGACGCCGGCAAAGCGGAACATCTCACGATCGGCCATCTGCGCCTTCTGGCTGGCCACGACAATACGCACACCGCCAAGACGCAGGCAGGCGGCGGGGCCAAGATGCATATCGCGGGTGCCATAATAGGGACCAAGCGTGCGCAGATGCCCGTCCGAGAGCCGCTCGACCGTAAAGACCGCCTCGAGGGGGCTATCGCCCTCCACATCGCTATGGCCACCAAGGGAAAGAGGGAGCTGCGCCCCCTCGCCCGCGCGCTGCGCCAGCGCCACAGCCTGCGGATCCCACAAGACACCGACCGCGGCATTGGGAACATTGGCGGCCACCAGCGCCTTGATCAGGCCGGTGGTATCCGAACTGCCGCCCGCACCGGGATTGTCCTGCGCATCGGCGATCACGACAGGCGCGCAGCCTTCCGCATTGCGCGCAAGTGCATGGGCCACGGCCTCATCGGGAGTATAGAGCTTGCCCCGGAAGGCGCTCTCGGCGTCATTGACCTTCGACAGGAGCGCTGTCACGGCAGCCTCGGCCTCGGGTGCGGCCTCGCCATAGGCCCAGATGAGCTGGCCGCATTCGTCGAAATCGGCAGCCGGAAAGCCCATCGCATAGGAGAGGCTGATCGCGCCGGTCTCAGATTCAATCTGCGGCAAGGCGGCATAAAGCCCGTCGGCGGGCGCGTTCATCGTGGATTGCCAGCAGATCGGGATCATGTAATCGACCCGCGCCATGGCCCGTGCAAAAGGCCGCCCCAAGGCCAGCCGCTTTTGCAAGAGATCGAAGGCCGCCGCCCCCGTCTCGGCGCTATCGACATGCGGATAGGTCCGGTAGGCCACCAGCGCATCGGTCAGATCCACCATCCGGCGGGTCACATTGGCATGCAGATCGAGGCTCACCACCAGCGGCAGATCCGGCCCGATGATCTGGCGGATCCGCTCGATCAGCTCGCCCTCGCCATCAGGGAGATGCTCGGCACACATCGCACCATGTAGGTCCAGATAGACCGCATCGGCCGGCAGCCCCGCCCTGACGAGATCACAGATCTCGCCCGCGATGCTCTCGTAGCAAGCTTCCGTCACCGGCCCCGAGGGCACTGCCATCGCCCAGAGGAGAGGGTCCACCTCTACCCCCGCCGCTTTAGCCGCGCGCAGGAAGCCCGCTGCGGGGAGGTTGACCGTGGGCGTCATTACCTCGGCAATCGCGGCCCCACGACACAGCGCGGGGAAGCCGCCGCCATGTTCGAACGCCGCCATATCGGCGCGATCCTTGGCGAATGTATTGGTCTCATGTTGGAAACCGGCAAGCAGCACACGCATGTCTTCTCCTCTCACACGGCCCGCAAGAGCGGGCGGAAGTTTTGGAAATCCCACTCGGGCGCGGGGGCGGCATCGATCAGCGCGCGGGTATAGGGATGCGAGGGGTTCATCAGCACATCACGCGTGGCACCCTGTTCGACGATCTGCCCCTTCTGCATCACAACGAGCGCGTTGCAGATCTGCGCGGCCACCCGCAGGTCATGGGTAATGAACAGCACCGACACACCGGTGCGGTCGCGGATATCCTCCAAGAGATCGAGCACCTGCGCCTGCACCGACACATCGAGCGCCGAGACGGCCTCATCCGCGATCAGCAGATCCGGCTCCATCACGATCGCCCGCGCGATGGCGATCCGCTGGCGCTGCCCGCCGGAAAACTGGTGCGGATAGCGGTCCATCACCGAGGCCGGAAGGTTCACCAGCTCCAGCGTCTCGGCAGCTTTCCGGCGGGCCTGCGCCTCCGGCATGCCATAATTCAAAAGCCCCTCCATCAGCGATTGCGCGATGGTCCGGCGCGGATTGAGCGAGCGGTAGGGGTCCTGGAAGATATATTGCACCTGTTTGCGCATCTCGCGCAGGTCGCGCATCGGCACGATATCTTTGCCCTGCAGACGCACCGCACCGTCACTCGGGTCGGTCAGCCGCATCACACAGCGCGCCACGGTGGATTTACCCGAGCCGCTTTCACCGATGATCCCCGTGATCTCGCCCTTGCGGACGGTGAAATTGATGTCTCGCGCGGCTTTGACCTCGTTCCTGCCTTTGCCATAGGTCTTGGCGAGGCCGATCACATCGAGCACCTTGGGCTCGGCAGGCAGCGGCGCAAAACGCGGCAGCATCGAGGGCACCGAGGAAATCAGCATCCGCGTATAGTCCTGTCTCGGGCGGGCGAGGATTTCATCGCGTGTGCCGGTTTCCACCAGATCGCCGCGGTTCATCACCACGATCCGGTCGGCAATATCCGAGACCACCCCGAAATCATGGGTGACGAACACCACCGCTGTGCCTTCCTCTTCCTGCAACTCCTTGATCAGATTGAGGATCTGCTTCTGCGTGGTCACATCGAGCGCGGTGGTGGGTTCGTCGGCCAGCAGGAGACGCGGACGCAAGATCAGCGCCATGGCGATCACGATCCGCTGGCGCTGCCCTCCCGACAGCTGGTGCGGATAGCTGGCATAGATGCGTTCCACATCGGGCAGATGCACCCGCTCCATCATCTGCAAGACCGATTTGCGGCGCGCAGGCTTGGAGAGCTTCGTATGGATGCGCAGAACCTCGTCGATCTGCTCCCCCACCGTCTTCACCGGATTGAGTGCGGTCATCGGCTCTTGGAACACCATCGACACCTTGGAAGCCCTGAGAGCGCGCATCCGTGCGGGCGAAGCTTGCAGCACATCCTCGCCATCCAGAAGGATACGCCCCGTGGTGACCTGCAGCGCGTCTTTCGGCAACAGACCCATCACCGCCATCGAGGTGATCGACTTGCCCGAGCCGCTCTCGCCCACCACACAGACCGTCTCTCCGGCCTTCACGGTAAAGCTGATATTACGGGTGATGGGGCGGGCGCCCTTGGGACGGGTGTCGATGCTGACATCCTCGACCGAGAGCACGACCTCTGCATCATCTTTCATAGCATGTTCCTTTTAGAGGCGTTTCGCCATGCGCGGGTCCAGCTGGTCGCGCAGCACATCACCCAGCATGTTCACGCTCAGCACCGTCAGCGACACCATGACACCGGGGAAGAAGATCAGTTCGGGCTTGAGCAGGAAGAACTTGCGCCCATCGGCCATCATATTACCCCATGAGGGAATTTCGGGCGGCACACCCGCGCCGAGAAAGGACAGGATCGACTCTGTCATGATGGCGGCGGCGAAGATATAGGTGCCCTGCACCAGTAATGGCGCGACCGTATTGGGCAGCATATGCCGCCAGACCATCTTGCCCATGGAGGTGCCCAGAACAGAGGCCGCTTCGACATAAGGCTCGTTACGCACGCCCATGATGACGCCCCGCACCATCCGCGCCACGCGCGGGATCTCGGGGATGGAAATCGCGATCAGCACCGTGGTCAATGTGCCGCCCGAAATGGCGACCAGCGCCACCGCCAGAAGCACACCCGGAATGGCCATCAGCCCGTCCATCACGCGGCTAAGGATCGCATCGACCCATTTGAAATAGCCGGTCAGCACCCCGATGAGCATCCCGAAGAGGATCGAGATCACCACCGTGCCCGCTCCCACCAGAAGCGAGATCCGCGAGCCGTAGACGATGCGCGAGAACATATCGCGGCCATAACTGTCGGTGCCGAGGATATGATCACCCGAGGGCGGCTGGAGCCGCACCGAGGGGTCTAGCTGGATCGGGTCATGCGCGGTGATCAGAGGCGCAAAGACCGACATCAATACGATGATCAGCAGCACCGCGCCGGAGATCCGCGCAGGCCAGCTGGAGAAGATGCCGCCGATCAGCGCGAAAAGACCGGATTTCGAGCGGTTTCCCTCCATCTCCGGCAGGGTGACAGACGCATCATCAAGGGCGGACGTATCGGATTTCATGAAAGATCTCCTAAGCTTGGGTCAGTGACGGATGCGCGGATCGAACACGCCATAGAGCAGGTCGACGCAGAGATTGATCACCACATAAATGGCCGAAAACAGGAGGATCACGGCTTGGATGACGGTGTAATCCCGCGCCAGAACGGAATCGAGGACGAGCCGCCCGAGACCGGGGATGTTGAAGACCGATTCCGTCACCACCACACCGCCGATCAGCATGGCGATCGAGACACCGATGATGGTGATGATCGGCACGGCCGCATTGCCAAGCGCATGGCCCATCAGGACCGACCTTTCGCGCAGGCCCTTGGCGCGGGCGGTGCGGATGTAATCCTCGTTCATCACCTCGATGACATTGGTGCGCACGATGCGGGCAATGAGCGCGATATAAGGGAAACTGAGCGCGACGGAGGGCAGCACGAGCCGCTCGATAAACCCGCCGAAGCCATTGGCCAGCGGTTGGTAGCCCTGCACCGGAAACCAGTGGAGGATGCGGGCGAAGACAAGGATCAGCACATAGCCGATGATGAAGACCGGCACCGAGAAGCCCAGAACCGAGCCCGCCATCACAAGCCGGTCAAGCCATTTGCCCTGTTGCCACGCCGCGATCACGCCCAGCGGGATCGAGACGGCAATCGCCAGCACCACGGTGCACAGGCTCAGCGCCAGCGTGGGCCCGAACCGGTCCATGATGAGCGCGGTCGCGGGCTGGCCGGAAATCAGCGAGGTGCCCATATCGCCATGGGCCATATTGCCCAGCCAGATCACGAGTTGCTCGAGCAGGGGCTTTGTCAGCCCCATGCTCTCGCGTAGTTGCTCAAGCTGCTCGGGGGTCGCATTGGGCCCCGCAATCATCACCGCCGGATCCCCCGGCGACATGCGCAAAACAAGAAACACGATGATCGCGACCATAAACAGCACAGGGATGGCCGACAGGATTCGTTTGGTGATGAAAAGCAGCATGTCAGGATCACTCCGACTTGGTCACGTTCCAGAAGACGGGGGCTTCAGCCTCGGGCATGCCCTTCAGCTTGGAGGAGACCACGTTGATATTGGCGAATTCCCCCATCGGGATCATCACGACATTATCGATGGCCAGCTGGTCGATTTCCTTGGCGATCTTGACCTGGGAGGCGGTATCGGGCGCCTCGGCAAAGGCCGAGCGCAGCTTCTCGATCTCGGGCACATCCGGCCAGCCGAACCAGGCGCTATCGCCGCCTGCAGCCGTGCCGATGAAGCCCACCGGATCGCCCACATCGGGCAGCACATTGGTGGTGGAGAAGATGTTCCAGCCGCCCTCGGCCACCGGTGCCTTGGACGAGCGGCGTGCCACAACGCTGGCCCAGTCCATCGCGACCACATCAACCTTGAAGCCGCCATCGCGCAGCTGCTGGGCAATCACCGGACCCTGCGGCGCAAGCGAAGCCAGATCGGTGGCCTGCATCAGCATGATGGGCGAGCCGTCATAGCCTGCCTCTTTCAGCAGTTCCTTCGACTTCTCGGGATGGGCGTCGATGACCTCATCGGCCTTGTAATCGGTGGCATAGGGGCCGGAGCAGCCGAACACGGCGGCACAGGTGCTCGAGCTGTCCTCGCCCGTACCCACCTGCGCGTTCAGCATCGGCTTCTGACCAAGGGCTTCCATCGCCGCCTGACGGTATTTCAGGTTGTCGAAGGGCGGCTGGGTCCAGTTGAGGCGCACCAGGTTCTGGCTGCCCTGTTTGGCAAAGGCCTGCGTGTAGAAATCGGGATTGCCATCGACCAGCGGCAGAAGATCCTGCTGCACCTGCTCGATAAAATCGACCTCGCCCGACATCATCGCGCTCATGGCCGTCATCGGGTCGGGCATCGTGGTCCAGACGACCTTGTCCACATTAACGACCTTGCCACCGGCCATGCCGCTGGAGGGCTCGTCACGCGGAACGTAATCGGTGTTTTTCAGGAAGACGGCCTTCACGCCCGGCTGATAGGCATCCGCGTCGAACTTGAACGGGCCAGAGCCGATGGTCGAGGTGATCGGCGTGGAAATCGGCGTTTCGGCCACGGCCTTCTGCATCATGAAGGGCGCGATGCCGGACGGTTTCGACAGCGCCAGAAGCGCGATACCGGTCGGCTCGCCAAAGGTCAGGGTGAAGGATTTATCATCCACAACGTCCATGGATTTCATCAGCTTGGCCATCACCTGACCGGTCTTGTCGACCTGATCCCAACGCGCAATCGAGGCCACGCAATCCGCCGCCGTCACCGGCGTGCCATCATGCCATTTCAACCCGTCGCGCAGCGTGAAGGTGTAGGTCAACCCGTCATCGGAGACTTTCCAGCTGGCCATCTGCGGCTGGACCTTGCCCGCCTCGTCACGCGCCAGCAGCGTATCATAGATCATATAGCCGTAATTGCGCAGGATATAGGCCGTGCTGATCGCCGGATCGAGCGCCCTGAGCGGCGCGTTCATGACGGCGGTAATCGTGGTTTCGGCATGGGCCGCGGTCAGGGAGCTGGCGCCAAGAAGGGCTGAGAGCAGCGCACCTTTGAGCAGCCCCGAAGAGGACTTCGGAAGAAACATGATGATCTCCTGTTGGACGTCGTGCTTTGGATTGTTGGTGATTGTCGACAATCACTCATCCAGCCTAAGGGCAGATCTTCCGCGCAGGCAAGCTTGTGTTCCGCAAAGCCCGTAATTTGCCCCGATCACGCGCTGGTTGCAGACTTTTGACGGAAAAATTCAGGAATGATATAAGAGGCTTACTATCCTAATGATGATTTTTTAATCGTCTGAAATTTATATGGATTTCGTCATTCGTGCAGAAAATTCCGTCTATAACGGGCAGCTATTGATCTCTAAAATCAGTGGCTTGGCGCAAGCACCGGCGCTTGGCCCATTCTGCAGGACGGAACGTATTCCTTCTCGTAAACGTCAAAAAAATTCAGCATTGATAATTGTCGACAATCCAGTAGCGTTGACCCGAAAGCAGGAGTTTTCACGGCGTCATCCGCCTGCGTGATCAAAGCCCGCCCAGATGTTCCGGCGGAATCCTCCTGTATCCCACGCCACTGGCGCATCCTCTCCCGACCGGACAGGCGGGACAGGCACGCCGAACAGGAGACTCCGCATGACCGACACTCTGGATAATCCGCAGGTAATGAGCTGGGATGAATGGTTCGCCCATGACGGGCTGGGCCTTGCCGCGCGCATCAAGGCAGGCGAGATCACCGCCGAGGAGGTCGCATCGCAAGCCGCCCGTGCCATCAACGGTGTCAATTCCGAGATCTCGGGCGTGATCGAGGTCTTCGAGGATGCAGTCGCCGACAGCACTGTCAACGGGGCCAATCCACAGGGCGCCTTCGCGGGCCTGCCCTTCCTGATGAAAGACCTTGGCCCCACCGTGGCGGGCCGCCTGCAAGAACAGGGCTCGTTCTATCTGCAAGGCAACCGCCCGCAGAGTGATGCCTTCCTGACCACAAGGATCAAGGAGGCCGGTCTCAACATCATCGGACGCACCACAACGCCCGAATTCGGCTGCTGCAGCTCGGCCGAGAACCCCGCGATGTATGTCACCCGCAACCCGTGGGATACGGGCTTTACCAGCTGCGGCTCCTCGGCGGGCTCGTCGGTGATGGTGGGCGCGGGCGTGCTGCCGCTTGCGCATGGCACCGATGGCGGCGGCTCGATCCGTATCCCTGCGGGCTGCTGCGGGGCGATCGGGCTAAAATCCTCGCGCGGGACCTTCTCCATCGCGCCGGTCAATTCCGATTTCACCTCTGTCGTGTCGACCCAGGGCTGTATCTCGCGCACGGTGCGCGACACGGCGGCCTTTGTCGATAATTGCCGCGGCGGTGCGCCGGGCGAATTCATGCCCTTCTGGCATCCCGAAAAGCCCTTCCTCGAGCAGATCAAGGCCGACCCGAAACCGCTGAAGATCGCCGTCTCGCATGAATGGGGTCCCTATGCGGCCACGCCCCATATTGCCGCCGAGCTGACCCGCGTGGCGGAATTTTTCGAGAGCCTCGGCCATCATGTGGAATTCGTCACGCCAGAGGTCGATTTCGAGAAAGCTTATGCCGCGCAGACCACCTGCTATATCTCGAATTTCGCGCAAGTGGTGAATAACCTGTTGCGGATGAAGGGCTTGGAGACGCCGCCCGAGGATCTCTTCGAGCCGATGAATATCCGCATCTGGGAACAGGGCAAGGATATCAGCTACACCACCCGCGCCGATATGCAGCTCGATTTCAACACCACCGCCCGTGCCTTTGGCGCGGTCTATCAGGATTGGGACATCCTGCTGACGCCCACCACCGCACGCGAGACCCCCGCGATCGGCACCACCGAATATCTGACGATCACCGAGACCCCCTCGGCGCTCGACTGGTTCCAGAACCTCTGGGGCTTCTTCGCCTATACGCCGCTCAACAATCTTTGCGGCACGCCGGGCATGTCGCTGCCGCTGGCCGCCCATGCCAATGGCCTGCCACTGGGGATGCAGATCCATGCCGCCATCGGCAATGACGGGCTGCTGCTGCAACTGGCGGCACAGGTCGAGCGCGCCATCGACGGCAAATGGAACCAAGGGCATCTGCCCAAGGTCCATGTGACCAAGCTCGGATAAGGCCCTGCCATGTGTGATACGATGCTGGTGCTGGGCTCCCTGACCCGAGACGGGCGCAGCTATTTTGCCAAGAACTCGGACCGCGAGCCGAACGAGGCGCAATATCTGACGAGGGTCGAGGCCGCGACCCATGCACCAGATGCCCGAGTGCGCGCGACCTATATCGACCTGCCGCAGGTGGGCCGCACCCATGCCTGCCTCGGCTCGCGCCCGTGGTGGATCTGGGGCTTCGAGCATGGAGTGAACGAGCACGGACTGACTATCGGCAACGAGGCGGTCTGGTCGCGCCTGCCTGCCGGTGCCGGCCCGAACCTGCTGGGGATGGATCTGTTACGCCTGACGCTCGAACGCGCCTGTGATGCCGATGAGGGGCTGGAGGTGCTGACCGGCCTGATCGAGGCGCATGGTCAGGGCGGGGCTGCCGCGCTGACCCGCGAGATGGTCTATCACAATGCCTTCCTTCTGGCCGATAGCCGCACCGGCTGGGTCGTGGAAAGCGCAGGCCGCCACTGGGTTGCCAAGCGGGTGACGGGATGGGCCACCATCTCCAATGTCTATTCCATAGGGTCCGATTATGATCTGATCTCGGATCGGGCCGAAGCCTTTGCCACAGCGCAAGGCTGGCACGAGGCTGGCACGCCCTTTGACTGGGCGCGCGCCTATACCGACACCACCCGCGCCAATCTGCCCAGCTGCCGCGCGCGGCTGGCCATGTCACGCGCGAAAGTGGCGGGCCTGCCCCAAGGCAAAATCGGGCTGGGCGAGATGATCGAGGTGCTGCGCGATCATGGCGGCGCCCCCGACTGGTCTCCGGGTGCCGATGGTCAGGCCTGTGTCTGCATGCACGGGGTAAAACCCGATTTCGGCTCGGAAACCGCCGCCTCGATGATCGTGGCGCTGCCTGCGCAACCTGATGCCCCGCGCGAGATCTGGGCAAGCCTCGCCTCGCCTTGCCTGTCGGGCTTCATTCCGCTCTGGCTTGATTGCGAGCTGCCGCATGACTGGACCCAACCCGAGGAGATCACCGATCCCGATCAATGGTGGGATATCGAGCGTCTGCAACGTCTGATCGAGCCCGATTACATCTCCCATGCCAGCGCCTTGCGCGCCCAGTTCAACGGTATGATCCACAAGGCGAGGGCCGAGCTGGCTCTGGCACAGAACGCCGATAGCGCCACGCGTAACGTCATCACCCAGCGCACCGCCCGCGCCTATCGCGAGATCGTCGATGCGGCACTGCAGGACCACGCCGACCGCCCGCAAAGCCCCGATGCGCGGGGGCCTTATCTGGCGGATCTCAACCGCGCAATCCCGCGCACCACCCGAAGCGCGCGCGAGGCACTCGCTTTGCACCCCTCCCATTCCTAACCCAGAACGGAGACCCGTTTGCCCCCCGCCACCGACACCCGCATCACCGAGCAACCGCAGATCGACCTCGGCGCGCTCTCCGCCGCCTGCACGCGGATCGAAGCTTCGAAGGCCGCCAAACTGGCGCAGGAGATCTGGGGGATCGAGGGCCAGCTGACGCGGCTCGATACCGAGAAGGATGACACTTTCGCGCTTATCTCCTCGGGCACCAAGCTGATCTTCAAGATCGCCAATCCTGCGGAAAGTGCGCAGGAGCTGGATCTTCAGGTGAAAACGCTACTGCATCTGAAGGCCCGTGCCCCCGATCTGCCGGTGCCGCAGGTGCTGCCCGCGCGTGATGGCCGTGCCTTGGTGGCACTGCCCGGCCCCGATGGGCCACGGCTTGCACGGATGATGAGCTATCTCGAGGGCGATGTGCTCGATACCCTCCCCCCCGTGGCCGCAGAGCAATACCGGATCGGCGAGATCAACGCGCGGCTGCGGTTGGCCATGGCCGATTTCCGCCACCCCTTTGCCGCCCGCCAGATCGCATGGGATGTGCGCCATCTGCCGGCACTTGCGGGGCTCTTGGACCATGTGGACGACCCGCGCCAGCGTAAACCGCTCACCATGGCCTTCGACCAGATCACCGCGATGGCAGACCGGATCAACGCCCTGCCCCGCCAGATCCTGCATAATGATTTCAGCCGCTCCAATCTCCTTGTGGACCGCACGCGGGCGCAATCGCTGACCGGCATCATCGATTTCGGCGATGTGGTGGAAACAGCCGTGGCCATCGACCTCTCGACCGCGATGCTCAACCAGCTGCCGCGCGACGAGACAGAACTGGGCCATGAGGAGATGTTCACCGGCGCCACGCGGCTCTTCGAGGGCCATATCGCCCATGCGCCCCTCGACCCCGCCGAGCGCCGGCTGCTGCCGCATCTGGTCTTTGCCCGCGTGGTCACCCGCGCGCTGCTGACCCTCTGGCGGGCCAAGAAATTCCCCGAGAACCGCACCTATATCCTTCGCAATACCAATCAGGGCTGGGCCCAGCTCGACTGGTATCTGTGTCAGGACCCCGCCAAGCTCTCCACGCGCCTTCTGTAAAGCCACTCCAAGGACCTTCCCATGAATGTCGTCTCCCCCCTGCCCGCACAGACGCCCGCACAGACGGGCGGCAAAATGGTCAATGCCTTCGACCCGAACAGCCTCGACCATCTCGACCCCGCGCTCCGCCACGCGATCGAGCGGCGCTCGCGGCTGCTCGGCCCCGCTTACCGGCTCTTCTATCAGGAGCCGGTCGAGGTCTGCCGTGGTCAGGGCACGCGGCTCTGGGACAGTCAGGGGCGCGAATATCTCGACGCCTATAACAACGTGGTCTCGGTCGGCCATTGCCATCCGCATGTGGTGGAGGCGGTGCATCGCCAGATGTCCACGCTTTGCACCCATACCCGCTATATACAGGAGGGTATCCTGAGCTATGCCGAGGCGATGCTGCCGAGCTTTGGCGGGCGGATCGGGGCGGAAGGGCATATGATGTTCACCTGCACGGGATCAGAGGCCAATGATCTGGCGCTGCGCATCGCCAAACACCATACGAGGCGGCGGGGGATCATCGTTACCGAAGAGGCCTATCACGGCAATTCGGAACTGACGGCGGGCTTCTCGCCCTCGCTGGGCGAGAATGCACCCTTGGGCACATGGGTGCGCCGCATCCCCGCCCCCGACAGCTACCGCCACGACCCCGCCACACTGGGACGGATGATGGCCGAGGCGATCACCCGCGAGGCGCATCTTCTCAAACGCCATGGCGACGGGCTGGCGGCCTTTGTCGCCGATAGCCTGTTTTCCTCCGACGGCGTCTATGCCACCCCCGAGGTGCTCAAGCCGGTGATCGAGGCGGTCCATGCCGCGGGCGGGCTGTTCATTGCGGATGAGGTGCAATCGGGCTTTGGCCGCTCGGGCGAGGCGTTCTGGGGCTTCCAGCGCCACGGGATCGACCCCGATATCATCTCGATGGGCAAACCGATGGGCAATGGCTTCCCCGTGGCGGCCATCGCGGTCGCCCCCGAGGTGGTGGCCTCATTCGGCCGCGATATGCGCTATTTCAACACCTTCGGCGGCAATGGCGTGGCCATGGCTGCGGCCAATGCCACCCGCGAGGTGCTGATTGGCGAGGGGCTGCAGGAGAACGCGTGCCACATTGGCGCGGTGCTGCGCGAGGGGATCGCGGCTATGGCCAAGACCCATGATAGCATCGGGGATGTGCGCGGCGCAGGCCTCTATATCGGGGTGGAGATGGTCAGCGACCGCGCGGCAAAGACCCCCGATGCGACGAAAGCTGCGACCATCGTCAACGAGATGCGCAAACGCCGCGTGCTGATCTCGGCCACCGGCCCCTCGGCCAATGTGCTCAAGATCCGCCCGCCACTGGTCTTCTCGCAAGCCGATGCCGACTGGCTTCTGGACACGCTGGAAGAGGTTCTGGCCCTATAACGGCTGCTCCTATGCGCAAGAAAGGTCCGGTTCGCGCGATCCGGACCTTTTGGCATTGACCCGCGCGAGAAAATATCGTGAACATCCGCCCAGACGGCAAGCAGCACCTCTTGAAAGCCGCCCCCCTCGGGCCACATCTAAGGCGCAGCCCCGATAGGTAGAGGTTCATGCCCCATAACAACACCAATCTCCCCACCGAACGCCCCGATGTGCTGACCAAGCCCAAGCTGGAAGGCGGGCGGCGTTTCGTGATGCATTCGGAATTCTCGCCCGCAGGCGACCAGCCAACGGCAATTGCCGAGCTGAGCCAGGGCGTGCGCGACGACGAGCGCGATCAGGTGCTTCTGGGGGCAACGGGGACCGGCAAGACCTTCACCATGGCCAAGATCATCGAGGAGACGCAGCGCCCCGCGATCATCCTTGCGCCCAACAAGACGCTGGCCGCCCAGCTTTACGGCGAGTTCAAGGGCTTCTTCCCAGAGAATGCCGTCGAGTATTTCGTATCCTATTACGATTACTACCAGCCCGAGGCCTATGTCGCCCGCTCGGACACCTATATCGAGAAGGAATCCCAGATCAACGAACAGATCGACCGGATGCGCCACTCGGCCACCCGCGCCCTTCTGGAGCGGGACGATGTGATCATCGTGGCCTCGGTCTCGTGCATCTACGGTATCGGTTCGGTCGAGACCTATTCGGCCATGACCCAGGATCTGAAGGTGGGCGAGCTTTACGAGCAGCGCAAGTTTCTGGCCGATCTGGTAGCACAGCAATACAAGCGTCTCGACGCGGCCTTCGTGCGCGGATCGTTCCGCGTGAAGGGGGATACGGTGGATCTCTGGCCGGCCCACTTGGAAGACCGTGCATGGCGGTTCTCCTTCTTTGGCGAGGAGCTGGAAGCGATTACCGAATTCGATCCGCTGACCGGTGCCAAAGCCGACAGTTTCGAGCAGATCAGGATCTATGCCAACAGCCACTATGTGACGCCCCGGCCCACCCTCAATCAGGCCACCAAAGGCATCCGCAAGGAGCTGGGGCTCCGGCTCAAGCAGCTCAATGACGAGGGCAAGCTCCTCGAGGCCCAACGGCTGGAGCAGCGCACCAATTTCGACCTCGAGATGCTCGAGGCCACAGGCGTGTGCAACGGGATCGAGAACTATTCGCGCTATCTCACGGGCCGTGCACCGGGCGAGCCGCCGCCCACGCTGTTCGAGTTCATCCCCGATAATGCCATCGTGTTTGCCGATGAATCCCACGTCACCGTGCCGCAGATCGGCGGCATGTATCGCGGCGACTACCGGCGCAAGTTTACACTGGCCGAACACGGGTTCCGCCTGCCATCCTGCATGGATAACCGCCCCCTCAAATTCGAGGAATGGGACGCGATGCGTCCGCAGTCGATCTTCGTCTCGGCCACGCCCTCGAAATGGGAGATGGAGCAGACCGGCGGGATCTTTGCCGAACAGGTGATCCGCCCCACCGGCCTTCTGGATCCGGTGATCGAGATCCGGCCCGTCGACACCCAGGTCGATGATGTGCTTGACGAGATCCGCAAGGTTTCGGCCAAGGGGTTGCGCACGCTGGTCACCACGCTGACCAAACGTATGGCCGAGGATCTGACCGAATATCTTCATGAACAGGGCGTGCGGGTGCGCTATATGCATAGCGATATCGACACGATCGAGCGGATCGAGATCCTGCGCGATCTGCGGCTCGGGGCGTTCGACGTGCTGATCGGCATCAACCTCCTGCGCGAGGGGCTCGATATCCCCGAATGCGGGTTGGTCGCGATCCTCGATGCCGACAAGGAAGGCTTCCTGCGTTCGACCACCTCGCTGATCCAGACCATCGGGCGCGCCGCGCGGAACTCCGATGGCCGCGTTATCATGTATGCCGACAAGATCACCGGCTCCATGCAGGCCGCGATGGACGAGACCGAGCGCCGCCGTGCCAAACAGATCGCCTATAACGAGGCGCATGGCATCACGCCGCAGACCGTGCGCAAGAATGTCGAGGATGTGCTGGCGGGGCTCTATCAGGGCGATACCGACATGTCGCGCGTTACCGCCAAGGTCGACAAGGTCAAGCCGGGTGCCAACCTGCAGGCGCATCTCGACAGTCTGCGCATCGAGATGCGCAAGGCCGCCGAGAACCTCGAATTCGAGGAAGCTGCCCGCCTGCGCGACGAGGTCAAGCGGCTGGAGGCTGTGGAGCTTGCCGTCTCGGATGATCCGATGGCACGGCAATCGGCGGTGGAGGAAGCCTCCGATGCCGCCACCAATGCCCGTGGCCGTTCGACCGCCGGTCGCCCCGGCCAGCGCGGCGGCAATGTGCAGCGCCGCAAGAAGCGCTAAGCCCGCAGCCACACGGCGGCTAGCGCCGGCCCGCCTCCGCCGCGCATCCGGTTGGGCCGGTGGATTTCGCGGGGCCCTCTCTGGAGTGGCGCGCATCAGTGCTTATATAACCACAATGAGCATAACTCCGATCACTGGCCCCATTCTCTTTCTGGACGAGATCACCGAGACCTCGTGCGAGATCGCGGCCCTCTTCATCGCGCCCGAGGGCGTTACCGTCCCCGATATCTATGGCGGAGACACCGCCATAAAGGCGGCGCCCTTGGCGCATTTCGCCAAGGCGGTGGTCTGGCGGGCGCGGTTCGGCCTGCCTTTGGGAAGCCGCTCCGGCTATGACTGGAACGGCACCCGATATCCCGTCTCATGCGAGTATTCGGATGCGCCCCGCATCGGTTATGTGTCCTGCAATGGCGAAGAGATCGGCGATCTGCTGCGGGAGGGCTCCGAACGCAATGCCATGTGGGCCCGTCTGCGGGAGGATCATCGTGCACGCCCCTTCGTGCTTTTGCTGCATGGCGGCGATCAGGTCTACGCGGACGAGGTTACCGATGGCCATGCCCTGACCGAGCGCTGGCCGGAGGAGGTGCCCGAAGATCCGTCAGAGCCCGAGCTGGCGGGCCTGCGGGACCATCTTAAAGAGGCGTTCTTCGAACGCTATTCCACGCTCTATGCCGCGCCGGAATTCGCCTGGATCGCGGCCCGCGTGCCCTCTCTCATGCAATGGGATGACCACGATATCTGCGATGGCTGGGGCTCGCTTCCTGCGACCAAAACACATTCGGCAATTGGCCAGACACTGTTCTCGGCCGCCCGCGAGAGCTTCCTGATCTTCCAGCAGGCTGCCGCGGACGGCGATCTGCCGCGCCGCTTTAGCGACCCCCTCGGGCAGCATCTCGGCTGGCGCGTCGAGACCGGAGGACTACGCATCATCGCACCGGATTTGCGCTCCGAGCGCAGCCGCCGCGCGATCATGGGGCAAGGCGGCTGGGCCATGATGGAGGAGGAAGCCGCCCGCAAGATGCGCGGGCACACGTTCCTGATGTCGAGCGTCCCGCTTCTGGGGCCAAGGCTTTCGGTCCTCGAGGCGCTGATGGTTCTGACGCCCAGCATGCAGAAATACGAGGATGATCTGCGCGACCAGTGGCAGAGCCGCGCCCATCGCGCCGAGTGGCAGCGGATGCTCCGGCTCGCGCGGTCGATGGTGCTCGAGGACGGGCATCGCCTGACGGTGCTTTCAGGCGAGATCCATCTGGCCACGAGAGGCCGCATCGATTTCGCGGCGGGGAGATCACTGCAACAGCTGGTAGCCTCGGGGATCGCCCATCGTGCCCCGCCCCGCGCCTGGGCCAACCTGCTGGGTGCGCTCGCATGGCTGGGCGAGGCCCCGCTGGAGGGCCACCCGATCCGCATAGCGCCACCGCCCGGACAGGCGCGCCGCTATGTCGCGCAGCGGAACTATCTCCGGCTGGAGGGACGGGAGAAGACGTGGTCTGCCTCGTGGGAATTCGAGGAGAGCGGCCCAACCGAGCCTCTGGCGCTCTGATCCGTCCGGCAGTGCCGGAAGGCTTGCCCCCCGCAGGCGGTTTGCTGCTCTGCCCATATCTCGCCGACCGGCAGCGCCAACCGGTCCGCTCCCTCCAAAAGGCCGCTGCTGCCTCTCCGCTTATCACTCGGGCTTTCGGCTTATACCGAAAGACGCACACCGCTCTCACGAACGATGTGAGGCGCGCTATCGATAAGCTGACTTGAGGCAAATCAAGCGTTGCGGCCTGTCATGACCGCCCGAGCCGTCATCCGGCCAACCCGGACGCGCTGCCGGAAGAGGCACCACCGGGAGCCCGATGAAGGGCCAGCCCTCCATCGGTCGCATCGCGGGTTTTCACGTCAGCTCGGCACGATCCGTCTGCGCGCGACATAGGCCACGAGTTCGACCGCCACGAGCACCAGCATCGACAGCCCCACCAGCGGAAAGAAGATCCCAGCAGCAAGCGCCATCACCAGCAGCACGCGCGGGATGCACCCGTCATCCGGCAAAGCGGGCACACCGAGCCCACCGACCGGACGGCGCTTCCACCACATGACTGCGCCCGAAAGACACAGCCCGATCATCGCAAGACAGGCGAGCGCCAGCACGATCTGGTTGGCCAGCCCCCATTCCTGCCCCATATGCACGCTGATCCCCCATTCGGCCCAACGCCCCAGCCCCCCGAGATCCGCGAAACCGGCATCATAGAGCACCGCGCCCGAATACTGGTCGAGATGGATCACCCGCTCGTCCTGGATGGTATCGGGATAGACCGAGGCCGAGAAGACGCCTGTCGGCCCCTCCGGCATCGAGAGCGAATAGCCCGGCACGAGCCCGAGCGCCTCGACCTCGGCCACCACCTGATCAAGGCGCATCGGCACGCCAACGGGGCCCTGCGCCGCCACTCCGGCATGGTGGCCCGCATGGGCGCCCGTTGCCTCGGGCAGCGATGATTGCGGGATCGGCTGGTGCTCCATGATCCAGGGCGCGCGCTCGACAGCCTCTCCGGTAGGGACGCTCGAGCGGGGCAGATCGGACCAATAGCCATCAGGCATGCCCAGCCCGAGGGCATAGGCGAACGTGTAGAACTTGCCGCCCCAGACGCCCGACCAGGGCAGGCCGGTCAGTGCCAGAAACACAATGAAGATACCGGTATAGATCCCCGTCACCGCGTGCAGATCCCGCCACCACGGACGACCACGGCGGGCCTTGATCCGCACGGTCCCCAGATGCTGCCGTCCGCGCGGCAGCCAGAGATAGATGCCCGAGCCCACGAGAAGGATCATCCAGCCTGCCGCCGCCTCGATCAGCCGGTTCCCGAACCAGCCGACATAGTCGAGCGAATGCAGCCTGCGCACGAGCGACATCGCGGGGCTGCCCGAAGCCCCCCCATCCCAGAGCGTGCCCAGCACGGCCCCGTCATGGGGGTTGACATAGACCGTGTCGCGCAGCCCGTCCGCGCCCATTATATCCACCTCGGCGCTACGGTCGGCGGCAGGGGCAGGCGCATAGGCCTTGAGCGTGCCCGGATGGGCATCGAGCGCCGCCGCCACGATCCGCGAGGGCGACAGTGCATCTTCGGCCGGTGCCACAAAGCGCAGCTTGTGATAGGCCGCGTTGTTGATCTCGTCCTTGAAGAGATAGATCCCGCCCGTCACCGCGAGGATCAGCACGAAGGGCAGGACGACGAGCCCCGCGACGAAATGCCAGCGCCACACGGCGCGATAGAGTGCGGAGCTACCCGCACGCGAAGAGAGTTCGGTCATCTGGAATATCCATAGGGTCCGCCGGACGCCACGACCGGGCAGTCCTGTTCTGCGGACATGCAAAAGGGCACCCCGCACGGGCCGCGCGGGGGAGAGACATCTGATCAGTCAGACGCTCCCGGGGGGTGCCCTGATGCCATGGGCGGACCTCTGTGCCGAACCGGTCCCGCGCAGTCCCTCACCCGCCCGCCACCTGTCCTGCGCCACGAACCGGCCTTCGACCGTTACGAATTCGGGGCGCGGGACATCGGGCAAACTGTGGCAGAACGGGCAGTGATATCCCGCCCCATGCGGGGTCTCGCCGCAGATGCCGCCCGCGAGCGGATCGTGGAGAAGCGCATGGGCCTCCCGCGCGAGACTGTCTTGCGTGGGCGCCATCATTGCCGCCGAAAGAACGCTCGCCCATGCAAGGCACAGGCCAAGGATCAGCGCGGCGAATGTCGGCATACGAACGGTCATGTCCCCCTCTGCCACGGTTTTATTCACATGAAAAGCATGACTCCGCTTCAAATGCGTGCCGCTACGACGACGCACAGGTGACGACCTCGTGCACAAGCCTGAAGATCGGTGGCAGACCGCCTTCGGGCGCCCCGCCAACGGCGCACCGCAGTGCCTGAGGCAGCAGCGGCCAGAATGTCTTTCTCTTCGGGGGAGGCGACAAGCGGGCGCGGCAACAAGACCTGAACGATGAAACATGCCTTACTGGTGTTGCGCCGCGCGAATGGAGCGGCTCGAGCCGTTCTTTCCGAAGAGCCGCCGAAAGGCCCGCACCGCTGATCGACGCGCCCTAGCGGCACAATCTTCGATCGTGTCCCACGGGGTGGTGTAGCTCAGGTGGCCATCGGGTTTCTTAGTAAGGTCGGGTTGCTAGACTCAATCTGATCCAAGGATGACACCCGATGACCAAACCTATGATGGACCTTCGCGCGCTTGTCGAACAGAGCGGCGATGCAGATTTACTGCGTGAGATGATTGGCTTTGCCGCCGAGCGACTAATGGAGCTCGAGGTTGGCGCCAAGACCGGCGCGGACTATGGCGAGAAGAGTGCCGAACGACTG
>NZ_JAYWLC010000017.1:0-88614 GCF_040297545.1 Thioclava kandeliae
CACGGTTGAAATTGAGCGTCTCGGCCACCCGCAGAAAACAGCGCAGTTCCTTGATTTCCATTCCAGCCTCCGATTGATGCAATTAGCGAATATATAGCGATATCCAATCAGAAATTAAACATCACTACCTGACGCATATATGAGAAGCGTATCGAAGATTGCAAGCAAAGGGGCATGATGACAATGCACCGCAAACTTATCATTCTGGGCTCGGGCCCTGCCGGCTATACGGCAGCGATCTATGCTGCACGCGCGGGGCTGGAGCCGCTTCTGCTGACCGGCCTGGAACAGGGCGGTCAGCTGACCATCACGACCGATGTCGAGAATTATCCGGGCTTTGCCGATCCGGTTCAAGGGCCGTGGCTGGTTGAGCAGATGCGCGATCAGGCCAAGGCCATGGGCACCGAGATCGTGACCGATATGATCACCGAAGCCCAGCTTCAGGATGGCATCCGGCTTACCGGCGATGCCGGAACGACCTATACCAGCGATGCGCTGGTGATCGCGACAGGTGCCAAGGCACGCTGGCTGGGATTGCCGTCGGAGGCAGCCTATCAGGGCGGAGGGGTCTCGGCCTGTGCGACCTGTGACGGCTTCTTCTATCGTGGCCGCCGCGTGGTCGTGGTGGGGGGCGGCAATACGGCCGTCGAGGAGGCGCTGTTTCTGGCCAATATCGCCGATCATGTGACGCTGATCCACCGCCGCGACAGCCTGCGCGCCGAGAAGGTGCTGCAAGACCGCCTCTTTGCCCATCCCAAGATCGAGGTGCAATGGCATAGCGAGATTGCCGAGATCACCGGCACCGAAATGCCGAAGGTTGTGACCGGCGTCACCCTGCGCGACACGCGCGATGGCAGCCTGCAATGCCTTGCTACCGACGGTGTCTTCGTGGCCATCGGCCATAGCCCCGCGACCGAACTGTTTGCCGGTCAGCTGGATCTTAAGCCTGGCGGTTATCTGAAAACCGCCCCCGATAGCACCGCCACCAATATCCCCGGTGTCTTCGCCGCAGGCGATGTCACCGATGACCAGTTCCGGCAGGCCGTGACGGCTGCCGGTCAGGGCTGCATGGCGGCACTGGAAGCCGACCGCTATCTGGCCGGTCTGCCCTTGAGCGTGCCCGAAACAGCCTGACCCAAACCCGAAAGGAAACGACTATGTCCAATGATGTAACCAGCCTGAATGTCGCGAATTTCTCCGAATTCATGGATAGCCCCGGCCGTGTGAAAGTGCTGCGCTTCTGGGCCACTTGGTGCCGCCCCTGTATCGCGCTCGAGCCGGTCTTCAACGAGGTCGCCACCGAAATGAAGGACAGCGCAGGCTTTGCCGAGGTCGATATCGACAAAGCGCCCGAGATCGCTGGCACTTTCGGCATCCGTTCGGTGCCGACCGTGGTGGTCATGAAAGACGGCCAGCCGGTCGATATGGTTGTCGGGCTGAACCCGAAGGACCGCTACACGCAGGTCGTCAAGGCGGCCTCCTGATCCCCGAATTTCCCAGAAAGGAACTAACATGTCCGATATAAAAATGACCTCGAGCTGGACCGGCGGGTTCAAAGGCGAAGGCAAGATCGAAGGTGAAGGCTGGAATGTCGGCATCGGCATCCCGACAGATCTAGGTGGCTCGGGCGCGGGTGCGGACCCGAAATCGCTCTTCACCGCCTCGACGCTGGCCTGTTTCACCGCGACCCTGCGCGCGATCACCGAAAACAAGAAGGTGCCGGTGAAGTCCATCGACGTCGAGACCTTTGCCGTGGCGACCGATAAGGAATTCTCGATCCATCACCGTGCCAAGCTGGTGATGGAAGCGAATGCCACGGCCGAGGATTTCTCGGCGGCCGAAGCGGCTGTCGCGACCGCAGACAAGGTCTGTGTCGTCGGCAATCTGGCCAAGAAGGCGGGTGTGATAATCGAAGTCACGCCGGAGATTACCGCTGCCGCGGATGCCTGAAAGCATGTGGGGGCTTTGGCCCCCACACTCTGTAAAAGGGCCGATCAAAGGGCCGAGCAAAGGAATGAGTAATGGCAAAAGTCGAAATCTATACCACCCCATTCTGCGGCTACTGCTCGCGGGCGAAATCGATCCTGAAAAGCAAGAAGGTCGCTTTTAGGGAAATCGATGCGGTGTCGCGGGAGAAGCGCCAGAAGATGATCGCACGCGCGGGCGGCGCACATACAGTGCCCCAGATCTTTATCGGCGACATCCATATCGGCGGGTGCTCGGAACTGATGGCGCTTGAGCGTAATGGCAAGCTGGATCAGCTCCTCCAACTTTATTAATCTTAAATCGCTATCAATCTGGCAGGTAATAAAGAATTTATCAGCTGCTCCACTTGGCGCTACGTCTTCTGCAAAGATGGAGGAGTGAGTCATGTTTACCGATATAGTTCTGTTTACGCTCGTTGTGGGCATCGGGTCGACAATTGCCTTGGACCTGTGGGGTGTGTTCACTGGCAAGATTGGCTGGATGCCCGGTACGCATTGGCCCTCCGTCGGGCGTTGGATACAGGGGCTTCCCGCAGGACGCCTCGTCTTTGACGGATCCGATACCCGCCCGTTCACCGCCTCCGAGGCCGCAACCGGCTGGATCTTCCACTATCTGATCGGTCTGGGATATGCGCTGGTTATTCCACTGGTCTGGGGGACTGACTTTATTGCAGCGCCGACATTCGGGCCGTTCTTCTGGATTGGCATTGTCATCAGCACCCTTGCAGGTCTTGTGATCCTGATGCCGGGCATGGGCGGTGGTGTCTTCGCGCGCAAACTTCCCAACACCGCAGGCATGATCGCCTATGTTCTCGTAGCCCATGTAGTCTTCGCCATCGCGCAATATCTGCTGGCGCTAATGCTGAGCTAAGCGCAAGCTTCATATCGTGATCGGCCTGTCGTTTTAAGAGCTAGTTAGATAGCGGACGTTCAAGCAATAGGATGCGAACGGCGGCAATGGGCCGAAAGCTACAAACTCACTTATTTCGCTATCGACTAACGGGCGACGCGACTGTTCCCTGCATCGCACTCGGCCAAGCAACCAGATATGGTCAAATCGGAGCGCCAATAAATGCGGCTTAGGTCAGGTGGCATAGGTAGCGTGGCCACGCCTTTGTTTCGCAAACGAGCGGACAAAGCCCCTACGGGGTTTCGCGTAGAATTCGCGAGCTCTCCGAGAGAGATGAATCTTTGACGAAAAGCCTCAAGGCTTTTGCGAGATACCTGCAGCGCTCCGATACGAGCCTCAGCATTGCAATGGGCACGACTTAGAAAGCCGGCATGCGCAAGGTAGCTGGCTGTCCTTACAGTTATGCGCAAATAGCTTGCTGCCTCAGCAATCGGATAGGCTATAGATTCCAGCTCATCCACTTCACTCCGATCTTCATCAGCCTCGATCCACTCCCCTAGTTCACGCCTGAAGGCAGCAAGCATAGCCTCGGTGACAAAGCTTTTAGTGGCGACTGTTTCATCCTCTTGCCTATATGCCAGCGCCCTGCGGACAAGCAGTTCTTGCTCATTAAGGGAGAAGCCCTGGATTGACGGAACAAGCGCCTCATTGCGCGCAGCTATACCCTCAGAGGGCACACCAAAGACCAGAACGCCTTTGCGGATCGAGAAACGAGCAAAGATTTCTCGCCGCATCAAAGCACGTAGCGGCTCGACTTCATTTCCTAGCCCCCTGCCCTGAAGCCATGTCACCAGAGGCCCGTAAATCCGCCCGAAGAAGCGCTTCTCGGCATGTTGCTCGGCCAGCTCCTGCAGGCAGCCCAAGAAGGCCAGCTCGCCCCCTTTGAGCACCTGAAAGCCTGCTTCTCCATACCTTGCCCAATCTTGCTCGTTATGGCCGCTCAATGACGCCTCTGGCCCCTTCTCTAACAGCAGACCAAGGACCTCACAGAGGCGCGCTGCGATATTGAGCTCGAACCCGTCGAGCCACGCATCGCCCCGCCCGTTGAGAATACGTTGCGAAAGATAGTGCTCGAATGAGCCCGTCTCTGCGGGAACAATGCCTTGCGACAACACCCAGCCAAAATGCTTACGAACTTGCGCCGTAAAATCCCGTCCGTCTTTCGTGAATTTCTCGGGCGGCAATGTCACCAGCAGACAACCATGATCGACACAGCTTCGTACCGAGGTAAACTTCCACTGCAGCCTGCGGGGCATCCGCCATGCCTCCTCCGCCGACGGCACCTCTCGGCGCAGGCATACAGGGCAGATGCGTATGCGCGTGCGCTGCAGGCTATGCGTCGTCGCGATCTCGTCGCGCAGGCGGAAGCGGCTATGGCCAAGATGGCGGATGGAGACCCGCGCCAGCGCAGCCGCGTCACAACCTGCGAGCTGCGCAAGCTGGGCGATTGCCAGAGGCTCGCCACGGAAAAGCGGATCGACAGGAAAGGCCAGGTCGGCGCAGAACTGGTAGACAGAGGGTGCACCATTGCGCGCGGCCAACCGCGTTAGCAGAGACGAGGCGGGCTAAGAGCGTTCGTGCTGCACGGTCAGCGGCAGCGGCGCGAAATGGGCATCGGGATCTACAGGTCGACTTTTTGCCACGCGAGGCTTTCGGGATTGGGCATTGGCTGCGCCCTGATCCTAGGCCAACCCGATCAATCGACCAACATGCCAAACATGCGCCAAGATCATATTCGTGGACATCTATGTGAAAGAAAAGCCAGTTTCGTCTGACATTCGACAGTTTCAGAAATGGCGGACCCGGAGCGATTCGAACGCCCGGCCCCTTGATTCGTAGTCAAGTGCTCTATCCAGCTGAGCTACGGGTCCGCAATATCTGCACCTGAGTAATCAGGCTATGTCGTTTCTGGCAAAGCCAGAGGCAGTGGCGGACCCGGAGCGATTCGAACGCCCGGCCCCTTGATTCGTAGTCAAGTGCTCTATCCAGCTGAGCTACGGGTCCGCAATATCTGCACCTGAGTAATCAGGCTATGTCGTTTCTGGCAAAGCCAGAGGCAGTGGCGGACCCGGAGCGATTCGAACGCCCGGCCCCTTGATTCGTAGTCAAGTGCTCTATCCAGCTGAGCTACGGGTCCGTCGTGGGGGGCTATCTATTGGGTAAGTCGGGGGGGCGCAAGAGGAAAAATGAAAGTTTTTTCACAAGACCGCATTTCTCGGGAAATGCGCTTCTCAGACAGGCTGCATCGACAGCTCCTGCGGCAGATAGAGCATGAACTGCGTACCCGTCTCGTCGCTCCGGTTCAGCTCCAGCCGGCCACCATGGCCTCGGATCAGCTCGGCCGAGATCGCCAACCCCAGCCCCGTGCCGCCCTTGCGCGAGCCTCCCGTGAAAGGCTGGAACAGATGTTCGCGCGTTTTGGCGGGAAGGCCCGGACCGGTATCCTGAACGCGGATCCACCAATCATCGCGCGTCTCGCCCGCGCCCACCTCGATCGTGCCATGCTCGCCCGTGGCTTCCAGCGCCTGACGCGCATTGCGTACGAGGTTGGAGATCACGCGATAAAGCTGCTCGCGGTCGGCACGGATGGTAAGATTCGGCGCGATATCAACGATGAAATCGACAAGTCCCGCCCCCTCGAGCGATTGCTCGCTCTCGACCACCTCGGCCACCAGCGGCGCCAGCATGAAACGCGAAAGCGAGGGCGGCGGCTCCTCGGCCTTGCCGAAGGCCAGTGTCGTCTCGCACAGATTGACCGCCCGCCCGATCGAATTGATCAGCTTGGGGGCGGCGCGCTTTACCACCGGATCCTCGGAGAACTCCATCCGGTCCGCAAAGAGTTGCGCCGTGGTCAGGATATTGCGCAGGTCGTGGCTGATCTTGGCCACCGCCTGCCCCAGCTGCGCCAGACGCTCCTTCTGGCGCAGGGCCGCCGTTAACTGGGTCTGCATATCGGCCAGGGCATCCTCGGCCACACGCAGCTCCTGAATACGGGCATTGGGCGCGATGATACGGCGGTTATCCTCGGGCGCCTCCGAATAGGAGGACATATGCGCCACCAGCCTCTTGATCGGGGTCACCATCAGGCGCTGCACCAAGGCGAAGAGAAGCACGGCCGTAATCCCCGAGATCACCGCGGACAAGGTCAGCAGGCGTAGCCCGTATTCGATCATCCCGATTCGGATCGGTTTCGTGTCGAGCGTGATCTCGATCACCTGCCCGCCTCTCTGCACCGGTTCCCCCACCACGCGGATGATATGGTTCTCCGGGTCGATCAGGATCCTGAGCGCGTCGTGGATCCGGCTCCAGAGCGAGGCATTGCGGATGTCATAGGTGCCCGAGATCGCCTCGGGGAGCGGCGAGGACAGCACCAGCTGACGCACCGCATCGCGGCGCAACACCACGTTATAGACGCCTGCATTGGCCAGAAGCTCGTTCTCCAGATCGGGATCGATAGTCGATTGATCCGTGGCAAGCAGCGAGAGAGAGGCGATCTGGGCACGCTCCAGACGCGTGAGCAGATAGTTCTCGCGGTAGGTCGCGATTCCCGGCAGCAGAATCAACAGCTCCGCCAGGACGACGAAGATCGTCGTCAGGATAAGGAAACGGCCGGAAAGCGAGTTGATCTTCATTACCTGTCTCGGGTGGCTCCGCGACTATGACTGCGGGACGGATCTGCAAATATTGTTGCTTTGTTGCGATAAATAGGGCGTGATGGCAAAAGACAAAAGAGACAACCGCCCGAATTATCGTGAATTCGACATCAACTTCGGGGCAATCGGCAAAAAACTGCCCCGGGTCAATTGACTTGTGATCTTATCCTGACTAAAGACCGGGCCTCGAATATGAGCGGCAGCCGAATCCGTTTGGCGTCGTGTTGCCCTACCGTATCAGAACCCGGAGTTAAGCGATGAAACGCACTTTCCAGCCCTCGAACCTCGTTCGCGCCCGTCGCCACGGGTTCCGCGCCCGTATGGCAACCAAAGGTGGCCGTAAGGTCCTGAATGCACGCCGTGCAAAAGGCCGGAAGTCGCTGTCGGCATAAGCCGTCACGACTGGCGACAGGCTAATCCTATGACACCGTCGGAGACTTCCGTGACAGACCCCCAAGGTCAGGACGCGGGCACGGCTCCGGCGGTTTCTTCATGCGCGGATGCCAGCCATCCCGCCACCCCGCCACCCGTTGCGACCCTTCGCAAACGGGCAGATTTCCTGCGTGCGGCCTCCGCGCGTCGTGCCGGCATGCCGGCAGGGCTCCTGCAGGCACAGCTACGTTCGGATGACCACGTCTCGCCGCGTCTGGTGCGGGTAGGCTTTACCTGTTCCAAAAAGGTCGGCAATGCGGTGGCCCGCAACCGCGCCAAGCGTCGCCTGCGCGAGATCGCGCGGCTTGTGCTGCCGCAACATGGCAAGCCCGGCTGGGATTATGTGCTGATCGGGCGTGCAGACGCCACCGCCACGCATGATTTCAAGGCGATGCAGGACGATCTGGTCCGTGCCTTGGAGCGGGTCCATGCCGAGGATTACCGTCCACCCAAGCCCCGCGGCCCTAAGCCGAACATTCCCCGTGGCCCGCGCCGCGGCAAAGGCAAGACATGAGCCCTCTGGCCCATATCATCGCCCTGCCCGTGCGTGCTTACCGGCTGGTCGCCAGCCCGTGGGTCGGGAATGGCTGCCGCTATCAACCGACCTGTTCGGCCTATATGCTGGAAGCGCTTGCCCTGCATGGGGCCGTCAAAGGCACCTATACGGGCGTCCGGCGCATCCTGCGCTGCCACCCGTGGGGCGGACACGGCTATGACCCCGTTCCGGGCGCCGACCCCGACCATGACGCGAAATGCCATTGTGCAAAGGAGCATGACCATGCTGGACGATGACGACGCCCCGATCCATCCGCTCTTTGCCGACGCCCCCTCGACGACGGCCTTCAAGAAGCTGCGCAAGCGCATCGTGCGCCAGACCCGCGAGGCAATCGAGCAATATGGCATGATCGAGCGTGGTGCCCGCTGGCTTGTGTGCCTCTCGGGCGGCAAGGACAGCTATACGCTGCTCGCGGTCCTGCATGAGCTGCAATGGCGCGGGCTGCTGCCGGTCGAGATCCTCGCCTGCAACCTCGATCAGGGCCAGCCGGGTTTTCCGGCCACCGTTCTGCCCGAATTTCTTGAGAAAATGGGGGTTCCGCACCGGATCGAGTATCAGGACACCTACTCGGTCGTGATGGACAAGGTTCCGCAGGGCCGCACCTATTGTGCGCTCTGCTCGCGTCTGCGCCGTGGCAATCTCTACCGTATCGCGCGTGAGGAAGGGTGCTCGGCCGTTGTACTGGGGCACCATCGCGACGACATCCTCGAGACATTCTTCATGAATCTCTTCCATGGCGGGCGTCTGGCAACGATGCCGCCGAAGCTGGTAAACGAGGAGGGCGATCTTTTCGTCTATCGCCCGCTGGCTTTCGTGGCCGAGGAGGATTGCGAGAAGTTCTCCCGCGACATGAACTATCCGATCATCCCCTGCGATCTCTGCGGCAGCCAAGACGGGCTTCAACGCCAGCAGGTCAAGCAAATGCTTGATGGATGGGAGAAAAACCGCCCTGGACGGAGACAGGTCATGTTCCGTTCGCTGATGAATGCGCGCCCCTCGCATCTGCTGGATACGGGATTGTTCGACTTTGCCGGCCTCTCGCTGAAAGCGGGCGGTGATTCAAATTTGAACGATAACATCCCCGATTTGCGCCAGCACGATTAACCGATCACTGACAAAACCCGCCTAAGACTACGGCTATTAATTTATGCGCCGTTTGACGAGGTATGGTGATGTCGAAGGAAAAGAATCGAAAACCCACCCTGAAAGGGGGCCCGATTCTCATGCGTCGTGAAATGATCGCCTTTGTCCCGGCGATCATTCTGGCGGGCTACTGGATCGGGCTGGAAGCGATGATCCTCCTCGGCGTTACCGCATTGGCGGTGGGCTGGATGACCCGCCCTGTCCTGCCTTCCGATGATCTGGAAATGACCACTCTCGATCCGGCAACGGGGCTACCGCTACGCGAACTGGCCCTACCGATGATGGACAAGATCATGGCCGAAGCGCGCACGAGCAATCGCCTGACGAGCTGTTTCGTGATCGCCATCGACGATCCGCAGAATTTTACTGCCAATACCAGTACCCGCGAGTTCGATGATACGATGCGTCGCTCGGCGGAGCGTCTGCGCTCCGTGCTACGCGATTCGGATTACATCGCGCGCCTGGGCGGCGCGCGCTTCATGGTGATGCTGAAACCGACACCCAATCCCGATCTCGAAAGCATGATCCAGCTTTCCGTCCGGCTTCAAAGCACGCTGGAAGAGCCACTCTCCATCGGCGGGCGCACCCTGTCGCCCACCTTCCATATCGGGTTCTGCCAAATGAGCCGCAGCCCTAAGCCAGATGCTGAAAGCATTCTGGACGCCGCCGAGATTGCGGCAGAGGAAGCCTCGCGCAACGGCACATCGGCGATCCGCGCCTTTTCCAACGAAATCCGCCGCTCTGCCGAAATCCGCTCGGCGCTTTCCGCAGAGGTGGGCGATGCGTTGGAGAACGGCGAGATCGTCGCCTATTTCCAGCCGCAGATCTGCACCGATACCGGCCTGATCTCCGGTATGCAGGCGATGCCGCGCTGGCTGCACCGTGATCGCGGCGTGCTGGGTGAAACCGATATTATGCCCGCAGTCATGGCCGCAAACCTGCGCACCCGCTTCTACGAAGTCATGATGTTCCAGGTCTTCAACGGGCTGAAGGAATGGAATGCGCGGGAAGAACTGGTCGGCGTGATCTCCTTGCCCATCAACGAGGAATTGCTCGCCAACCCGAAGATGCCCGAGCGCCTGCAATGGGAATTCGACCGGTTCGAGCTTCCTGCGGACCAGATCCGTCTGGTGCTCGAACAGGAGATCGTTTCGAAGCTCAGCGATGATATGATCTCCCATACGCTCAGCGCCTGCCGCAAGATGGGCTGTAAGATCGAGCTTGCCGGTTTCGGAAGCGGCCCGGCTTCGATCAATTCGGTCCGTAATGCCTGCGCCGAGCGGATCCGCATCCATCGCAGCTTCGTGGCCCATGTCGATCACGATGCCGAACAACAGCGCCTTGTCGCCGCCATCATCTCGCTTGCCGAGGGGCTGGGCATCCAGACCATCGCAGAGGGGGTAGGTTCCATCGGAGAGCACGCAATGCTTGCGCAGCTGGGCTGCAACCATGTGCAGGGCCGCGGTATTGCCAGCCCGATGCCGCTGGAAGAAACCCATGACTGGATCGCCCGCCACATGGCCAAGCTGGAGAAAACACCAAGGCTGAATACCCGCCGAGGGTCGTAAAACCGGCGCGATCATCACGAATCCTATTGGGAAGCGAAGGAACGGGGGGAAAGGGCTTGACCTTTTGCCCCCCCTTCTGTTGAACCGACACGACTTCCCGAAAGGCAGACGGATCCTCATCGCCCATGGAAAACCAGAATAAGAACCTCATCATCGCAGCCGTATTATCCGCACTCGTGCTGATCGGCTGGACAGTCTTCTTCCCGCCGGAGCAGACGACCAATCCGGAGGGTGGTGAAACCGTCTCGGATCAGGCCGCCTCGGCAACCGCGCCCACCATCGCACCGACACCGGATGCGCTGAATACCGCGACGCAGGACGCCAAGAATGTAGCGAATGCCACCAGCGATGAGCTGGCGAACATTCCCCGCATTCCGGTCCAGACGCCGGATCTGAAAGGCTCCATCTCGCTGATGGGCGGCCGTTTCGACGACCTCTCTCTCGAGAAATACAAGGAAACGCTGGCCGACGACTCCCCTGATGTGCGGCTGCTCGCGCCGATCAGCGGCACCGAGCCCAACGCCGCCAAACCCTATTATGTGGTCTATGGGTGGTCCCCCGCAGGCGGCTATTCGGCCGATCAGGTTCCCGGGCCCCGCACGGTCTGGACCGCCCCTGAAGGCGCCAAGCTAACCCCCGACACCCCCGTCACCCTGACCTGGGACAATGGCGCTGGCCTGATTTTCCGCCGCACGATCTCGGTCGATGACGATTACATGTTCACCGTCCAGCAATCGGTCGAGAACACCACAGACACCGAGGTCCGTCTCGCGCCTTATGGCATCATCGCCCGTCACGGCCTGCCGCCGTCGAAAGCGACCTATGTCCTGCATGAGGGCGCCGTGCGCATGAGCGATGGCAAACTCGAAGAGATCAAATACAAGAAATTCGGCGATCTCGAGCAAAGCGCGGGCGAGGGTCAGGCCGAGCTGATCTCGGTTTCCGAAGGCGGCTGGACCGGTTTCACCGATAAATACTGGATGACCACGCTGGCGCCGAAAACCGGCCCCTTCACCTCGGTCGTCAAATATTCGGGCGAGAACTCCGATATCTACCAGACCGAGACCCGCCTGCCCGTGATGACCGTGGCTGCAGGGGCAACCCAGTCGGCAGACACCTATCTCTTTGCCGGTGCAAAGGAATACGAGGTCATCAAAGGCTATCAGGACAATCTCGGGATCACCAAATTCGTCGATTCCATCGACTGGGGCTGGTTCTACTTCCTGACGAAGCCGATCTTCTGGCTCCTGCACTGGCTGCATGCCGCCATCGGCAATATGGGCTGGGCAATCATCGCGCTGACCTGCATTATCAAGCTGATCGTGTTCCCGCTGGCGCGCAAATCCTACATCTCCATGGCGAAGATGAAGGAATTGCAGCCCGAAATGGAAGCCCTCAAGGAGCGCGCAGGCGACGACCGCCAGAAGCTGCAACAGGGCATGATGGAGCTTTACAAGAAGAACAAGGTCAACCCCGCCGCGGGCTGTCTGCCGATCCTGCTGCAGATCCCGATCTTCTTCTCGCTCTACAAGGTGATCTATGTCACGATCGAGCTGTATCACGCGCCGTGGTTCGGCTGGATCCATGACCTTTCGGCTCCCGATCCGACCTCGATCCTGAACCTCTTCGGCCTGCTGCCATGGGGCACGCCGGAACCGGGCAGCTTCTTGTTCATCCTCAGCCTCGGCATCCTGCCGATCCTCTTGGGCGTGTCGATGTGGTTCCAGCAGAAGCTGAACCCCGCCCCCGCCGACAAGAGCCAGGCGATGATCTTCGCATGGATGCCGTGGATCTTCATGTTCATGCTGGGTAGCTTCGCGTCGGGCCTCGTGCTCTACTGGATCGCGAACAACACGATCACCTTCATCCAGCAATATACGATCATGTCGATGCACGGGAAACGCCCGGACATCTTTGGCAACATCAAGTCGAGCTTCGGGAAGAAGAAAGCCGACGGAAAGGCCAAATGACCGGCATTCTGAGCCATATCTTCCGCCATCCGATCAAAGCGATCGGGGCGGAAGCCATCAACAGCGCGTCCCTCACAGAGGGGCGCGCTCTGCCTTTGGACAGGGTCTGGGCCGTGCTGCACGAGCGCTCCAAGATCGAACTCCGCGAGGGCCGCGCCGATTGGGCTCAAAAACTCAATTTCGTGGTGGGCGTCTCCGCCCCTGCCCTGATGGCTGTCACGCTCGAGACGCGCGGCGAGGCATTCTGCCTCTCGCATCCTACGAAAGATCCACTGGTTTTCTCACCGCAAAACGCCGAGGACCACGCGCGGTTTCTGGCATGGCTTGACGATCTCTGGCCCGCGCATCGTCCCCGCCCCACCGGACTGGTCGCGGCAATCGATCAACCCCTGACCGACCAGAAAACGCCGGTCCTGTCGCTGATCGGCACCGGCTCGCTGGGCGATCTGTCGCAGGCGGCGGGCACCACCCTCGACATGCGCCGGTTCCGTGCCAATCTCTGGGTCTCGGGTTGGGGTGCCATGGCCGAGCAGGAGCTGGTCGAGAAGCGCCTGCGTCTGGGCGAGGCGGAGCTGGAAGTGGTCGAACCCGTAGGTCGCTGCCGCGCCACCGACGGCAACCCCGAAACCGGTGCGCGTGATCAAGACCTTCTCAAACTGCTGAAAGACCGCTATGGGCATACAAATTTCGGGATTTTCGTGCGCGTCACGAAACCCGGCCAAATCGCGACCGGCAGCAAAATCGAGGTGATCTGATGCAAATCCAATTCAAGGAAGCCCCCGCCCCCGAGCAATTCGCCGCCGAACGTGGCCGGTTGATGTTCGCGGCTCCTGTCGAGTTTCTCAAAGGCGTTGTGGCGATGTCGGGCATGCCGCCTGCCGACCGGATCGAAGTCTGTTTTGCGGGCCGCTCGAATGTCGGGAAATCATCCCTGATCAACGCCTTAACGGGCCGCAAGAACCTTGCACGCGCCTCCAATACCCCAGGCCGGACGCAGGAGATCAACTTCTTCACCACGCAGGACGGCCCCTATCTGGTCGACCTTCCGGGCTATGGGTTTGCCCAAGCGCCCGTGCCGATCGTGAAGAAATGGCAAGAGTTGCTGCGCGCCTATCTGGCGGGCCGCCCGACCCTGCGCCGCGTCTTTGTGTTGATCGATTCGCGCCACGGCGTGAAGGCCGTGGATGAGGAGATCCTGACGCTTCTGGATAAATCCGCCGTCACGTTCCAGGTGGTGCTGACCAAGGCCGACAAGATCAATGCCAAGGATCACGAGGCGCTCTTCAAGCAGGTCTCGGGGGCTCTGGCCAAACACGCAGCCGCGCATCCGGAGATCATCCTGACCTCGTCGGACAAGGGCGTTGGCATCGAGACGCTCCGCGCGATCATCGCCGGTCTCGATTAAGAACGGGCCTCGATTAAAACGCGTCCTGCGCGATCTTGTTGAGCATCGTTTCGGCCTGCCCGAGGATCATCTTCCGGTCCTCGGGTTTTCTCTTGTCCCATGACCGATAAATGACAGCCATACGCGGATTCCCCGCGAATTTATCGCGGTTGCGGTCGAGAAAGTGCCAATAGAGCAGATTGAACGGGCAGGCCCCCTCACCCATTTTCTTCTTCACCGAATAGGCGCAAGACCCGCAATAATCCGACATCCGGTCGATATAGGCGCCCGAGGAGACATAGGGTTTGGAGGCGATCACGCCGCCATCGGCAAACTGGCTCATGCCCGCCGTGTTGGGCGCCTCGACCCATTCGAACGCATCGATATAGACCGCCAGATACCACTCCTGCACCTGCGCGGGATCCACCCCCGCCAGAAGCGCGAAATTGCCGGTGATCATCAGACGCTGGATATGGTGGGCATAGGCCAGATCGCGGGTCTGGGCCACGGCGTGGCGCAGACAGTTCATCTCTGTCTTGCCGCCCCAATAGGCCCAAGGCAGTTTGCGGTGCTGATCCAGATGGTTGCGCGCGGTATAGTCCGGCCCCTCATGGAAATAGATGCCGCGCACATATTCGCGCCAGCCGATGATCTGCCGGATAAAGCCTTCCGCAGAATTGAGCGGCACCTTGCCCGCCGCATAGGCGCGGGCTGCCGCCTGACACACCTCCAAAGGCCCCAGCAGGCCAAGATTGAGATAGGGCGAGAGGAGCGAGTGATAGAGAAGCGGATCGTCTTCCAGCATCGCATCCTGATAGGTGCCGAAATCCGCCAGATTATGCGCGATGAAATGAGCGAGCGCCTTTTGGGCCCCGTTGCGGTCCACTGCCCAATTGAACCCTTCGAGCCCGCCGAAGTTATCGGCAAACTCCCGCGCCACCAGATCCAGCACCTCGCGCGTGGTGCCATCCGGCGCAAAGCGCGGCGCGTTCACACGGAATAGGTCGGCCTGCGCGGGCTTACGGTTCTCGGCGTCGTAATTCCACTGCCCACCCTCTGGATCATCTCCTGCCATCAAGAGCCCCGTTTTGCGGCGCATCTCACGGTAGAAATACTCCATCCTGAGCGATTTACGGCCCTTGGCCCATTCGGCAAACTCTGCCTCCGAGCACAGGAAGCGGTCATCGGGCAATTGCACCACGGGGATCGGGCAATCCTCCAATGCCTGCCGCAGCCGCCACTCGCCCGGTGCAATCGTCACAGCCGAAGCCGCCCTATGTTCCTCGGCGCGGCGCAGGATTTCGCCGGTGATCGAGCCACTATTTCCCGTCTCGCCGAACCGCGTATAGGCCACGGTCCAGCCATCGGCCCGCAAGCCCTCGGCAAAAGCCCGCATCGCGGCAAAGACCAGCGCGATCTTCTGCTTGTGATGGCCCACATAATCGGTCTCTGCGCGGACCTCGGCCATCATGACCACATCGCGGGTCTTGTCGGCGGCGCGCAGGGCGGCACCCTCGGCCGTCAGCTGGTCGCCCAGCACCAGAACGAGGCGTCGTTTATTCGCCATAGATCATCCGCCGTGTCATGCCGCCATCGACGGGCAATACTTGCCCCGTCACAAACCCCGCCCCCGCCAGATACATCACCGCATCGGCAATATCCTCGGGTAGGCCCACACGCCCCACGGGATGCTGCATATGATCACGCGGGCTGAGCGGCTCGCCCACCGTATCGATCCAGCCCGGAGCGATGGCATTGACCCGCACATCGGGCCCCATCCCCACCGCCAGCGCATGGGTCAGTGCCACCACGCCCCCTTTGGCCGCGGCATAGCCATAGGTCTGCGGCTGCGACTGGAAGGCGCGGGTGGAGGCCATATTCACCACAGCACCCCTGGCCGCCTTCAGAGCGGGTGCACATTCACGCACCATCAAAAAGGTGCCGGTCAGATGGGGCTCCAGCCAATGATCCCAATCGGCGAGCGTCATGGTCTCGATCGGGCCGGAGAACGGGTCGGCGGGGCCGCCGTTATTGACCAGCAGATCCAGCCGGTCGAAACCCGCCTGCTCCACCGCCGACTTGACCGAGGCCTCATCGCCCAGATCGCAGACAAAATCCCATAGCGCCATCTCGTGCGGCAGGGTCGCAAGCGCCTCCTCGTCGATATCGAGCGCCGCAACCTGCCAGCCCTCTTTGACCAGACGCAGCGCAATCGCCCGCCCGATCCCCGAGGCCGCCCCCGTTACGATCGCCGTCTTCATATAGTCACCACTCCACTGGTCTGCCGGAATAATCCCAGAAACCACCGCTTTGTTCCGGCGTCAAACCCTGAACCACGGTCAACAGCCGTTCGGCCGCCTCTTCGGGAGAAACCTTATCGGCGGTGTAATTGCTGGTGAAGGCCGTAGCCACAGTCCCCGGATGGAGGGCAGCCACTACAAGCTGCGGGAATTTGCGCCGCAATTCGATGGCCGAGGTATGCACGAGTTGGTTCAGCGCGGCCTTGGAAGCCCGATAGGAATACCAGCCCCCCAGGTGGTTATCACCAATCGATCCCACCCGCGCCGACAGCACGGCCAGCGTGGCTCGCCTGTCGCGCGGCAGAAGCCTGCGCACATGCTTGATCACCAGCGCGGGCCCCATCGCATTTACCGCGAACTGGCGCATGATATCCTCGGCCTTCAGTGCCGAGAGCGACTTCTCGGGCGTGCCGAGAATACCGGAGGCAATAAAGACCAGATCGAATGTGCCGTCGAGACCCGACATCACCGCCTCGATCTTGGCCTCTTGGGAAATATCGAACCCGTCCCGCGCGCGCGAAAGCCCGATGACCTCGTGTTCGCCCTGTTCCAGACGGTCGCGCAAGGCGCCGCCAATACCGCCGGTATCGCCAATGATCAGTGCACGCATAAGTGCCTCCCTAAGCTCCCTTCCTGAAATTGCCGCGCCGCAGCATGATTTCAACCCCAAAAAAAGGACCGGTCCGGCCATTTTGGGCTTTTCATCGTAGAATCTGCCCCTATAGTCCAGCCCATGATGACACGCACCGCACATAACCCCACCTCGCTGGCCGCCCAAGGGCGTGGCCTGACGGCTGGTGGCGGTGCGCTGCGCGGCCTTCTCCTTCTTCTTACGCGCCTCTGAGCGTGCCCTTGGGCGCGACCGCTCGGAGGTAGCCAGCGCCCAAGCCACCCGATGCCCAAGCGGTTTGCTGGCCATCGGGGTTCAGACGCGTTAAGAGCCGATTACGAGGAGACAACCATGGCTGCGAACATGACCGATAATTCCCAAGTTCTGATTTTTGACACCACCTTGCGTGATGGCGAGCAATCGCCGGGTGCGACGATGAGCCATAACGAGAAGCTCGAGATCGCAGGGCTGCTCGATGAAATGGGCGTGGATATTATCGAAGCAGGATTCCCGATCGCCTCCGAAGGCGATTTCGCTGCTGTCAGCGATATTGCCAAAAACTCGAAGAATTCGGTGATCTGCGGCCTGAGCCGCGCCAATTTCAAGGATATCGACCGCTGCTGGGAGGCCGTGAAACACGCCGCCCGCCCGCGCATCCATACCTTCATCGGCACCTCGCCCAGCCACCGCGAGATCACCAAGCTCAATCAGGACGAAATGGTCGAGCGCATCTTCGAGACCGTCACCCATGCCCGCAACCTGTGCGAGGATGTGCAATGGTCGGCAATGGATGCGATCCGCACCGAGCGTGACTATCTCTGCCGCGTGGTCGAAACCGCGATCAAGGCCGGCGCCACCACAATCAACATCCCCGACACCGTAGGCTACACCCTGCCCGACGAATCGGCCGACATCATCCGTATGCTGTTGGAGAAGGTTCCGGGTGCCTCGGATGTGATCTTTGCCACCCATTGCCACAATGACCTCGGCATGGCGACCGCCAACAGCCTGGCGGCGGTTTCGGCAGGTGCGCGCCAGATCGAGTGCACGATCAACGGCTTGGGCGAGCGTGCGGGCAATACCGCGCTCGAAGAGGTCGTCATGGCCCTGCGCGTCCGTAAAGATTTGATGCCCTACGAGACCAAGATCGACACGACCAAGATCATGAACCTCTCGCGTCGCGTGTCCCAAGTGTCGGGCTTTGCGGTGCAGTTCAACAAGGCGATCGTCGGCAAGAACGCGTTCCTGCATGAATCGGGCATCCACCAGGACGGCGTATTGAAAAACGTCGAGACCTTCGAGATCATGAAGCCCGCCGATATCGGCATCACCGAGACCAATATCGCGATGGGCAAGCATTCGGGCCGTGCCGCGCTGCGCTCGAAGCTGAAGGAACTGGGATACGATCTGGCCGATAACCAGCTGCAGGACGTATTCGTACGCTTCAAGGCTTTGGCCGACCGCAAGAAAGAGGTCTATGACGAGGACATCCTCGCGCTGATGACCGATAGCGTCGTCAATACCGGCGAGGACCATCTGCAGGTGAAGAAACTGCGCGTGGTCTGCGGCTCGGACGGTCAGGAAGCCGATCTGGTGATGACCGTTGCGGGCGAGGAGAAAAAGGCCACCTGCGAGGGCGACGGCCCCGTTGATGCCTGCTTCAATGCGGTCAAACAGATCTTCCCGCATGGCGCGCGCCTGAAGCTCTATCAGGTGCAGGCCGTGACCGATGGCACTGATGCGCAGGCCACCGTGATGGTGCGTCTGGAAGAGGATGGCCGTATCGTGACCGGTTCGGCGGCGGATACCGACACCATTCTGGCCTCGGTCAAGGCGTATGTCGGTGCGCTCAACCGCCTGATTCTGCGCCGCACCAAGACGGCACCGGATGCCGATATGAAGACGGTCTCCTTCAAGGAATAAAGCAGAACGGCGCGGGCATCCCCCGCGCCGTTTTCACAAGACGGGAATAGACCGGTTGACCTGCCGCAGGACCGGCACCGAGGCCAGTGACAGCGCGATCACCGCCAGCCCCAGCGCCAGCTTTGGCAAGTCGGGCAGCGCCATCCCCAGCACATTGATCCACAGCACATGGACCAGATAGATCCCCGTGGACCATACGGGCGAGATCTGCCAGCCGCCGCCCTGCCCTTTCAGCGTCAGGAACAGCACAGGGATAAAGAGCGCGCTCGACAGGAAGATGTCGAACGGCCCGACCGCGTTGAAGACCAGATCGTTCATCCCGATCTCGGCGGCGAAGATCGCGCCTGTAACGCCCAGAAGGAGGCGCCGACCCGTCTGTGTCAGCCCATCCCAGCGGCCCTGAAGCCGTGCTGCCACATATCCCAGTGCCATGAAAGGAAAGGCGAAAAATAGGAAATTCCGCGCCAATGCTCCATCCGCCGAAATCGGCAGGCTTTCATGGACCGGGCTCTGGTCCACCCGCTGGCCATATTGCAGCGCCGCGCCGAGGAAGAGGATCGCCACCGCAAGCCCGATCAGCACTTTCGGGGAGAGCCCCCGCACCAGATAGAGCATCACCGCCGAGATCAGCGCCGCCAGCAGATACCAGAGTTGCCAGTAACCCACGATGACATTGGTGACGAAGAGCGGAAGGGTCGCATCGCTGATCCAGAACGGCAGATAGATCAGTGTCCAGATCGCGTAGAGCCCCGCCATCCGCCTCAAGAGGTGCCCGATCCCGCGTTTAACCTGTCTGTCAAAATAGAACCCCGTCACAAACAGGAAGAACGGCACCCCGAGCCGCGCGAGATTGTTTCCGATAAGGATATTCAGAGGGCGCGACAGATCGCTGAAAATACCGGTATGCAGACACACGATCGAGAGCGCGAATAGGATCTTCGTCCATTCGATCGCGGCAATCCGCGTGGATTGCGTTCTTGGATGCGGCTGCGCGTCACGTCCGGCCCATTGCAAACTCTGTGTCATGGCTCCTCCTGACGCGCGTAACGACAAGACGGAAGGCACAGGTCCGACACCATCGCGTGAAAATCAGGCATGTTCGAAAAGTGACACTATCCACGCAGAAAACCGCCTATTTGACGGCCAAAAATTGCGTAAATCACACTCGCAAGTATGTGATTGGCGGATAGGGGCGTCATTGCAATGTCGTGAGGGCAATTGGACTTTCCGCGTCCCTATTCCTTGACTATACGGTCTGGGGGCGACCGTATGAGTCGCCGAAGGCTTTACAGGGCAGTGCAGGACGAAACATGGTTAGCTTGGGCGGAATCTTTTCATCAGACATGGCGATCGACCTCGGGACGGCGAACACGCTGGTCTACGTGAAAGGGCGTGGCATCGTCTTGAACGAGCCCTCCGTGGTGGCTTACCACGTCAAGGACGGCAAGAAGCAGGTGCTGGCCGTGGGCGAGGACGCGAAACTGATGCTGGGCCGGACGCCCGGCTCCATCGAGGCGATCCGCCCGATGCGCGAAGGCGTCATCGCCGATTTCGACAGCGCCGAAGAGATGATCAAATATTTTATCCGTAAGGTGCATCGCCGCTCGACCCTGTCCAAGCCCAAGATCATCGTCTGTGTGCCCCATGGCGCGACGCCGGTGGAAAAACGCGCGATCCGCCAGTCGGTGATCTCGGCAGGCGCCCGCCGCGCCGGCCTGATCGCCGAGCCGATTGCCGCAGCCATCGGTGCAGGCATGCCCATCACCGACCCCACGGGCTCGATGGTCGTGGATATCGGCGGAGGCACCACCGAGGTGGCCGTGCTCTCGCTGGGCGATATCGTCTATGCACGTTCGGTGCGTGTGGGCGGTGACCGCATGGACGAAGCCGTGATCTCCTATCTGCGCCGCAACATGAACCTCCTGATCGGCGAAGCCACCGCCGAGCGGATCAAGACCTCCATCGGCTCGGCCCGTATGCCCGATGACGGGCGTGGCACCTCCATGTCGGTGCGTGGCCGCGATATCCTCAACGGCGTGCCGAAAGAGGTCGAGATCACGCAGGCGCAGATCGCCGAGGCGCTGGCCGAACCCGTGCAGCAGATCTGCGATGCGGTGATGCAGGCGCTCGAGACAACCCCGCCGGATCTGGCCGCCGATATCGTCGACCGTGGCGTGATGCTGACCGGTGGCGGCGCGCTTCTGGGCGAACTGGATCTGGCGCTGCGCGAGCAGACGGGCCTGTCGATCTCGATCGCGGACCAGTCGCTGAACTGTGTGGCCCTCGGCACCGGCAAGGCACTGGAATACGAAAAACAGCTGCGTCATGTGATCGATTTCGACAGCTAAGACGCGTGTAGGAATGTGATGAGAGGCGGGCGTCTGCTGCGTTGAGCGGGGCGCCCGTTTTCGTTATAACCCCGCCAGATCGGGCCGCTCGTGCCCAACCCCAGAATTCCGGAGTGGACAGTGGCACGAAACCGCGACGAAGAGGACTATCTCGGCCCCCTGCGCCGGATCGTCATTGCCATTCTCGTGCTCGCCCTCGTGGCAGCGGTCATCTTGTGGCGCGTGGACAATCCGCGCGTCGAGCGTCTGCGTTCGGCCTTTATCGACCGTTATGTGCCGACCTTCGACTGGGCGATGGTGCCGGTGACCAAGGTGTTGGACATGGCCGAGGGCTTCCAGTCCTACACGCGGATCTATGAACAGAACCAGGAGCTTCGCCGCGAGCTGCAGCAGATGAAGGCGTGGAAAGAGGCCGCCGTCCAGCTGGAGCAGGAAAACGCCAAGCTGCTGGCGCAGAACAATGTCCGGCTCGATCCCAAACTGACCTCCGTCTCGGGCGTGGTGATGGCCGATAGCGGCTCGCCCTTCCGGCAGTCGGTGCTGCTGAATATCGGCTCGCGTGACGGGATCGTGGATGGCTGGGCGACGATGGATGGCTTGGGGCTCGTGGGGCGCATTTCGGGTGTGGGCAAGACCACCTCGCGGGTGGTTCTGCTGACCGATTCTTCCTCGCGCATTCCGGTCACGCTGCAGCCCTCCGGCCAGCGCGCGATCATGTCGGGCGACAACTCCCCCTTCCCCGCGCTCGATTTCATCGAACATCCCGACCGGATCCGTGCGGGCGACCGCATCATCAGCTCGGGCGATGGCGGGGTATTTCCGGCGGGTCTGCTGGTGGGTCAGGTGGTCGAGCGCAACGGCCGCCTGAGGGTCCGGCTTGCCGCCGATTACGAGCAGCTCGAATTCCTCAAGGTCTTACGCTCCTATCCGGCCGAGCAGTTGAAGGGCGTGGGCGCCCTCATCCCGCCGCCCGTCGGCAAAATCGACCGCGAGCAGCAGGCCCTACCCCCCGCCCCCAAGACATCCACCGGGCAAAGCAATGGTTGACCCGCTCACCTCCCGCATCTGGGCGCACAGGCTGCTGTTTGTGGTGATCATCTCGGTCATCATCTTCATCCGCCTGCTACCGATCTCGCCCACCTATCACGGGATACCGGGGCCGGATCTGTGCCTTGCCTTCGCCCTTGCATGGGTGCAGCGCAAACCCGATTATGTGCCTGCCATCCTGATCATCGCGGTATTTTTCGTGCAGGATCTGGTCTTCTGGCGCGCACCGGGGCTGTGGACGCTGATCGTGCTGATGGCCACTGAATGGTTGCGCCGCCGCGAGACCCGCCTACGCGAGATGCCCTTTGCCATGGAACTGGCCATGATCGCCGCCCTTCTGGTGATGATGGTCTTCCTGGAACGGATCGTGATGACCCTGATGATGGCCGACCAGCCCCCCTTGGGCCGCGTGCTGCTGCAGGCGCTGACCACGCTGATCGCCTATCCCTTCGTCGTGGCGCTGTCGCGGCTGGCCTTCGGGGTCAAACGCGCCGTGCCGGGCGAGGTGGACGATCTGGGACATCGCGTCTGACCAAAAAACTCCCGCAGGCAGCCACTGCCCGCGGCCCCGCCGAAGTTCAGCCCCTTTCCGAAGGAAGGACCGCCCATGAAACAGACCGAGAAAACGATCCGCGAGAGCAAAAGCCGCATTACGCGACGCGCGCTCATGCTGGGCGGTATCCAGTTGGGGGTCATGGGTATTCTGGGCGAGCGTATGCGCAAGATGCAGCTCGAGGATTCCGAGCAATACCGGACGATGGCCGAGGGCAACTCGGTCAAGTTCCGGCTGATCCCGCCGACGCGCGGGCTGATCTACGAGCGCAACGGGGTGCTGATTGCGGGGAATGAACAGCTCTACCGCATTTCCATTACCCGTGAGGATGTGGACGATCTGGACCGTGTCATGACCGATCTGCGCGCACTGATCCCGATGACCGATGAGCAGGTCGCCGATATCCGCGACGAATTGCGCAAGCGCGCCCGCACCGTGCCGGTGACCGTGGCCGACCGTGTCAGCTGGGAGGAATTCTCGCGCGTGGCGGTCAATGCGCCCTCGCTGTCGGGCGTCACCCCCGAGGTGGGCCTCTCGCGCATCTATCCCCGCCATGATGATTTCGCCCATGTTCTGGGCTATGTCGGCCCCGTTTCCAGCTACGATCTCTCGAAAATTCCCGATCCGAGCCCCGTTCTGATGCTCCCCGGTGTGCAGCTGGGCAAGATCGGTGTGGAGGCGAAATTCGAGGAGGAGCTTCGCGGTGAGGCGGGCCAGCGCGAGGTCGAGGTCAATAGCACGGGTCGCGAGATGCGCGAACTGGGCCGCCGCGAGGGGACGCCCGGCGAGAACCTGCAACTGACACTCGATTACAAACTCCAGAATTTCGCACTGCAGCGGATGGGCGATGAATCGGCGGCCTGCGTGGTGCTCGATATCACGAATGGCGATGTGCTGGCCTGTGCCTCGGCGCCGTCCTTTGACGCCAATCTCTTCGTGCGCGGCATCTCGGTGGCCGATTACAAGACCCTGACCGAGGATGACCACCGTCCGCTGGCCGACAAGACCGTGCAGGGCCTTTACCCGCCAGGTTCGACCTATAAACCGGTCGCGGCACTGGCGGCGCTCGAGGCCGGCCTCGTGACCCCCGACGAAAAGGTCTATTGCCGCGGCTATACCGAGATCGCGGGCCGCCGCTTCCACTGCTGGAAAGGCTCGGGGCATGGCTGGCTCAACATGTCCCAGAGCCTCGAGCAGTCCTGCGACTGCTACTATTACGAGATGGCGCAGCGCTGCGGCATCGACCGGATGTCGGCCATGGCCGAGCGTCTGGGTTTCGGCCACAAACCCGATCTGCCGATGTCTGCGGTGCAGGACGGTATCGCGCCCACTCGGGCATGGAAACGCGAGCGGTTCGGCAAGGACTGGCAGGTGGGCGATTCGGTCAACGCGTCCATCGGTCAGGGCTATGTGCTGGTCTCGCCGATGCAGCTGGCGATCATGACGGCGCGGATCGCCTCCGGCAAGGAGATCGTGCCGCATCTCGTCAAATCGAAAAACGGGATCGAGGTGCCCCGCCCCGAGATGCCCCATATGGACCTGCCCGAAGCGATGCTCAACAACGTGCGCCGCGGTATGGATATGGTGGTGAACGGCACACATGCGACGGCGGGCAAATCGAAGGTTGTGAAATCCGAATGGCGCATGGCGGGGAAGACGGGCTCGGCACAGGTGCGTAACATCACGGCCGCCGAGCGCGCCCGCGGGGTGATCCGCAACGACCAACTCCCATGGCGGCGCCGCGACCACGGTCTGTTCGTGTGCTACGCGCCGGTGGATAACCCGCGCTATGCCATTTCGGTGGTTGTCGAACACGGCTCGGGCGGGGCTACCGCCGCGGCGCCAATCGCGCGCGATGTGATGCTGTTTGCCCTGGCCGACGGCCTGCCGCCGCTTGATGCCTATCCGCGTAGCCAGCGCGGCGAGATAGAGGAGCGCTTCTCGAAACTCAACCTCGTCGATCCCGATCTGGCCAGGCCCTCGGGCACCAGCAGAGCGTAAAGGGGCCTGACATGAGCTATCTCGAATCCAATCTCAAGACCGTCCCCACAGGGCTGCGCAAGATCCTCTATATCAACTGGCCGCTGGTGATCCTGCTCTCGGCCGTGGCCTCGGTAGGCTTTTTGATGCTCTACTCGGTGGCAGGCGGTGACATCAAGACATGGGCCCAGCCGCAGATGGAACGCTTCGGCATCGGGATCGCGGCGATGTTCATCGTAGGCTTCACGCCGATATGGTTCTGGCGCAATGTCTCGGCGGTCATCTATATCATCGCGCTGCTTCTGCTGCTGGCGGTGGAGCTGTTCGGGGCGATCGGCATGGGCGCGCAGCGCTGGCTCGAGGTCGGCCCGTTGCGTATCCAGCCCTCCGAGCTGATGAAAATCGCCTTGGTGATGCTGCTGGCCGCCTATTACGACTGGCTCGATGTGAAAAAGGTCTCGCGTCCCCTCTGGGTGCTGATCCCTGTGGTACTGATTTTAATCCCGACCTTCCTTGTGCTGACCCAGCCCGATCTGGGCACGGCGGTCCTCCTCGTGGCAGGCGGGGGGCTGCTGATGTTCTGCGCCGGTGTCAGCCTCTGGTATTTCGGGACCGTCATCGCCATCGTCTGCGCCCTGGTCTTTACCGTGATGGAAAGCCGCGGCACCGACTGGCAGCTCTTGCATGACTACCAGTTCAAACGGATCGATACCTTCCTCGATCCGGGCGCGGACCCGCTGGGCGCAGGCTATAACATCATGCAGGCGCAGATCGCGCTCGGGTCGGGCGGGCTGCATGGGCGCGGCTATATGCAGGGCACCCAATCGCGGCTGAACTTCCTGCCCGAGAAACATACCGACTTCATCTTCACCACACTGGCCGAGGAATTCGGCTTTGTCGGGGCCTTCTCTCTGCTCTGTCTCTATGGCGGGATTATCGGGTTCTGCATCCATTCCGCCCTCCATAACAAGGATCGCTTCTCCTCACTGCTGACATTGGGGATCGCGGGGACATTCTTCCTGTTCTTCGCGATCAACATGGCGATGGTGATGGGGCTGATGCCGGTGGTGGGTGTGCCCCTCCCCCTTGTATCCTATGGCGGAACCGCGATGATGATCTTGCTTGCGGCCTTCGGCCTCGTGCAAAGCGCCCATATCCACCGCCCCCGAACCCGATAGGAATTCCCCATGCCCCGTATCCTCTTTGCCGCCACCGAAGACGACTGGCACGACTACCGCCATTGCCTTCCCCGCGCCTTGCAGGAAAAGGGCATCCAGGCCGAGCTGGTGCCCGTGCATGAGGGCATGGACCCCGCGCTGGTAGACTATATCGTCTATGCGCCAGCAGGCCCGCTTCAGGATTTCAGCCCCTATACCAAGGCCCGCGCCGTGCTCAGCCTCTGGGCGGGGGTCGAAAAGATCGTGGGCAACGCCAGCCTCACCCAGCCCCTCTGCCGCATGGTCGACCACGGGCTGGAGCGCGGGATGGTCGAATGGGTGCTGGGCCATGTGATGGCGCACCATCTCGGGATCGGCTTCTTTGCCGCCCATCAGGATGGCGTTTGGCGCAATGGCCATGCAGCGCCTCTGGCCTCCGACCGCAAGGTAACCGTTCTGGGGCTTGGTGCCTTGGGGCAAGCCTGCGCCAAGATGCTGGCGCAAGTGGGCTTCAACGTCATCGGCTGGAGCCGCAGCCCGAAGGAGATCGAGAGGATTACCTGCCTCTCGGGTGATGCAGGGCTGAAAGAGGCGTTGATCGAGGCCGAGATGCTCGTGACACTGCTGCCGCAAACGCCCCAGACCACCAATCTGCTGGATGCCGCCCATCTGGGGCTTTTGCCGGAGGGGGCTGTAATCCTCAATCCGGGGCGCGGGACGGTGCTGGTGGACGAGGCACTGCTGGCGGCGCTGGATGCCGGCGAAATCGGCCATGCGGTGCTGGATGTGTTCCGCGTGGAGCCTCTGCCCGCGACCCATCCGTTCTGGGCGCATCCGCGCGTGACCGTGACCCCGCATATCGCCGCGGCCACCCGCCCCGAGACGGCATCGAGGGTGATTGCCGAGAATATCGCGAGCGCGGAAGCGGGCCAGCCGCTCCTGCATCTGGTCGACCGCACCCGCGGCTATTGAAAAAGGCGCCCCACGGGGCGCCTTTCCTGTCACAGATCCTGCGTCTCGACCTGTAGCTGCGCCGCAAAGCGGGCGAAATTGTCACAAACCGAACCCCAGTCTGCCGAGCGGGATGCAAAGAGCGTCGCCTGCGACTGGTGGATCAACCCGTCCGACAGGATCTTGAGGTGGTTGGCCCGCAGGGTCTCGCCCGAGGAGGTGATATCGGCAATTGCCTCGGCGGTGAGGTTTTTCACCGTGCCCTCGGTCGCGCCCTGACTATCGACCAACTGGTAATCGGCCACGCCCTCGCGGGTCAGGAACTCGCGCACCAGACGGTGGTATTTCGTGGCGATCCGCAGGCGCATGCCATGGGTCGTGCGGAAGGCATGCGCCACCGCATCAAGGTCTTCCAGCGTATCGACATCGGCCCAGCAATCGGGCACGGCGATGATCAGATCGGCATGGCCAAAGCCCATCGGGGCCAGATCCACCACCTGTTTATTCCAATCGACCAGCTTGTCGCGCACCAGATCGGACCCGGTCACCCCCAGATGGATACGCCCCGCCGCCAGCTCGCGCGGAATCTCGGAGGCCGACAGAAGCACCAGTTCGACGCCCTCGGCCCCCTCGACCGCGCCGGCATATTCTCGGTCGGACCCTGTGCGTTTCAGCGTCACACCGCGCTCGGCGAACCACGCAAAGGTCTTTTCCATCAGCCGCCCCTTGGACGGCACACCCAGCTTGATCATGCTCATCGGCCTGCCTCCAGATCTGCCAGAACGCCCGGACGGATGACGCCCCCTACGGCGGGAATTTCGGCGCCCTGCCCCAGAATACGGGTCAGCGCATCATAGCGCCCTCCCGTGGCCACAGGCGGCATATCGGGGTTCTCGGTGGCAAAGCTGAACACGAACCCGTCGTAATATTCCATCGTGGAGCGCCCGTGGCTCGCGTCAAAGCGCAAGGCACATAGATCGATCCGGCGGGCCTTGAGGGCGGCCAGACGGGTTTCGAGCCGCGCGATCGCCGGAGCAATCGCAGGAATATCCAGCGCACGAAGCGCGGCGGGTGCATCCTCGGCGGCGCAGTTGAGCGCAAAGAGCGCATCGAGTTTCTCGACATCGGCACGGGAAATCGGCGCGGCCTCGGCCTCTTCCTTCAGCACGGAAATCCGCAGCTCCATCTCGCCCGAAGACCGCAGACCGATCCACGGCGCTTCCGAGCGCATGCCGCCCAGCGTCTCGCGGCGGGTCTCGGGCACGGGGACCAAACCTGCATAACGCTGCAAGAGCTTCTGGAACCGCGCGGGCCGCCAGATATGACGCGAGAGCGCCGCCTTGCGGGCGGGCATCGTATCGAGCCCGTCCACAGCCGCCCGCAGGATACCGAAATCACCCATGGTGGCGGTCAGACCCAGCCGCGACAACAGACCGTTGAAGAGCGCGAACACCTCGGCATCGGCAGTCTCGGGATCCTCGCGGTCAAAGACCTCGTAGCCCACCTGCTGATATTCCACCGCGCGGGCGGAGCCCAGATGGTCCTGACGACGGAAAACCTCGCCCAAGTAACAATAGCGCGCGGGCTCGGCGCCGCCGGCCATATGCGCCTGCACCACAGGCACGGTAAAATCGGGGCGCAGCATCATCTCGCCCTGACCCGGATCATGGGTCACATAGGCACGGGCGCGGATATCCTCGCCGTAAAGGTCCAGCAGCACCTCGGCGGGTTGCAGGATATCAGGCTGGACCTCCGCCGCCCCGGCCGAGAGGAAGGATTGCAGGATGCGCTGGCCGGTGGCACGGGCCTCGGTCTTGGTCGCCATCATTTCACCTCGTAGCGGGCCAGCATCTTGCGCGTCTCGGCCACCAGATCGGCGCGCGAGACCTCGACCTGAGCGGGCTGCGATTTCCATTCCTCGAGGCTGGCCTCTTGCGCAAGCTTGGCGCCCAGAACCAGATCCTTGAGCTGCAGCACACCGCGATCGGCCTCATCCGAGCCTTGGATCACCGCCACAGGGCTTTCACGTTTATCTGCATATTTCAGCTGGTTACCGAAGTTCTTGGGATTGCCCAAGTAAACTTCGGCACGGATGCCAGCGGCGCGCAGCTCTGCGGCCATCAACTGGTATTCGCCCATCCGGTCGCGGTCCATGACCGTGATCACCACGGGACCTTGGTGGCTGGCACCGATCCGGCCCTTGGCCCGCAGGGCGGCCAGAAGACGGTCCACACCGATGGAGACGCCGGTGGCGGGCACCTCTTGGCCGGTAAAGCGCTTGACCAGATCATCATAGCGACCGCCGCCCGAGACCGAACCGAACTGGCGCTTGCGGCCCTTCTCGTCAAGGATCTCGAAGGTGAGTTCCGCCTCGAAGACGGGTCCGGTGTAATAGCCAAGGCCGCGCACGACGGAAGGATCGATCTCGATCCGGTCGGAACCGAAGCCCTGGATGTCGAGGAGTTCCGCGATCTCTTCAAGCTCGTTGACGCCCTCGGCGCCGATCAGCGACCCGCCGACAAGCTCACGCAGACGCGCGGCCGTGGCGGTGCCGTTCTCGCGTTTTGCCGACATGAAGCCCATGACGATGTCGCATTGTTCGGGGGAAAGCCCCGCGCCCTTGGTGAAATCGCCCGACTCGTCGAGACGGCCGGGGCCCATCAGAAGGCGCACGCCCTCCTCGCCGAATTTGTCGAATTTGTCGATGGCGCGCAGGACCGTGCCGCGCTCGTCCTCGAAGCGGGCCGGATCGGAGGGGTCGAGCACGCCCGCCATCTCCATCACGCCGTTCAGCACCTTGCGGTTATTGACGCGCACGAGATAGTCGCCCCGCGGGATACCCACCGCCTCGAGCGAGGTGGAGAGCATGCCGCAGATCTCGGCATCCGCTGCGACCGATGCCGCACCAACCGTGTCGGCATCGCATTGATAGAACTGGCGGAAGCGTCCCGGACCGGGTTTCTCATTGCGCCAGACAGGCCCCATCGTATAGCGGCGGTAGGGGCTCGGAAGGTCATTGCGGAACTGCGCCGCGACCCGCGCGAGAGGAGCCGTCATATCATAGCGCAGCGCCAGCCATTTGCCGTCATCTTCCTCCTGCCATGCGAAGACGCCGGCATTCGGGCGGTCCACATCGGGAAGGAATTTGCCAAGCGCCTCGACCGTTTCCACAGCCGAGGTTTCCAGCGGATCGAATCCATGGGAGCGATAGACCTCGGCAATGGTCGCGAGCATTTCCTGACGCTCGGTCACTTCCGAACCGAAGTAGTCGCGGAAGCCTTTCGGCGCTTCGGCCTTCGGGCGGGGCTGTTTCTTCTGCTTGGCCATGGTCTTTCCCAATACTGGTTGTGCGCAAGGCAATAGCGGCTTGCGCCAAGGGGGGCAAGGCTTTGGGAGGGGTTTCAGGGTGCTTTGGGACAGGGTCGGATTGATGATTTCCCTTCGGGCACGGGCGTGGCATAAGCACGCCAGACCTTTCGGGCGGCACGCGCCGCCCACGGAACGGAGAGCGCAATGGACCGCAGCACGGAACTCGAAGAGAAACTCGCCCACCTGACCCGCACGGTCGAGGACCTGTCGGATGTCGTCGCACGGCAGGATGCGCAGATCACTAAACTGGAGCGTCGGGTATCGATGTTGCTGGAGCGCGAGGCGCAGCGCGAATATGACGATAGCAGCGCGATCCCGCTAGCCGACCAGCGCCCGCCGCACTGGTGAGGAAGGCGGGCCTCGGCGCGGCGGGGCATCGAGCCCCTTGCGCCTCGCGAAGACCGCCCCCGAGGGGCGGCTTCGGGTGCCTCACTCAGACGTGTTGTCCGCCATTGACCTCGATCTCGGTGCCGGTGACATAGCTCGACGCATCCGAGCAGAGATAATAAATCAGATCGGCCACTTCCTTCGGCTCGCCCAGACGGCGCATCGGGATATTCTCGACGATCTTCTCGGTGCCGGGACTGAGGATCGAGGTTGCGATCTCGCCCGGTGCGATGGCATTCACCCGCACACCATAGGGACCGAAATCATGTGCCATCTCGCGGGTCAGCGCCTTGAGGGCTGCCTTGGAGGTCGCATAGGCCGCACCCGCAAAGGGATGCACCCGCGAGCCCACGATCGAGGTCACATTGACCACCGATCCCTTGGCCGCGCAGAGCTCTTCCTTCAGCCCGCGCGCCAGAACGATCGAGGCGAAGAAGTTGACATGGAACACTTTTCCCCATGTCCGCAGATCCGTTTCCAGCGCCGAGAGCCGCCCGCCGGTTTCGGTCTTGGGCGAGATCCCCGCATTATTGACCAGCGCATGCAGCTTGCCATCGAGGCGTGAATGGATCTCGCTGATCCCATCCATCGTCTGCTGCGGATCGGCGAGATCGATCTGGATATGGTCCTCCTCGCCGCCCCATGGGCAGCGCGGGTCGAAGGGTTGACGCGAGCAGGTCAGCACCCGCCAGCCCTCGCTGTCGAAGCGTTTGACCGTCGCGTGGCCGATCCCCCGGCTTGCGCCCGTCAACAGGATCACTTTGCGTTCGTCCATCAGCACGACTCCTTAAACCGAATGGTTAAACCCTAGTAGTTCCGTCGGGAACTGCAAGCCTTAGCTCTGCGCGCGCGCCCCGCGTCACCGGACGGCCGGAGAGGGGCCTTCACACTCCGGCCAGAACGGCTTAACAAAGGACCATCCTTTCGGAGACAGCGCATGAGACCCCAGACCATGAACCAAGACTGGCCCGCCGCCGCCCGCACCCTTTCGGAAGCCCTGCCCTACCTGCAGCGCTACACCGGAGCCGTCGTTGTTGTGAAATTCGGCGGCAACGCCATGGGCGATGACGAGGCGATGGCCCAGTTCGCCCGCGACATCGTGCTGATGCGACAGGTCGGTGTAAACCCCGTGGTGGTCCATGGTGGCGGCCCGATGATCAACGAGATGCTGGAAAAGCTGAACATCAAATCGGATTGGGTGCGCGGCAAGCGTGTCACCGACAAGGCCACGGTCGAAGTGGTCGAGATGGTGCTGACCGGCCTCGTGAACAAGCGGATCGTTCAGGCGATCATGGATGAGGGCGGACGCGCCGTGGGGATCTCCGGCAAGGATGACGACCTGATGGTGTGTGAGGCTGATGATCCCGAGCTGGGCTATGTCGGCCGTCCCGTCGAGATGAATGTGCAGGTGATCCGCGATCTCTACAATGCGGGAATCATTCCGGTGATCGCGCCGGTTGCCACCGGCATGAACGATAACGAGACCTTCAATGTGAATGGTGACACCGCCGCCGGCGCGATTGCCGGTGCTCTGAAGGCTGACCGCCTGCTGCTGCTGACCGATGTGAAGGGCGTGAAGAACAAGGAAGGCGAGGTTGTCACCCAGATGACCCCCGAGGATGTCCGGGCAATGATCGAGGACGGCACCATTGCCGGCGGTATGATCCCCAAAACCGAAACCGCGCTGGCTGCTGTCGAGGCGGGCGTTCGTGCGGTGGTGATCCTTGATGGGCGCGTGGACAATGCCTGCCTGCTGGAGCTGTTCACCGAAGGCGGTGCGGGCTCGATGATCCGCTCGAGCGCGCCGCGCGTGGCGCCCAAGAACGGTTAAGCCTACCCGTAAATACCGTGCGAAATCCGCAAGCTCCCCTTGCATGGGGGCTTGCGGCGGGTCCGCTGGCTTGACACAGTGGCCGCGTTCCCATCAATATTCCGACACTAGACCAGAGGGCTTGCCATATGACGACTCCTGCAGGATATCGCCGACTGATCCTGACGCGACATGCAAAGTCCAGCTGGGATGACCCGACGCAGGACGATTTTGACCGCCCGCTGAATGCGCGGGGGCGGTTTGCCGCAAGCGAGCTGGGAGATTTTCTGGCCTCCCGCGGGCTCGAGCCGGAAGAGGTGCTGTGCTCGCCTGCCGCTCGCACACAGGAGACCTGGGCAAGGGTCAAGGGCGCGGTGCTTGAAAGCCTGCCCGAGGAGCATATCATCCCCGAGCTCTATCAGGCCAATGCCGCCCAGCTTCTGGCCTCGCTGAAACAGGCGACGATGCCCACGGTGATGATGCTGGCCCATAATCCGGGCATCGCCGATTTCGCGGCCAGCCTGCCTGCGCGGGTGCCGCTGAGCGGTGATTTCCGCCGTTATGTGACCTGTGCCACGCTGATCGTGGATTTCCAGATCGACAGCTGGTCCGACCTGGAACCCGGCACAGGGTCAGTGCTCGATTTCTTCACGCCGAGCCGCCGCGGCTGAGGCTGGGCCACCCGCAAGAGGAGGCCCCACCGCTGATCAGGCCGGTTGCGGCAGAGGCAGCTTGAGCAGTTCGCGCGCCTCGTTCCATGTGGCAACGGGGCGTTCGTATGTCTCGCAGAGATCTGTGACACGGCGCACGAGAGCGGCGTTTGACGGCGCCAATGTGGTTTTATCCAGACGGATATTATCCTCGAGCCCGCAACGCGCATGACCGCCATTGGCCACCGACCACTCGTTGACGGTGATCTGGTCGCGCCCGATCCCGGCAGCACACCATTCGCTCTCGGGCAAGAGCCGCGCCATGGTCTTGCGGTAATAATCGAAGACATCGCGATCCACCGGCATGGCGTTTTTCACGCCCATGACGAATTGCACATAGGGGCTATCAACCAGACGGCCATCGGCATACATCCGCGCCGCCTGATGGATATGGCTGAGGTCAAACGCCTCGATCTCGGGGCGCACGCCATAGGTTTTCATCTCCGAGGCCAGCCAGTCGACCAGATCCGGCGGGTTCTCGTAGACGCGGGTCGGGAAATTGTTCGAGCCGACCGAAAGCGAGGCCATATCGGGGCGCAGCGGCAGCATACCGCCGCGGGTCTGGCCCGCGCCCGAACGCCCACCTGTAGAGAACTGGATGATCATGCCGGGGCAGTGCTTCTCGAGACCTTCCTTGAGGGCCGCGAATTTTTCGGGGTCCGAAGAGGTGGTCTCGTCGTCGTTGCGCACATGGGCATGGACGATGGTCGCACCGGCTTCAAAAGCCTCATGCGTGGATTCGATCTGTTCCGACACCGTGATCGGCACGGCCGGATTATCGGCTTTGCGGGGCAGCGAGCCGGTAATGGCAACGCATATGATGCAGGGTTTTTGTGTCATAATAGTCAGATAGAACGCTTGCGCCCGTGCACTGTCAACTGCTGCTGCAACGCGGCATGGAAAAAGGGGCCGCGCGGGCCCCTTCCGGTTTCATGTGATGGCGGGGCCGGATTGGCTTGGGGCATTGAACCCCAAGCCAATCCGGTCGGGGGCTCTGCCCCCTCCACCGCCCAACTCAGTGGTTGAGGATCTGGCTCAGGAACTGCTTGGTGCGTTCCGATTGCGGGTTGTGGAAGAAATCATGCGGATTGTTCTGCTCGACGATCTGGCCATCGGCCATGAAGATCACGCGGTCGGCCACGGATTGCGCGAAGCCCATCTCGTGGGTCACGCAGAGCATGGTCATCCCCTCTTCCGCCAGCTCGATCATGGTGTCGAGCACCTCCTTGATCATCTCCGGGTCAAGCGCCGAGGTCGGCTCGTCGAAGAGCATGATCTTGGGCATCATGCAGAGCGAACGGGCAATCGCCACACGCTGCTGCTGGCCGCCCGAGAGCATACCCGGATATTTATGGGCCTGATCGGGGATCTTCACCTTCTCGAGGAAATGCATCGCGGTTTCTTCGGCCTGCTTCTTCGGGATCTTGCGAACCCAGATCGGCGCGAGCGTGCAGTTCTCGAGGATCGTCAGATGCGGAAAGAGGTTGAAGTGCTGGAACACCATCCCCACTTCAGAGCGCACCTTGTCGATGTTTTTCAGATCATTGGTCAGCTCGGTGCCATCCACGACAATCTTGCCCGACTGGTGCTCTTCCAGACGGTTGATGCAGCGGATCATGGTGGATTTCCCCGAGCCCGACGGACCCGCGATGACGATGCGCTCGCCACGGGTGACCGTCAGGTCGATATCACGCAGGACGTGGAACTGGCCGTACCACTTGTTCATGCCCTCGATACGGATCGCGACCTCGTCGGAGGCTTTCGGATTGGTGGTTGCCATAGTCATATCAGCCATTTGTCTCTGGCCTCCTTATCGGTGGTCACGTTTCAGCTTGCGCTCGAGATACATCGAGTAGCGCGACATGCCGAAATTGAAGAGGAAGAAGATCACGCCCACGAAGAGGAAGGGTTCCCAATAGACACCCTTCCATTCGAAATTGTTGCGGATCGCATCGGGGATGGATTTCAGCGGGTCATAGAGGCCCACGAAGGTCACGAGTGTTGTGTCCTTGAACATGCCGATGAAGGTCGACACGATGCCGGGGATCGAGATTTTGAGCGCCTGCGGCAGGATGATCAGCCGTTGCGCTTTCCAGTAATCCAGACCCAGCGCATCCGCCGCCTCGTATTGGCCGCGCGGCAGGGCCGCCAGACCGCCACGGATCACTTCCGCGATATAGGCGGCCGAGAACAGCGTAACGAGGATCATTACCCGCAGGATGATGTCGAAATTCGTACCTGGCGGCAGGAAGTAGTTCAGGAGCGTCGAGGCCACGAAGAGAAGCGTGATCAACGGAACGCCACGGATAAACTCGATGAAGACAATCGACAGCGTCTTGATCAGGAACATATTCGACTGGCGGCCAAGCGCCAGCATGATCCCCAAGGGCAACGACAGGCCGATGCCCCCTGCCCCGATGACGATCGCCAGCAGGAAGCCACCGAACTGGTTGGACCCCACAGAGGCGATCGCGACCGGAAGGATGGCACTCAGCCCCGCATCCAGCGGGTCAACCGCGTAGACCCAGAAGAGCACCGGCACGAGGATTGCAGCGATCACAGCGAGGGCCCTGTTCACCGGCGCCAGTGCTTTCAGCAGGACATAGCCGATGAAGAAACCCGCAGCGATCATGACCACCGGCCAGATCGAGCCGCCCCACAGAAGCCAGATGGCAGCCAGCGGGTAGAGGGCGGAGAACGCCAGCATCTTGCGCGGCAGCTGCGAGAACAGCACCGGTGCGATTGCCACGAACAGGCCAAGGAAGACCACAACCGGGCGCCAGTAGAGCTCTGGCGGGTAGAAGCCGAAGATGATCTGGTTCCAGCGGTGATGGATCACGGCCCAGCAAGCGCCGGTTGCCCCCTCACCCCATTTCTCGGTGATGATCTGGCGGCATTCGCTCAGGCTCTCGGCATTCCAGACGCCATGGAGGAACCACGCGTAGAAATGCGAGACGAACAGATAGACAACGATGATGCCCAGAAGGGTCAGTACCGTGTTCGCCCAGCCCGAGAACATATTCTCGCGTAGCCATTTCACCGCGCCGGATTGATTTGACGGCGGTTGTTGCTGGGGCAGCATGGTGTCGCGCACATAGGCGACGGATTGTGCATGTGTATCGCTCATCTCACCGCTCCTTCAGCTTTACCGACCGGTTGTAGAGGTTCATGACGCCGGAAATTGCCAGCGAAACGGCGAGATAGATCAGCATCATCAAGAGGATGGCTTCGATCTCGCGACCGGTCTGGTTCATCGTGATACCGCCCAGCGTGCCGCGCAGGTCCATGTAGCCCACGGCGATTGCCAGCGACGAGTTCTTGGTGAGGTTGAGATATTGCGAGATCAGTGGCGGCACGATCACGCGCAGTGCCTGCGGCAGGATCACGAGCTTCATCGTGCGGTTGGGCCGCAGACCCAGCGCGAAGGCCGCCTCGGATTGCCCGCGCGAGACGGACATGATGCCCGCGCGCACAATCTCGGCGATGAAGGCACCGGTATAGAGCGACAGCCCCAGCCAGAGCGCGACCATCGCGTTCGACACATCGATCCCGCCGGTAAAGTTGAACCGCTCGAGCATCGGCGCGTTCAGCGTCATCCCAAGCGCGGCCAGAAGGGCGATCGCAGGCACAAAGAGGATCAGGAGTGATTTCCACCACGTCGTCGGGCGGACGCCGGTCGCGCTTTGCACACGCGCCGCATGATCACGCAGCTTGCGGTTGGCAAAGATCGACACGGCGACCACGATGACGAAAGCGATGAAATTCAGCGAGATCGGCGCCAGCGCGGTATCGATCGAACCAAGGCCATGAGTGAACTCGATGCCCGGAATATGCGTGCCACGATTGGTAAAGGCCACCGTGTCAAAGAACAGCATCGACGAGGCGGAATTCTCGCCGCGATAGCTTGCCGGAGAGGGCGTCAGCTCGGTCATGACGGCAATCGCCACCAGAATCCACAGCAGAAGCGGAACGTTACGGAACGCTTCGACATAGACCGTCATCAGCCGCGAGATCAGCCAGTTATTCGACAGCCGCAGAATCCCCACGACGATCCCGATAATGGTCGCCGCAATACAGCCGAGGAAGGAGACCCAGAGCGTGTTGAGCAGCCCCACAAGAGCCGCCCGCGCATGGGTATCGTCATTGCTGTAGGGAATCAGCGTCTGGGCGATGTCATAGCCCGCGCGCTGTCCGAGGAAGCTGAAGTTGAAATCTTTTCCAAGCGCTTGGAAATTGGTGATCACGTTATCCACCAGCCAGACTACGCCCAGCATGACGAGGATTAGCGTGATTGTCTGGATGGTCAAAGACCGGTAGCGCGTGTCGTATATGAGATCGCTGAGCCGGAAGCCACGCTCCGGCCCATCATGCGCATTTGCCATTGGTATACCCCTGTGCCTGTGCTGGGCGGCTGTTTGTCGCCAATGAGGTCGTTGCCTCGCCCGCGGGCCATTTTTTGTTCGTTGAATTGAAAAGGGGCGCTGGGTCTCCCGAGCGCCCCCCTTCAGGATCTATATTAGCGGAAGGGCGGAGCGTAAAGCAGACCACCTTGGGTCCACTGTGCGTTCAGACCGCGCGCCAGACCGATCGGGGTATCCTCACCGATGGTGGCAGCGAAGATCTCGCCATAGTTGCCGCCCGCCTTGATCGCGCGCTTGGCCCATTCGGCGTCCAGACCGAACATCTTGCCCAGATCACCCTCTGCACCGAGAATACGGCGGATCTCGGGGTTCTCGCTGGTGGTTGCCAGCTCATCGGCATTGGTCGAGGTGATACCGTATTCTTCGGCAGCGATCAGCGCGTTCAGCGTCCAGCGGACAATATCGCCCCACTCGTTATCGCCGTGGCGGACCGACGGTCCGAGCGGCTCTTTCGAGATGATTTCCGGCAGGATGATGTAATCACCCGGATTGGCGAAAGCTGCGCGGGTTGCGGCCAGACCCGATGCGTCGGTGGTGTATGCGTCACATGCACCGGCGAGGAATTGCTGCTCGCCTTCCGAGTTGGTGTCAACCGAGACCGGATTATAGGTCATGCCATTGGCTTTGAAGTAATCGGCAAGGTTCAGCTCGGTGGTGGTGCCGGTCTGGATACAGACGGTCGCGCCATCCAGTTCCTTGGCCGAAGTCACTCCCAGATCCTTGCGGACCATAAAGCCCTGACCGTCATAGTAGTTGACGCCCGCGAAATCGAGTTTCAGGTCGACATCACGCGAGAAGGTCCAGGTGGTGTTCCGCGACAGCAGGTCGATCTCGCCCGAGCTGAGTGCGGTGAAGCGGTTCTGGCTCGAGACCGGAACGTAGTTCACTTTGCTCGCGTCGCCCAGAACGGCGGCGGCTACGGCTTTACAAATCGCGACATCGAAGCCGGTCCAGTTACCGTTGGCATCCGGCGTAGCAAAGCCGACCAGACCCGAGTTCACGCCACAGTTGAGCGTGCCGCGTGCCTTCACATCATCCAGCGTTGCAGCTTGTGCCGCGGCTGCGGTCAGACCAGTGGCAGCTACAGCGCCGAGAAGTGCTAGTTTATTCATTATTACCTCTTCCTGAGTTGCCGCCCTTGAGGGCGGTTCTTGAACGGTTCTCACGCGGCTTTGTGCCGTCGGGAGACTGTGAGGTTATCCCCAGTGCCAGAATTGTGAGCGCGTATTGGCTTTAAGGTCAAGAACCCAAACCATCATTTTGCAATAAATTCGCTCATCGATTAGGCAATTGCTCAGGAAAGGAACTCAAACTTGCCTTTTTAGACAGGCCGTTCACTCGTGTAACAAGGACCAGAACCGCGCGGCGTCCAGAAGAGCCTGTTTTTTGACCAGATCTGCAAGATGGGCCTCTTCGTCCAAGCCCCATTCTTCCGCTTGGAATCTCTCGTCAATTCGCGACAGCGTGAAGGCCTGTTCGGCGTCGATCTCACCTTCGATCACGGCCAGACCCAGAATCAGCGAGCCGCTGATTCCCACCAGATCATGTAGCGGCGACAGCTCGAAGGGGGTCAGCGCGCGCACCTCGTCATGCAGTTTGCGGAGGTCGACTTCCGGTTGCGGGACGGGCAGAAGCCCCTGCGTGACCGCAAGCGTGACCCCGTAACGCGCCTTGGCCCAAGCCAGAAGCGGGTCCCAGCCCTCGGCCTGGCGCTCGGCCAGACGCTCCGGCTGATCGGCGCGATAGCATAGCAGATCGGTGCCGCCATATTCCGCAATATAGGCCGCAACCTCCTCATGCTGGACGGCGACCTTGTCGATGGCGGCATTGGCCGCGCGGGTGAGTGGCATGGTCTCGGGCTTGATCTCGCCCTCCTGCGCGTCCCATTCGGCGGCAATCGCAAGCGCCAGCGCCTGTGTCGGCACCACCAGCGGCGCCTTTGCGGGGGTCTTCACCGGACGCCCGTCGAGCGCCACGCCGAACCCGTCGTCGGACGCCACTACGGTTGCCTCTTTCCAGAAACGTTTCGCAGTCCAGCTGCTCATGCCACCTCCTCCGTTAGGCGCGTCAGAAGCGCCTCCAACTCTTTGAAATCGTGAACGATATGATCAACACCGGCAGCCTCCAGCGCGTCCAGCGGATGATATCCCCATGCCACCCCGATGGTGCGCAAACCGGCGGCACGGCCCATCTCGATATCGTAGCTCGTATCCCCGATCATGACCGCCTGCGCAGCCTCCATGCCCGTTTCCTCGAGCGCCGCCTGCACCATGGCAGGATGCGGCTTGGAGGGATGGTCATCGGCGCATTGCAGCGACACAAAATGCCGCTCGAGCCCATGATGCTCGACCAGCGCGCGCAATCCGCGGCGCGATTTTCCGGTCGCCACCGCAAGCACGGTATCCTCGCGCGCCTGCAGACGGTCCAGCAAGTCCTTGGCCCCCGGATAGAGCGGAGCGGGGCTGGCCGCGCGGGCGGATTTGTAGCTGGCCTTATAGCCCTCGACCACCGCATCGCGGGTCGCTTGCGGCGCATCGGGCAGAAGCCGCATCAGAGCCTCGGGCAACGAGAGCCCGACGATCGACAACACCTCGGAGGCAGGCAGAGGCGTCAGCCCTACTGCCTCGAACCCCAGCGCCATCGCATGAGTGATATGGTGCTGGCTATCCGAGATCGTGCCATCGACGTCGAAGATGGCAAGCATTACATCAGATCCTCGAACGGATCGGCGGGCACATCTTTCTCGTTCCAGTCCAGCAACTTCCATGTCTTTTTCATATGCTCGGGCAAGGGCGCCTCGACGGTGATGCGCTTGCCGGTGATCGGGTGATCGAAGCTGATCTGGCGGGCATGCAGGTGCAGCTTACGCGAGACCTCGCCACCCAGCTGGGCGCCCCAGCCATCGCCCATGTTTTCCTGGCTCGAGCCACCATATTTGCCGTCGCCCACGATCGGGTTACCGATCTCGGCCATGTGGGCGCGCAGCTGGTGGGTGCGCCCGGTGATCGGCACCAGCGCGACCCATGACAGGCGCTGGCCAAGGATATGCAGCGTGAAATAATCGGTAGTAGAACGCTTGGCCTCGGGATGCTCGTTCATCTTGGCGGGATGGATGCAGATCATCTTCTCGCCCGCGCCATGCGGCCCGTGACCGCCCTGCTTTTCAAGCCCGTAGCGGATTGTGCCGAATTTCGGCTGCGGTGCTCCCGCGACGGCCGCCCAGTAGATCTTGCGGGTGGTCTTGCGGCGGAAAGCCTCCGACAGGCGGCGTGCCACACGGTCGGTGCGCGCCAGAAGCAGCACGCCCGAGGTATCCTTGTCCAGACGGTGCACCAGTTTCGGGCGTTCTTTATAGCCGAACATCAGAGCGTCGGCGAGGCCGTCCACATGGACATTGCCCTGCCCCGACCCGCCCTGCGAAGGCAGACCCGGCGGCTTGTTGATCGCGATGATATGCTCGTCCTTCCAGATCACGCAGGACTGGATCATCTTCTCCTGATCGGAGGTGATCGCACCATCATTCTTGGGCTCGGGGCGCTCTTCGGGCAACGGGGGCACACGCACCTCCTGCCCTTCTTCCAGACGATGGGCCGGCTTTACCCGCCCGCCATCCACGCGGATCTGCCCCTTGCGGCAGAGTTTTTCCACCATGATCTGCGTCATCTGCGGAAAGCGCTTCTTCAGGAAGCGGTCGAGCCGCATTTCCGCGCCATCCGCATCGACCTTGACGTTTTGAACCTTGCTCATGCCAGCACCCAGCGCATTACATGCACCCCGAAAATAAGACCCAGAAGAGACGCCCCGAGCGAGATCGCAACATAAACGGAAGCCAGCCCCGTTTCGCCCCGCTCGATCAGCATCCATGTTTCAAGCGAGAAGGAGGAGAATGTGGTGAACCCGCCAAGGATCCCCGTCGCCAGAAAGGCGTTCCAGTGGGTCAATTCTTTCTGACCCAGAAACGTCACCAGAGCGCCCATCAAAAACGAGCCGACGATATTGACGAAGATCACCCCGAGCGGGATCTGTTGAGGCCCCATCATCCGCAGGATCGCCACCCCCGAGAGGTAGCGCCCGGAGGCACCGATCGCGCCACCCAGCGCCACTTGCAACATCGTCAACAACATCTTCATCTCCTATCGCAGGCGCTTTTGCCCCGCCTGCGTGCCGGAACCCGCCGCCTTGACGGGCCCTGCATCCTTCATCTTTGGTGTGCTTGTGCCATATCTGCACGGATGATGCACCGCAAATCCCGTCTTCATCTTGCCTGAAAGGGCGATTACTGTGCACCCATGAGCGATCTTTTCGACAACAGCCCCGACATGGCCGACCAGCGCCCCGCAACCGAGCCCGAGTCGCGCGACCGGCCGCTGGCCGACAGTCTGCGCCCGAAAGATATCAACGAGGTAATCGGCCAGGCCCATATTCTGGCCGAGGAGGCCCCGCTGGGCCGGATGCTGGCCTCGGGTAAACTGTCCTCGATGATCCTCTGGGGCCCGCCCGGTGTGGGCAAGACCACCATCGCGCGGCTTCTCGCGGACGCCTCCGACCGCCATTTCGTGCAGATCAGCGCGATTTTCTCGGGGGTGCCGGAACTGCGCAAGGTGTTCGATGCGGCCAAGACCCGCCGCCGCGCGGGCCAAGGGACGCTCCTCTTCGTGGACGAGATCCACCGTTTCAACAAGGCGCAGCAGGACGGCTTCCTGCCGCATATGGAAGACGGCACCATCGTGCTCGTGGGGGCCACCACCGAGAACCCGAGTTTCGAGCTGAACCGCGCACTCTTGTCGCGCGCTCAGGTGATGGTGCTGCACAGGCTCGATGCGGGCGCGTTAGGGGAGCTTCTTTCGCGCGCCGAGGCCGCCCGTGGCACCCCCCTGCCCCTGACCGAAGAGGCACGCGCCACATTGGTGGCGATGGCCGATGGCGACGGGCGCGCCATGCTGAATCTCGTCGAGCAGGTCGCGGCGATCCGGGTGAGCGCCCCGATGGATGCCAAAGAGCTGGCCCAGCGGCTGCAACGCCGCGCCGCCCAATATGACAAATCCGGCGACGAGCATTACAACCTGATCTCGGCCCTGCACAAATCCGTGCGCGGCTCCGACCCCGATGCGGCGCTTTACTGGTATGCGCGGATGCTCGAGGGCGGCGAGGACCCCCGCTATCTGGCACGGCGCTTCGTGCGGATGGCGGTCGAGGATATCGGCTTGGCCGACCCGCAGGCCCAGACCCACGCCCTCCATGCCTGGGAGATCTATGAGCGCATCGGCTCGCCCGAAGGCGAGCTGGCGCTGGCGCAAACTGTGATTTATCTGGCTTTGGCCCCCAAATCCAATGCGGGCTATGTGGGTTATAAGGGTGCGCGGGCATTGGCCAAGCAGACCGGATCGGCGCCGCCGCCCAAGCATATCCTGAATGCGCCGACCAGCCTTATGAAAGAGCAAGGCTATGGCGCGGGCTATGCCTATGATCATGATGCCGAGGACGGGTTCTCGGGACAGAATTACTTCCCCGACAATGTGCCCCGTGCGCAGCTCTATGACCCGCCCGATCGCGGATTCGAACGCGAGATGCGCAAGCGGGTGGACTGGTTCGCCAAGCTCCGCGCCAAGCGCAATAGCTAGATCAGGCGATGCTCGCGGGCTTTGCGGATCGCCTCGGAGGTGGTGCGCGCCTCGAGCCTGAGCCGCGCCGATTTCAGCCGCGCCTTGAAGGCGCTCTCGCTGATCCCCAGACGGGCCGCCGCCGCGGTATGGCGATCTCCCGAGGCAAGCAGGCGTAATGCCTCCGCTTGGGCCGGCGTGAGCGACAGGCACTCCTCGTGATGGGCATGCAGCGCCTGCGTGATCCGCGCCAGCGCTGCCAACTCCTCATCCGAAAATTCGCGCTCTGCATGCGCGATGCCGATGATGGACCGCGAGGACATCGGACCCGCCGAGGCGCTCGCGCCAAAACAGAGCCCGAACCGCCCCGCCTCATCGAAGAGACCAAACGGATCCGGCAGCCGGATTGCACTCCATCGTGTCACACCGGTATGGGAAATTCCCCAGAACACCGCAGGGTCACGCAGATAATAGGATCGCTCGTTATAGCGCGTCACCCAGTCGGGCGGGTAGCTGCTGTGATAGATACGGGGCTGCGCCAGACGGATATGCAGTCCGACCATATATCCGGCCGGGGCGAGCTTATCGAGCTCGTCAAGCAATGCCTCTGTTTCCGAATCAAATGCCATGGCATCCCAATATCTAGCCAAAATATGTGCGCGCCCCAACAGCTAGGTCGAAGCCGCCGACAGTCATTCAAACCAAACACCGATTATGGCACCGGATCTCCCCTTCGGATGCCTGCCCCAAGCATTCCCCTAAAATCTTAAATAAAGCATTGAAAAACCCCGCCCAGAGGGACGGGGTTTGACCTTGTAGACCTAAAGGTAGGTCCGAATTATTCAGCAGCTTCTTCTGCTTCGAGGCGCGCACGGTCTGCAGCACCTTTGGCCGACGCATCGCGCTCGACGAACTCGATGAAGGCCATCGGAGCCATATCGCCGTAACGGAAACCGGCTTTGAGAACGCGGGTGTAACCACCGTTACGCTCTTTGAAACGCGGACCGAGGACGTCGAACAGCTTGGCAACGTCTTTATCCTGCTTCAGCATCGAAGCCGCTTGACGACGTGCGTGCAGGTCGCCGCGCTTTGCCAGCGTGATCAGCTTCTCGATCACCGGACGAAGCTCTTTTGCTTTCGGCAGGGTGGTCTTGATTTGCTCATGCTCGATGAGCGAGCCGCACATGTTGGCGAACAGCGCCTTGCGGTGTTCGTGAGTACGGTTGAGACGGCGGTAACCGCGAGCGTGACGCATGTGAATTCTCCGTAATTGCGTTTTGCTTTGTCAGGGCGCCGATGCGTGCCGGTGCCTCAGTTGGGGCGGAGCCCGATATTCCCAGCCTACGCTGGCATTGAATGGGGGGCGTTTAGCCCACGCCCCCCTATCCGTCAAGCCTGTAAGCGCGAGATCAAAACTGATCTTCGAAACGCTTGGCCAGATCCTCGATATTCTCCGGCGGCCAGTCTTCGACTTCCATCCCGAGATGCAGCCCCATGCCCGAAAGCACTTCCTTGATCTCGTTGAGCGACTTGCGGCCGAAGTTCGGGGTGCGGAGCATCTCGGCTTCGGTTTTCTGGATGAGATCGCCGATATAGACGATGTTGTCGTTCTTGAGGCAGTTTGCCGAACGGACCGAGAGTTCCAGCTCGTCGACCTTCTTGAGGAGGAGCGGGTTGAACTCGAGACCGTCTTCCGCGTCCTGCTTCGACGCCGATTCGGGCTCTTCGAAGTTGACGAAGATCGAAAGCTGGTCCTGCAGGATACGCGCCGCAAAAGCGACGGCGTCTTCCGGCGTGATCGAGCCATCGGTTTCGATCTTCATGGTCAGCTTGTCATAGTCCAGAACCTGACCTTCGCGAGTCGGGGTGACTTCGTAGGCAACCTTTTTCACCGGCGAGTAGATCGCGTCGATCGGGATCAGACCGATGGGCGCATCTTCGGGACGGTTCTTATCGGCGGCAACATAGCCTTTACCGGTATTCACGGTCAGTTCCATGAACAGGTCGGCGCCATCGTCGAGGTGGCAGATAACGTGCTCTTTGTTCAGAACCTCGATACCCGCGGTCTCCGCGATATCGCCAGCCGTGACAACGCCCGGACCTTTGGCCGAGACCGACACGCGCTTCGGACCTTCGATGTCCATGCGCAGCGACACGCCTTTGAGGTTCAGCACGATGTCGGTGACGTCTTCACGCACACCGGCCACGCTCGAGAACTCGTGGAGAACGTTATCGATCTGAACGCTGGTGATGGCCGCGCCTTGCAGCGAGGACAGCAGAACGCGGCGCAGAGCGTTGCCGAGAGTGAGGCCGAAACCACGCTCGAGCGGTTCTGCCACGAGCGAAGCCTGACGCTCCGGATCGTTACCCGGTTTCACTTCCAGCTGCGTCGGCTTGATCAGCTCGGCCCAATTTTTGTGGATCATGCAGTGCCTCCATACCTGTTCCCAACCCATGTCCTAAGCAGGGAACGCCCGAGGATAGAATGCGGACACGATTGGGCCGCGCGGTAAACCCCACACGGCCCAACCGGAATTCAAAAATCAGACGCGGCGGCGCTTCGGCGGACGGCAGCCGTTATGCGCGATCGGGGTGACGTCACGGATCGAGGTGACAGCCAGACCGACAGCAGCCAGTGCGCGCAGAGCCGATTCACGACCCGAACCCGGACCTTGAACTTCGACGTCTACGGTGCGCAGACCGTGCTCTTGTGCTTTGCGTGCAGCATCTTCTGCAGCCATCTGAGCGGCGTAGGGGGTCGATTTACGCGAACCCTTGAAGCCCATGGTGCCCGAGGACGACCACGAGATGGCGTTGCCCTGAACGTCGGAGATCAGGATCTTGGTGTTGTTGAACGACGAGTTCACATGAACAACACCAGCGGCGATGTTCTTGCGCTCTTTACGCTTCGTGCGGACCTTTTCACGTGCCATGTGTCAAGCCTCCCCTTACTTCTTCTTGCCAGCAATGGCTTTTGCCGGGCCCTTGCGGGTACGAGCGTTGGTATGGGTACGCTGACCGCGAACCGGAAGGTTCCGGCGGTGACGCAGACCGCGGTAGCAGCCCAGGTCCATCAGACGTTTAACGTTCATTTGAACTTCACGGCGCAGATCACCTTCAACAGTGAGGTTTGCGTCGATATATTCACGGATCGCGAGAACCTCTGCGTCCGACAGCTCGTTCACACGACGGGTCGCGTCGATGCCAACGGCTTCACAGATTTTACGCGCGGTGTCGTCGCCGATACCGGTGATATAGGTCAATGCGATCGGGGTGCGTTTCCCGGTCGGGATGTTGACGCCAGCAATACGTGCCAAAGCGTGCTTCCTTCACGTTGCGGTTCCGTAGCTCCAGAACCTTTTTTCACAACAGATGGCCCGAAACCTCATGTCTCGGACCCTGATTCCGGCAGGGTATAAATCCTGTCGAAAAATTGATTCTCATAAGAGAGACTTGCACCTACGAGGTTCCGCCCGCAACGTCAAGCCTCCCTGATGATTTATTGCTGCTGATCCAGGATCGCCGCGATCTGCGCGGCGACAGTATCAATCTCGGCCAGACCATCCACACGGAACAGATCGCCCGAGTGGTAGTAATAACCGATCAGCGGCGAAGTCTTCTTGTAATATTCCCGCAGGCGATCACCGAAAACTTCAGCGTTGTCATCCTTGCGGACCGGCAGCCCCTTGGCGGCAGCTTCCTCGGCGCGGCCCACTATACGACCGACCAGAATCGCATCATCGACAACCAGCTCGATCACGGCATCAAGCTTCTGCCCCATACGCGCCAGAAGCGCGTTGAGGGCGTCCGCCTGCCCCAGCGTGCGCGGGAAACCGTCGAAGATGAAGCCGTTACCATCGGTATTGCTCAGCTTCTCCTCGATCAGGCCGATCACGATCTCGTCGGTGACCAGCTCGCCGCGATCCATCACCTCGGCAACCTTCAGACCCATCTCGGTGCCCGAGGTTTTGGCCTCGCGCAGCATGTCGCCGGTCGAAAGCTGGACCATACCGCGTTCCGCGACGAGTTTACCGGCTTGGGTCCCTTTGCCGGCCCCGGGCGGGCCAAGCAAGATGATATTGGTCATAATCAATTTTCCTTTTAGCGGCGCGCAGGGGCCTTACGGCCGGACTTCTTGCGCTTGCCACGAAGTTGCGACTTTTCGATCAGACCTTCGTATTGGTGCGCAAGAAGATGCGACTGCACCTGATTGATCGTGTCCATCGTCACGGAGACGATGATCAGGACCGAGGTGCCGCCAAAGTAGAACGGGATCGAAAGCGACGAGCGGAGGATCTCCGGCAGCAAGCACACAGCCGCCAGATAAGCCGAACCGATCACCAACACACGCGAAACCACGTAATCAAGGTAATCTTCGGTTTTCTTACCGGGACGGATACCCGGAATAAAACCGCCTTGGTTCTTGAGATTGTCCGCGACTTCATCCGATTTGAAGGACACATTCGCCGTGTAGAAATACGCGAAGAACACGATCATCGCCACGTAGAACAGCAGATAAAGCGGCTGACCCGGCCCGAAATAGGCCAGAATGGTCGACATCACGGGGCCGGTATTGCCGCCCGAGAATGTCGCAATGGTGGTCGGCAGGAGCAAGAGCGACGAAGCGAAGATCGCAGGGATAACGCCTGCGGGGTTCACCTTGATCGGCAGATGCGAGGAGCCGCCATCATAGATTTTCATCCCCACCTGACGGCGCGGATACTGGATATGGATCTTGCGCAGCGCGCGCTCCATGAAGACCACGAAACCGATCACGGCAATGATCATGACGATCACGGCGATGGTCGCGGGCAGCGAGATCGCGCCGGCGCGGCCCTGGGCTAGGAAGCTCGCGAAATGCGCAGGGATTTCGGCGACGATGCCGACGAAGATGATCAGCGAGATCCCGTTACCGATGCCGCGTGCGGTGATCTGCTCACCCACCCACATCAGGAACATGGTGCCCCCAACCAGCGTGATGACCACAGCTGCCTGGAAATAAAGACCCGGATCGTGCGCAAGACCACCGGCCTCAAGTGATTTCGCCAGACCATAGGCCTGGAACGTCGCCAGAGCGACGGTGCCATAACGCGTGATCTGGTTGATCTTCTTGCGGCCTTGCTCGCCCTCTTTCTTCATCTGCTCCAGCGCCGGAACCATTGCGGCCAGCAGCTGAACGATGATGGAGGCCGAGATATACGGCATGATGCCCAGAGCAAAAATACCCATACGGCCGAGTGCGCCGCCCGTGAACATCGAGAGGATGCCCCCGAGGCCAGCGCCCGCGCTGTCCATAAAGTCGCGCAGGGCCTGTGCGTCGATCCCCGGAACAGGGATATAGGTCCCCAACCGGTAGATGATCAGCAAGCCGATGGTGAAGAAAATCCGTTGGCGAAGCTCGGTGGCCTTGCCCAGGGCGCCCCAAGAGAGGTTCGCCGCCATTTGCTCTGCAGCAGATGCCATATGCCTGTCTCTTTCATGTCAGCGCCGCCAGACCGGTATCCCGATCGGCGGCGCCAGAAAACCTATGCCTTTGTAAGCAGACCGGGGCCTGCTCACAACAGCTGATTAAGCCTTACTCGGCAGCGGCAGCCGCAACGGTGAGTTTACCGCCTGCTTTTTCGACAGCTTCAACAGCCGATTTCGAAGCACCGGTGACGTTCAGGGTCAGAGCCGACTTCACGTCGCCTTTGGCCAGAACGCGGATGCCGTCCAGCTTGCGGCGCACGAGGCCCGAAGCAACCAGAACGTCTTCGTTGATCTCTGCTTTCGCGTCGATTTTGCCGGCCTCGATGAATTTCTCGATCAGGCCGAGGTTAACAACCGCGAAGTGCTTGGCGTTGGGCTTCGAGAAGCCACGCTTCGGCAGACGACGGTAGAGCGGCATTTGGCCACCCTCGTAACCGTTCAGTGCAACACCCGAACGCGACTTCTGACCTTTGATACCACGGCCAGCCGTTTTACCTTTGCCCGAGCCCGGACCACGGGCAACGCGTTTTTTCTTCTGGGCAGCGCCCGCATTATCACGGAGTTCGTGAAGTTTCATATCGCTTCTCCTATCGCCGGACGTGACCCCAGAAGCGTAGCTGGGTCAGCCTCGGCATTTCTTGTTCTGCTTACGCAATTGATTCGGGCCCCGCGAGGGGGCCTGCCGCCGCTATACAGCCGCAAACGCCCACAGGCAACCGTTTAGACAGAGCGCCCAATCAGCAGGGCCCCTGCCCTCATTTACCGGAAAACGCCCACCCGTCGGGAGCAAAGCCGTGGATCGAGGCCAGCAATGTCAGCTGCTCTTCATGGGTCCACAGACTCTCCGCATTCAACGCGATGACGGGCGTCGTGATCTCGGCCACGGCCTCGTCCTCATCATCCTGCGCCTCATAGAACTCGACAGTGTAGCCAAGCCCTTCGGCAGCGTCCGACAGCTCGTCCCAGTTGGCACCGGCGTCATCCATTACGAACTGGAAGGCCACAACGCCTTGTTCCGGAACGGCATCCATCTTGGCGATTTCGGCGAAAATCTGGAAGGTCTCGGCCTTCTGGTCTTTCATATCCATCATTACTCTCCCGCAAGGACAGGCTGATACCAAAACGCCCCGGACAATGCCGGGGCGTTTTGTGAAAAATACTGAACGAAATCAGGCTTTTTCTTCGACGATCGCAACAAGGTGCGGGATCGAGTTTACCATGCCGCGGACGGCGGGGGTATCTTCGAGCTCGCGGGTGCGGTTCATCTTGTTCAGACCGAGGCCTTTCAGCGTAGCGCGCTGAGAAGCGGGACGGCGGATCGGCGAACCGATTTGTTTCACAACGATAGTAGCCATGTCCTGATCTCCTTACGCGTCAGCCGATTCGGCTTCCGGCTTCTTCAGGATGTCAGCCACTTTCTTGCCACGGCGAGCCGCGACGTTACGGGGGCTTTGTTCCTGACGAAGCGCATCAAGCGTCGCACGGATCATGTTGTAGGGGTTCTGCGAACCGGTCGACTTGGCGACCACGTCCTGAACGCCCAGCATCTCGAAGACGGCACGCATCGGACCACCTGCGATGATACCGGTACCTTGCGGTGCGGTGCGCATGATCACGCGGCCAGCCCCGTGACGGCCTTCGATATCGTGGTGCAGCGTACGCGCGTCACGCAGCGGAACACGGAACATGTTGCGCTTTGCTTGCTCGGTCGCCTTACGGATTGCCTCCGGCACCTCTTTCGCTTTGCCTTTGCCGAAGCCAACGCGGCCGCGCTGGTCGCCAACAACAACGAGAGCGGCGAAGCCGAAGCGCTTACCGCCCTTGACGGTTTTCGACACGCGGTTGATCGCGACAAGACGATCTGCGAATTCCGGGGTCTCTTCGCGGTCGCGGCGATCCCGGCGGTTTTCACGTTCTGCCATGAAAACATCTCCTGATATGGACCGAAGTCCTTTTCCCAATCCAAGTGGATTTATGTCCCTGGATCATCGAGGGGTTGCCCCCTGCTCTAAAATCGAAGGGCGCTTTGGGGCGCCCTTCGAGAGATTTCGATCACCCTGCCCTGAGGCAGAAAGGATCAGAACTTCAGACCGCCTTCGCGTGCTGCATCGGCCAGAGCTTTGATTTTCCCGTGGAACAGGAAACCGCCGCGGTCGAAGTAGCAATCGGTCACGCCAGCCGCTTTCGCGCGCTCTGCGATGGTTGCACCGATTTTGGTCGCTGCTTCCACGTTGTTCTTGCCAACCAGGCCCAGATCCTTCTCGAGGGTCGAAGCTGCTGCAAGGGTCACACCGTTGACGTCGTCGATCAGCTGGACGCTGATGTTCTTCGACGAGCGGTGAACCGACAGACGCGCACGGCCATTGGCCATTTTGCGCAGTTTGTTCCGCACGCGCAGGCGGCGCTTCAGGAACAGTTCTCTTTTCTTGTTCGCCATTTTCGCGCCCCTTACTTCTTCTTGCCTTCCTTACGGAAGACATACTCACCCTTGTAGCGGATCCCTTTGCCTTTATAGGGCTCGGGAGCGCGCCACTCGCGGATATTCGCAGCAACCTGACCAACGAGCTGTTGGTCGATGCCTTCGATGACGATCTCGGTGTTCTTGGGCGACGTGATGGTCACGCCAGCCGGAACAACGAAGTCCACATCATGCGAATAGCCCAGAGCCAGCTTCAGAGTGTTGCCCTGCATCGTGGCGCGGTAACCCACACCCTGAATTTCGAGCTCTTTCTTGAAGCCGGTGGTGACGCCGGTCACAAGGTTCGCGATCATCGAGCGGGCCATACCCCACTGCTGACGCGCACGCTTGGACAGGCCACGCGGGGTCACGGAAACCGACGAATCTTCAACCGCGAGGGTCACATCGTCGGTGGCGGTGAAGGTCCGGGTCCCTTTCGGGCCCTTCACTTCGATGGTTTGGCCGGACACCGAAGCGGTTACACCGCTCGGAAGTTCCACTGCCTTCTTACCAATACGAGACATCGTGAGACCTCCTTAGAAGACGGTGCAGAGGACTTCGCCGCCAACATTGGCGCTACGAGCTTCTGCATCCGACATCACGCCCTTGGACGTGGAGACGATGGAAACGCCGAGGCCCTGGCGGACCGACGGGACGTCTTTTGCAGCCATGTACACACGACGGCCGGGGGTCGAAACGCGTTTGATTTCGCGGATAACCGGCGTGCCTTCGTAGTACTTGAGGCTGATGGTGAGCTCAGGCAGGCCGCGCGAGTCGGTGGTCGACTCGTAACCGCGGATGTAGCCTTCCGCTGCAAGCACATCCAGAACCCATGCGCGCAGTTTCGACGCGGGGGTTTTGACGGTGGACTTGCCGCGCATTTGCGCGTTGCGGATACGGGTCAGCATATCGCCGAGAGGATCGTTCATAGACATATTCCGACCTCCTTACCAGCTCGACTTGACCATGCCGGGGATCTGGCCGAACGAGGCCAGGTCACGCAGCTTGATACGCGAGACTTTGAGCTTACGGTAGTAAGCGTGGGGACGACCGGTCAGCTGGCAACGGTTGTGCAAGCGGACAGCCGACGAATTGCGCGGCAGTTCTGCCAGCTTCAGGGAAGCTTTGAAGCGCTCTTCCATCGGACGATCCTGATCGGCGATGACTTCTTTCAGCGCGGCGCGTTTGGCGGCGTATTGTTTAACAAGACGCTCACGCTTCACTTCGCGCGCAACCATGGATTTTTTAGCCATTGTTCACTCTCCTCGCGATCAAGCCGTGAACGGCATGTTGAAGTGCTTCAGAAGCGCCTTCGCCTGCACGTCATCATTGCTCGTGGTCACGATGATGATGTCCATACCCAGAACTTCGTCGACTTTATCGAAATCGATCTCGGGGAACACGATCTGTTCCTTGAGGCCCATTGCGAAGTTGCCACGGCCATCGAAGGACGGCTTCACGCCGCGGAAGTCGCGGACGCGCGGCAGTGCCACGTTGATCAGGCGGTCGAGGAATTCGTACATACGGGTGCCGCGCAGGGTCACCTTGCAGCCGAGCGGCATCTCTTCACGAACGCGGAAGCCTGCAATGGACTTCTTCGCTTTCGTCATGACAGCCTTCTGACCGGCGATGAGCGTCAGCTCTTCAGCGGCTTGCTTGACTTTCTTGGTGTCTTTCGTGGCTTCGCCAACGCCCATGTTGATCACGATCTTTTCGATCTTCGGGATCATCATGTCGTTTTTCAGACCGAATTCTTCCTTCATGGCAGCACGGATCTTGGATTCGTACTCTGCCTTCAGGCGCGGGGTGTAGGTAGCTTGATCGAGCATCAGATTACGTCCCCTGTGGTCTTGGCGAAACGAACCTTTTTGCCGTCTTCCATGCGGAAGCCAACGCGGGTCGCTTTGCCGTTTGCGTCCAGCAGAGCGAGGTTCGACAGGTCGATCGGCATTGCCTTCGGCTGACGGCCACCTTGGCTCGTTTGGGTTTGACGGGTGTGACGGATAGCGACGTTCACGCCATCGACAACCGCTTTGTTCGAAGCCGGCATAACCGAGGTGATCTCACCTTGTTTGCCTTTGTCCTTACCGGACAGAACAACAACCTTATCACCTTTACGGAGTTTAGCAGCCATTACAGCACCTCCGGAGCAAGCGAGATGATTTTCATGAAGTTCTTGGCGCGCAGTTCGCGAACAACCGGTCCGAAGATACGGGTACCAACGGGCTCGTTGTTGTTGTTCAGAATGACTGCTGCGTTCGAGTCGAAACGGATGGCGGTGCCATCTTCACGACGAACTTCTTTAGCGGTGCGAACGACGACGGCTTTACGCACGTCACCTTTTTTCACACGGCCACGCGGAATGGCTTCCTTTACGGAGACGACGATAATGTCGCCGACCGACGCATAGCGACGGTGCGAACCACCCAGAACCTTGATGCACTGAACTTTCCGAGCACCGGAATTATCAGCAACATCCAGATTGGTCTGCATCTGGATCATAGGGTTACTCCCGACCTTTGGAGACGACCATGCAGTTGGCGCCCCAGGGTTTCGATAAACTGGTGTTTATCGCCGGGCCTGTCATTCCTTGCGGAAATCAGGCCTCGACGACGACCGTCCAGCGCTTGGTCTTCGAAATCGGCGCACACTCTTCGATACGAACGGTGTCACCTACCTTGAAGGTATTGTTCGCATCATGCGCACGATACTTCTTGGATTTACGAATGGTCTTTTTCAGAACGGGGTGCGTGAAGCGGCGTTCAACGATGACGGTGATCGTCTGCTCGTTCTTGTCCGAGGTCACGACGCCTTGAAGGATACGTTTGGGCATGGGAAGATTCCTCAGTTCGCAGCAGCGTCAGCAGCTTTTTGGTTCAACACGGTTTTCACGCGAGCGACGTTACGACGAACGGCGCGCATGCGAGCGGTGTTTTCCAGCTGGTTCGTGGCTGCCTGGAAACGGAGGTTAAACGCTTCCTTTTTCAGCGCGACGAGCTCGTCACGGAGCTCATCGGCCGTCTTGGCCTTGAGTTCTTGGGCTTTCATGCCTTTGGTCCTTTAAATAGCACCAGAGGGCCCCGCTTGGGTGCGTTGACACACTTGGGGTGACCCTGATTCTGGTGGGTTATGTCGGTCCTGTCACCAGGAACTCGGGCCAACTAACATCATCAGCCCGCTCTGGCAAGGGGAAATCCAATAAAACAAGGCGCAGAGGTCTCCCCCTGCGCCTTGTTCCGATTCATAGAGACCGGAATTACCAGTCTTGACGCTCGACGATGCGGGTCGCGACCGGGAGCTTCGCAGCACCAAGGCGCAGGGCCTCGCGTGCGATGGTCTCGTTCACGCCGTCGATTTCGAACATCACGCGGCCGGGCTTCACTTTCGCTGCCCAGAAGTCCACGGAACCTTTACCTTTACCCATACGGACTTCGGTCGGTTTCGCGGTGACCGGGGTATCCGGGAAGATCCGGATCCAGACGCGGCCCTGGCGCTTCATGTGACGGTTGATCGCACGACGGGCAGCTTCGATCTGACGTGCGGTGACACGCTCGGGCTCGACGGCCTTCAGACCAAAGTGACCAAAGTTCAGATCGGTGCCGCCTTTGGCTTCACCGTGGATCCGGCCTTTGTGCTGTTTGCGGAACTTAGTCCGTTTCGGTTGCAACATGGTATACTACTCCTCAGCGCTCGCGCTCACGGCGCGGACCGCGCGGTGCCGGGCCCTCTTGGGCTTCAGCAGCTTTGCGCTCACGTGCCTGCGGATCATGTTCCATGATCTCACCTTTGAAGATCCACACTTTCACACCGATGATCCCGTAGGGGGTCATGGCTTCGTCGTGTGCATAATCGATATCCGCGCGCAGCGTGTGCAGCGGAACGCGACCCTCACGATACCATTCGGTACGCGCGATCTCGGCGCCGCCCAGACGGCCGGCAACGTTCACACGGATACCTAGGGCACCCATGCGCATCGCGTTCTGAACGGTACGCTTCATCGCGCGACGGAAGGACACACGACGCTCGAGCTGTTGGCAGATGGACTCTGCTGCGAGCTGCGCGTCGATTTCCGGCTTACGGACTTCAACGATGTTCAGGTGAAGTTCGCTGTCGGTGAAGTTTGCCAGCTTCTTGCGCAGAGCTTCGATATCGGCGCCTTTTTTGCCGATGATCACACCCGGACGTGCTGCGTGAATGGTCACACGGCACTTCTTGTGGGGGCGCTCGATGATAACGCGCGAGATGCCAGCTTGCTTGGCTTCGTCCTTGATGAACTCACGGATCTTGATGTCTTCGAGGAGAAGATCACCGAAATCCTTGCTTTCAGCGAACCAGCGGCTGTCCCAGGTGCGGTTGACCTGGAGACGCATACCGATCGGATTTACCTTATGACCCATTATGCTTGCTCCTCAACCTGACGCACCTTGATGGTGAGCTCCGAAAACGGCTTCATGATCTTGCCGAAGCGACCACGAGCACGCGGGCGACCGCGCTTCATGACCAGGTTCTTGCCAACCCATGCTTCCGCGACGACCAGCTCGTCAACGTCCAGACCGTGGTTGTTTTCCGCATTGGCGATCGCCGATTGCAGGCACTTCTTCACGTCCAGAGCGATACGCTTCTTGGAGAAGGTCAGATCGGCCAAAGCCTTGTCGACCTTCTTGCCGCGGATCATCGCTGCAACGAGATTCAGTTTCTGCGGCGAGGTGCGAAGCATGCGCGATTTTGCCATTGCTTCGTTATCCGCCACGCGGCGCGGATTCTTTTCCTTACCCATGACGATTACTTCCTCTTGGCTTTCTTGTCAGCAGCGTGACCGTAATAGGTACGGGTCGGCGAATATTCACCGAACTTCTGACCGATCATTTCCTCGGTCACGGCGACCGGGATGTGCTTCTGACCATTGTAGACCCCAAAGGTGAGGCCAACGAATTGCGGCAGGATGGTGGAGCGGCGCGACCAGATCTTGATCACTTCGCCTTTGCCCGACTCGCGTGCTTTCTCTGCTTTTTTCAGCAGATAGGCATCGACGAAGGGGCCTTTCCAAACAGAACGAGACATATGTTAGCGACCCTTCTTCTTCGCGTGACGCGAGCGCAGGATATATTTATCCGTCGACTTGTTCGAACGGGTGCGTTTGCCCTTGGTCGGCTTGCCCCACGGGGTAACCGGATGACGGCCACCGGAGGTCCGGCCTTCACCACCACCATGCGGGTGGTCGATCGGGTTCATTGCAACACCGCGAACGGTCGGGCGGACGCCCATGTGACGCTTACGACCTGCTTTACCGAGGTTCTGGTTCGAGTGGTCATGGTTCGACACGGCACCGATGGTGGCCATGCATTCCTGACGCACAAGACGCAGTTCGCCCGAAGAAAGACGGATCTGAGCGTAGCCACCATCACGACCCACGAACTGGGCATAGGTGCCAGCTGCGCGTGCGATCTGACCGCCCTTGCCGGGCTTCAGCTCGATGTTGTGAACGATGGTACCGATCGGCATACCCGAGAACGGCATTGCGTTACCCGGCTTGATGTCGACCTTTGCACCCGAAACGACCTTGTCACCGAGGGCGAGGCGTTGCGGTGCGAGGATATAAGCGGCTTCGCCATCTTCGTAGCGGATCAGCGCGATGAACGCGGTCCGGTTCGGGTCGTATTCGATACGCTCGACGATAGCCGAAACATCAAATTTGCGACGCTTGAAGTCAACGATACGGTAGAGACGCTTGGCGCCACCACCCTTGTGCCACATCGTGACGCGTCCGGTGTTGTTCCGGCCACCAGTCTTCGTCAAACCCTCGGTGAGGGCTTTGACCGGACGGCCTTTCCAAAGCTCCGAACGGTCGATCAGAACCAGCCCACGCTGGCCCGGCGTAGTCGGTTTATACGACTTAAGTGCCATGCTTTCTGTCTTCCGTTAGCTGAAGGCGGGTTGTACCGCCTTATGTGAAGGGCCCCTAAGGTCCCCAGATAACAACGCGATTTGGCCCCGGACGAATCCGAAGCCTCTGGCGATGGGCGTAGCTACCAAATCAAACGCAATCCGTCTACTGCTGAATCCGATGTTTTGGCGCTTTCGGCCCTTATATTTAAGGACGCGGCCCAAAGGATTGAAGCATCTGGATTTTCCGGCACTCCGAGCCCGCCCAAAGCAAAAGCCCCCGCGACAGCAGGGGCTTTCGGTAGTCTTAAGGATCAACAGATCACAGACCGGTGGTCACGTCGATCGTGTTGCCCTCTTCGAGGGTCACATAGGCCTTCTTCACGTCCGAGCGCTTGCCCGCGATGCCGCGGAAACGCTTGGTCTTGCCTTTGGTGATCGTCGTGTTGACTGCTTTCACCTTGACGTTGAAGAGGGTTTCAACCGCTGCTTTGATCTCGGGCTTCGAGGAGTCTTTCGACACTTCGAAAACCACGGCACCGTTTTCCGACGCGAGCGTCGCTTTTTCGGTGATGATCGGCTTGACGATTACGTCGTAATGTTCGGGTTTCGCGCTCATTTCAGGCGAGCCTCCAGTGCTTCGACACCCGCTTTGGTGAGAACCAGGGTCTCACGCTTGAGGATGTCATAAACGTTGGCGCCCATCGACGGTAGAACATCGATACCTTCGATGTTGCGAGCTGCTTTCGCGAAGTTGTCGTTCACGTCTGCACCGTCGATGATCAGGACCTTTTTCCAGCCCAGTTCCTTAGCCGCTTTGGCCAGCGCTTTGGTTTTCGATTCGCCGAGGTTGATGTCCTCGAGAACCACCAGATTGCCGGTTGCCGCTTTGGACGACAGAGCATGCTTCAGACCCAGTGCACGGAACTTCTTCGTCAGATCGTGGGCGTGCGAACGCGGGGTCGGACCCTTGTACACACCACCGTGACGGAAGATCGGAGCCTTCTTGGAACCGTGACGTGCGCCACCGGTGCCTTTTTGGCGGTAGATCTTCTTGGTCGAGTAAGACACGTCCGACTTGCCCAGCGTCGAGTGCGTGCCGGCTTGTGCACGCGCACGCTGCCAGCGAACAACGCGGTGCAGAATGTCTGCACGCGGCTCGAGACCGAAGATGTCGTCAGCCAGATCGATATCGCCAGCTTTGCCAGCGTCGAGCTTGATCACATCAAGTTTCATGCTTCACCCCCTTCTGCCTGAGCTTCCTCGGCAGGAGCAGCCGCGCCTTTCAGAGCCGCCGGCATCGGAACGTTCTCGGGGAGCGGTTTCTTGACCGCATCCTTGATCGTGACCCAACCGCCTTTGGAACCCGGAACCGAACCCTTTACCAGGATCAGACCGCGCTCGGAATCGGTGCGAACGACTTGCAGGTTCTGGGTGGTCACACGCACGGCACCAAGATGGCCAGCCATCTTTTTGCCTTTGAAGACCTTGCCCGGATCCTGACACTGACCGGTCGAACCGTGCGAACGGTGCGAGATCGACACACCGTGCGATGCACGCAGACCGCCGAAGTTGTGGCGCTTCATCGCACCAGCAAAACCTTTACCGATGGAGGTGCCCGCGATGTCCACGAACTGGCCTTCATTGTAGTGGCTTGCTGCGATTTCCGAACCGACTTCGATCAGGTTTTCTTCGGATACGCGGAATTCAGCAACCTTGCGCTTGGGCGCAACGGAAGCTTTCGCGAAGTGACCACGCACAGCCGCGCTTACGCGCTTGGCTTTTGCGTCGCCTGCACCCAGCTGCACAGCAACGTAACCATCGCGATCGGTGGTACGTTGGGCAACGACTTGCAGGTTGTCGAGTTGAAGAACGGTAACAGGAACCTGCTTGCCGTCTTCAAGGAAAAGCCGGGTCATGCCCAGCTTCTTGGCGATAACACCAGTCCGCATCGTGACCTCCCTTATACCTTGATCTCGACGTCAACGCCGGCGGCGAGGTCGAGCTTCATCAGTGCGTCAACGGTTTGCGGGGTCGGGTCGACGATGTCGAGCATACGCTTATGCGTACGGATTTCCCACTGGTCGCGCGACTTCTTGTCGATGTGCGGACCACGGAGAACCGTGAATTTCTCAACTTTGTTCGGCAGCGGGATGGGGCCGCGAACCTGTGCACCCGTGCGCTTGGCGGTGTTAACGATTTCCTGCGTGCTGGCATCCAGTACGCGGTAATCGAACGCCTTCAGCCGGATGCGGATGTTTTGACCGTTCATATGTCATGCCTCTCGCATGGCGTGAAGGTTGAGAGGCAGACAGCACCGGATGTGACGCCTGCTTCGAACCTAAGATCTGATGGGTAGATCAGGCTGCGCGAATAGGCCGCCTGAAGGATTCTGTCAACCCATGCTGGGCGATTAGCGGTGATTTTCTCGTCTGGCCCCACCCTGCCCTGTGGACGGAGGGTCTCACGCGACCTTGAGGCGCAGAAAAGGAACAGTTTCAGGCCCGAGGTGTTGTGCCTCCAACGAACGCAGCTGGGGCATACGCCCTATCTGATACCATATTCGAAGGAGGACACCATGCCGAAGATTACCGACAGCAAGATCCTGATTATTGCCACCGATGGCTTCGAGAAGACCGAGCTGACCGTTCCGCGCGACAAGCTGCGCGAGGCGGGAGCGACAGTCGATATCGCCTCGCTCGATGGTGCCCCGATCCGCAGCTGGGACGAAACTGACTGGGGCGAGATGGCGCAGGCCGAGCTTAAAATTTCCGATGCCAATGTCGACGATTATGACGCCATCATCCTGCCGGGCGGCCAGATCAACCCCGACGTTCTGCGCACGAAACCCGAGGCCGTCGATCTGGTGCGGGACTTCTACAACGCCAAGAAAATCGTCGCCGCGATCTGCCATGGGCCTTGGATGCTGGTTGAAGCCGGTGTTGTGAAAGACCGCAAACTGACCTCCTACCCCTCGATCAGGACCGATATCCTGAATGCTGGTGGTCACTGGGAGGATAAAGAAGTGGTCAATGATCAGGCACTGATCACCTCGCGCAATCCCGGCGATCTTGACGCTTTTGTCAACAAGATCATCGAGGAGGTTGAGGAGGGCCGCCACACCCAGCGCAGCAAAGCCGCCTGACCCAAAGCGCGCCGCCTCCCCGGGGTGGCGCGCCCTTATTGACGCCCCATCGTCAGCAGCCGCCACATGAACAAAAGCTGCACCATGACCAGCCCGACGCACCAGAGACAGAGCCACATAAAGGCGTTGTCGCTGTTCAGTCCGGGCATGCCCCCGATATTGACCCCGAAGAGTCCCGTCAGGAAGCCCAGCGGCAGGAAGATTACCGAGACCACCGATAGGACAAAAGTATTACGGTTCACCCGGTCCGAAAGCTGGGTCGACAACTCCTCGCGTAGCACCTGCGCTTGATCACGCAGCTCGTCCATATCCTCCGTGATTCGGGTCATTTTCACCGCTTCCTCTTCCAGCTCGCGCCGGACCTCTTCGGTTACCAAAGCACATTGCGCTTGGGAGGCCTTCAGTAGCGCCTCGCGTTGCGGCCCCAGATAGCGTCGCACAGCGATGACCTGAAGCCGCAGATCCAGCACATCGCGGCGCAGATGGTCCCCACCCTGCCCGTAGACCTTATCCTCGAGAGCTTCGGCGTGCTCGTCGAGCTCGCTTTGGAAGGCGCCGATACGGCCAACGATATCCTCCGTCAGCCGCACGACGAAGAGCCCGGCATTCTCCGGCACTTGTCCCGACCGGATCGCGTCGTCCATACGCTCGATCGCCCGCACCCGCTTGCGCGCAATCGTTACGATCCGCTTGCTATCTGCATAGATGCGAAGGGACACCATATCCTCGCGATCCTCACCCTCGTTGAAATTGATCCCCCGCAGGATGATCAGCATCCCCTCTCCGATAACCGTCGTTCGCGGACGGGTATCGCGGTCCAGCAGTGCTTCGACAGCCTGCGGTTCAAGATAATCCAGCTCCTGCCGGATCCAGCTCTGCGCCTCGGGATGGGTGCCGTCCAGATGGACCCAAGCCAGCCGGTCATCGCGCAGCGCTGCAACGATATGGGCCTCGTCGGCATGTAGGAGGTCATTCGCGGAGGGATGGCCTGTCAGGATATGGGAAAGCTTGATCGGGCTGGTTGTCATACGGCGCGCTCCTTGGATCGTGGCGCATAGCTAGCGCCCTGCCCTGCTGGAGACAATCTCTTTCGCCGCTGGCCCCTGTGCCCTCCTGTGGCCCCTGCCCGTTCACATCAGCAGGGCGGGCAAAGCAAAAGGGCGGCCCTTGGGCCGCCCTTCCGTAAATCACATGATCCGCGTGGGATTATGCGAGGATTTTCGACACAACGCCTGCACCAACGGTACGGCCACCTTCGCGGATTGCGAAGCGCAGACCATCTTCCATGGCGATCGGAGCGATCAGTTCGACTTCGAACTTCAGGTTGTCGCCCGGCATAACCATCTCGGTGCCTTCCGGCAGCGTAACGGTCCCGGTGACGTCCGTGGTACGGAAGTAGAACTGCGGACGGTAGTTCGCGAAGAACGGCGTGTGACGGCCACCTTCCTCTTTGGTGAGGATATAGGCTTCTGCTTCGAACTTGGTGTGCGGCTTGACCGAACCCGGCTTGCACAGAACCTGACCACGCTCAACGCCTTCACGGTCGATACCGCGAAGCAGGGCGCCGATGTTGTCGCCTGCTTCACCACGATCCAGCAGCTTGCGGAACATTTCCACACCGGTGCAGGTCGTTTTCTTGGTGTCGCGGATACCGACGATTTCGAGTTCGTCGCCGACGTTGATCACGCCGCGCTCGACACGACCGGTCACAACGGTACCACGGCCCGAGATCGAGAACACGTCTTCGATCGGCATCAGGAAGGGCTGGTCAACAGCACGTGCCGGGGTCGGGATGAAGTCGTCAACGGCTGCGATGAGCGCGCGGATCGAGTTCTCGCCGATTTCCGGATCGCGGCCTTCGAGGGCTGCAAGTGCCGAACCTTTGACGATCGGAATATCGTCGCCGGGGTAGTCGTAGGACGACAGAAGCTCGCGGACTTCCATCTCGACCAGATCCAGCAGCTCTTCGTCGTCAACCTGGTCAACCTTGTTCAGGTAAACAACCATGGTCGGGATGCCGACCTGACGGCCGAGCAGGATGTGCTCGCGGGTCTGCGGCATCGGGCCGTCAGCTGCGTTCACAACGAGGATCGCGCCGTCCATCTGTGCCGCACCGGTGATCATGTTCTTAACATAGTCAGCGTGGCCGGGGCAGTCGACGTGCGCGTAGTGGCGGTTTTCCGACTCATACTCGACGTGTGCGGTCGAGATGGTGATGCCGCGTGCTTTTTCTTCCGGTGCGCCGTCGATCTGGTCGTAGGCCTTGAAGTCACCGAAATACTTGGTGATTGCTGCGGTCAGCGTGGTTTTGCCGTGGTCAACGTGGCCGATCGTGCCGATGTTAACGTGCGGTTTGTTACGTTCAAACTTTGCCTTTGCCATAATGGCCTCCTGTCACAGGCTACTGATCTAAGGGGTGCGCCCGCGGAGCTACCGCGGACGCATATCAGATCAGGCGTATTGTTTCTGGATTTCGTCCGAGATGTTCTGCGGAACGGCTTCGTAATGCGCGAAGATCATCGTGAACACTGCGCGGCCCGAAGACATGGAACGCAGGTTGTTGATGTAGCCGAACATGTTGGCGAGCGGAACGAAGGCGTTGATGACATTCGCGTTGCCGCGGGTGTCTTGCCCTTGAACCATACCACGACGCGAGGTCAGGTCGCCGATGATCGAACCGGTGTATTCTTCCGGCGTCACGACTTCCACTTTCATCATCGGCTCGAGCAGCTTTGCGCCGGCCTTACGAAGACCTTCGCGCATTGCGGCACGTGTTGCGATTTCGAAGGCGAGAACGCTCGAGTCGACATCGTGGAAGGCACCGTCAAGCAGAGCAACCTTGAAGTCGATAACCGGGAAGCCTGCCAGCGGACCGGAGTCCATAACCGACTGGATGCCCTTCTCGACGCCCGGGATGTATTCTTTCGGAACAGCACCACCGACGATTTTCGATTCGAACGAATAGCCTTCGCCCGGCTCGGTCGGAGTGATCGCCAGTTTCACGCGCGCGAACTGACCGGTACCACCGGTTTGTTTCTTGTGCGTGTAGTCGATCTCTGCCGCTTGCGAGATGGTCTCGCGGTAAGCCACCTGCGGAGCACCGATATTCGCCTCAACCTTGAATTCGCGCTTCATGCGGTCAACAAGGATGTCGAGGTGAAGTTCGCCCATGCCCTTCATGATCGTCTGACCGGATTCGAAGTTGGTCTCGACGCGGAAGGACGGGTCTTCTGCTGCCAGGCGAGCCAGGGCGATGCCCATTTTCTCTTGGTCAGCTTTGGACTTCGGCTCCACGGCGATCTCGATCACCGGCTCCGGGAAGGTCATCGTTTCAAGAACGACGGGCTTCGAGCTGTCGCAGAGGGTATCACCGGTGGTGGTCTCTTTCAGACCGGCCAGCGCGATAATGTCGCCTGCAAACGCTTCTTCGATCTCTTCACGGTTGATCGCGTGCATCATCATCATACGACCGATGCGCTCTTTCTTGCCCTTCGTTGCGTTCAGGACGGAATCGCCCTTCTTCAACACGCCCGAATAGATACGGGTGAAGGTCAGCGAGCCCACGAAGGGGTCGTTCATGATCTTGAACGCGAGACCCGAGAAGGGTTCTGCATCATCCGCGTGACGTTCGATGTTACGCGTTTCGGTCTCGTCGTCGGGTGCGAAGCCGGTATAGGCGGGCACGTCGAGCGGCGAGGGAAGGAAGTCGATAACCGCGTTCAGCAGCGGTTGGACGCCCTTGTTCTTGAAGGCCGAACCGGCGAAGACCGGAACGAACGAGAGCGACAGGGTGCCCTTACGGATCAGTTTCCGCAGGGTGTCCTCGTCGGGCTCGTTGCCTTCGAGATAGGCTTCCATGGCCGCGTCGTCTTGCTCTACAGCAATCTCGACGAGGTTGGCGCGCCACTCGTCTGCCATGTCCTGAAGATCGGCACGGATCGGTTCACGAGCCCAGCTTGCGCCGAGATCTTCACCTTTCCAGACCCATTCTTCCATCTTGATCAGGTCGATGATGCCTTCAAGTTTATCTTCTGCGCCGATCGGTAGACACACGGGAGCCGGAGTGGCGCCGGTGCGGTCCTTGATCATCTTGACGCAGTTGAAGTAATCCGCGCCGATCTTGTCCATCTTGTTGACGAACACGATCCGCGGAACCTTGTAGCGGTCAGCCTGACGCCAAACGGTTTCGGTCTGCGGTTCAACGCCTGCGTTGGCGTCGAGAAGGCAGACTGCGCCGTCGAGCACGGCCAGCGAACGCTCGACTTCGATAGTGAAGTCAACGTGGCCGGGGGTGTCGATGATGTTGAAGCGGTACTTGGTGTCCGAGGTGCCTTCTGCGGTCGGATCTTCCTGACGCTGCCAGAAAGTCGTGGTCGCAGCAGACGTGATCGTGATGCCGCGTTCCTGCTCCTGCTCCATCCAGTCCATGGTTGCGGCGCCGTCGTGGACTTCGCCGATTTTGTGGGACTTGCCGGTGTAGTAGAGGATCCGCTCGGTCGTGGTCGTCTTGCCCGCGTCGATGTGGGCCATGATCCCGAAGTTGCGGTACCGCTGAAGGGGATAGTCGCGTGCCATAGGGCGTCCTTCCGTTGGATTTACCAGCGATAATGGCTGAACGCTTTGTTCGCGTCGGCCATCTTGTGCGTATCTTCACGTTTCTTAACTGCAGAACCGCGCGAATTCACCGCATCCAGAAGCTCGCCTGCAAGACGCTCTTCCATGGTGTTTTCGTTACGACCACGTGCAGCCGAGATCAGCCAGCGGATTGCCAGCGCCTCGCGGCGTGCCGGACGAACTTCGACCGGAACTTGGTAGGTTGCACCACCCACACGACGCGAACGGACTTCAACAGCCGGCTTCACGTTGTCGAGGGCTTCGTGGAACACTTCGATCGGCTCGCGCTTGAGCTTGCCCTCGACGCGGTCCAGCGCGCTATAAACGATGCGTTCGGCGGTAGATTTCTTACCGTCGATCATCAGGTTGTTCATGAACTTGGTCAGAACGCGGTCACCAAACTTGGCGTCCGGGAGAACTTCGCGCTTCTCAGCGGCGTGACGACGAGACATATGTGTATCCCTTTCCTACGATCACTTCGGACGCTTCGCGCCGTACTTGGAGCGACGTTGACGACGATCTTTAACACCTTGGGTATCCAGCACACCGCGCAGGATGTGGTAACGGACACCCGGAAGGTCTTTCACACGGCCGCCGCGGATCAGAACAACAGAGTGCTCTTGCAGGTTGTGCTTTTCGCCCGGGATGTAGGAAATGACCTCGAAGCCATTCGTCAGACGCACTTTGGCGACTTTACGCATAGCGGAGTTCGGTTTCTTCGGCGTGGTGGTGTACACACGCGTGCAGACGCCACGTTTTTGCGGGCACTGCTGGAGGTGCTGCGACTTAGAGCGCTGCACTTTCGGCTGACGCGGTTTGCGGATCAGCTGCTGGATTGTCGGCATTCGGTTCCCCGTTCGCTTTCTATCAGGTTGTCAATACTCGCCACCGGGATGATGGCGCCACTTCTCGACAGCGTCATGCGCCCATTCGCACAAACGCCAAATCGCAACCTTCGCGGGCTTTCGGCCTTCGAAGACTGCGTGCGAAACAAGGGGGGTCGGACATGGGTCCGGCCTAGGACCACCGCTGTTTCTGTCTCCCGCACGGTTTTCAAGCCCGAGGGGATGGGCGGCGTATAGGCTCTTGCCCCGCCCTTGTCAACTCGGACGATGTTACCCTGCGGGACTGTCCGTTTTGTCTGCTGCGGCCTTGCCTTCACGATAGTCCGTGCCGAGCTTCAGCATGCCCCAGAGCGCCCATGCGATTGTCAGCGAGATAAGGGCCGCAAAGGTCACATCCGACAAGAAATGCCGCCCCGTCACGACCCGCTGGGCCAGAACGAAAACCGACAGGGCCCACGCGATGCCGGTCGCCCATCCCTGCCCGCGCGACCCGCACCAGCGTTTGGCCACGAACCAGACCGCCAGCGACAGAATCACGACCGCCGACCCCTCGCCCGAGACAAAGGAGCAGTTGCGCGAGCACTGGTCGGCAAAGTGCCATGCGGGGGTGAAGAGATGCTCGCCGCCGAAATCGACAGTGCTAGCGGGACGAGCGCGGCCGGAATAGGTCTTGAAAAGCCCGTTCACCAGAATGACGGAGCCGAGGAAATAGCCCAGCGTGATCCACGCCCAATCCCGCAAACCCAGCCGCAAGACGGGCTTGCGCAGCACCGCACAGACCGGAACCATCACCAGCGAGACCAGCGCGAGGATCACCGACAGGTTCCAGATGCGTTGGCGCAGGAATTCGAGCACGGGGTCCAGCCAGCCGGCGGTGAACCCCTCCCCCGCCGTGTAGAAGAGGCCCGACACCCAGAGATCGAACCGGGGCGCCGCCTCGAAGAGGCAGACGGCCACCGCCCATGCGCCCAACAGCCAAAACCCTGCTCCACGATAGGTTTCAATGCGCATAGAGACACTCCGCATTCACCGTCCAGGCTTTCACGTCATAGCGGGTCCAGTAGCCACCACGCGGCAGATCACGGGTCTCGCTCGGGCTGCAGCCCTCGGGAAGATCCCGATCCACCAGAACCACCTGCCCCAGCCCGGCGGGCATCGGGAACATCTGCTCGTAATAGCTGCCCGGACGGCCTTTGGGCGGAACGGCATAGACCGGCACATCGCCATTGCGGTTCTGGTAGAACAGATCCGCCAGGATATCGCGGTTTTCCGAAACGACCGGCAGGCCCGTCTCATGCCCGATCGCGAGAGCGGCGTGGCTCAGTTCGGCCCGCCCCAGATAGCGCTGCAGAAGCGGCTTGCCATCAATCACCGGCCACGGTGCCAACACGGTCAGCAGAGGCAGAAGGATACAGGGGATCAGGTTGATCGCCAGCGAGATCCGGCGCATACGCGGGCCAAGGACCGACACCGCAAGGATGGTCCCCGCGAAATAGGTGCCCACCGCCCAATTGGCATAGGCCCGGTCCAGAAGCGCCTGCACGAGCACCACTGCAAGCGCGGGCACCGACAGGAAGGCAAGCCCCGCCCGTGCGGAGGTGCCGCCGCGCAGATACCCCCACAGAAGCGCCACCATGGCCACCGGACCGAACACCCCGAACTGGCTGGCAAAGAACGTGCCCAGCGAGCTCCAGTTCAGATGCGCTCCCGTGCGGACCCAGCCCGCATTATCCATCGTATGCTCGACAGTGGTCAGATCATGGGTCAGGTTCCAGATCACGTTGGGTGCGATCATCAGCCCGAACGCCACCAGCATCAGCACCGCATTGCGCCAGCCGGGCCGGAAATCACGCAGGAACAGCGCCGCCAGAAGCGCGCCAGGGATCAGGTAGATGGCCGCATATTTCGCCATGAACCCCGCGCCTGTACAAAGCCCCGCAAGCACGGCACTCCCCGCCCCCCGCGTCTGGCAGGTCTTCACGAAGAACAGGATCGCGCCCGCAAAGAAGGGCGCCATGACCGTATCGGTCGAGATCAGCAGCGATCCCAGCGCCACGAAAGGCAGTGTGACATAGGTCAGCGCCGTCCAGAAGGCCGTGCGCGCATCGAAGAGCCGCGCCGCCGTCAGCCCGAGGACCAGCGCGGTGATCCCGTGCAGCACCGATCCGGGCATCCTCACCCAGAAGGGGTTCGAACTGCCCGCCAGATCAGTCACGGCCCGGATCAGCCAGCCGATCAGTGGCGGTTTGGAATAATATCCGAAGTCGAAATTCTGGCCCCAGAACCAGTATTGCGTCTCGTCGACGAACAGCTCGGCCTTGTTAAAGACCAGTGCAATCAGCCGTAAGGCCGTCACCAGAGCGACAACGGCAAAAGCTTGCGGCAGCCAGCCGCGTTCAGGCGTTCCGACGACGTTTCGCATAGATCAACCACAGATTCCGAGAATAGATCACAACGCCGAGCGACTGCCCCAGCACGAAAACGGGATCATGGCGATAGATCGCGTAGGAGAGCAGCATCACCCCGCCCAAGAGCGAGAAATACCAGAAGGTCACCGGCATCACCGAATCCTGTGCCTTCTCCGAGGCGATCCACTGGACCAAAAACCGCGCGGTAAACATCAGCTGCGCGGCAAGACCGAACAAGACCCATGCCAGTTCGGTGCCGTTATCGACATGGAACAGCTTCAACAGATGATCGATCATTGCGTCTCCTCCGCAACGGAAACTTCAGTCGGGCGAGCGGTCTTCTTACGCTTGAGAAGCCATGCGACGCCGCACAGATCGACAATTCCCACCATCGCCCGTTGGAAATTATTATAATTCGACTGTCCACCCAGACGTGCACGGTGCGTCACATCCACCAGAATGATTTTCAGCCCATCGCGCTTGAAGAGCGCGGGCAGATAGCGGTGCATATGGTTGAAGAAGGGCAGCGCCATGAACGCCTCACGGCGGAAGGCCTTGAGGCCGCAACCGGTATCGCGCGTGCCATCCTGCAGCACCCGCGCCCGCAAACCATTGGCGAATTTCGAGGCATAACGCTTGGACCATGTGTCCTGACGCCCGACCCGCTGCCCGGCCACAAGAGACGCTTGCGGATCGTTCAGTAGGGCATCCACCAGCTTCGGGATATTCTCGGGCGGGTTCTGGCCATCGCCATCAAGTGTGCAGCAGATTGCCCCGCGCGCGGCCAGCACGCCGCTATGGACCGCGGCACTCTGTCCGCCGGATCGGTCATTGGCCAGAAGGCGCAGACGGTGATCCACCGCCAGACGCTCGGTCAGGATACGCCGCGTGGCATCGGTCGAGCCGTCATCGATCACGATCACCTCGTAATCGTATCGCGCATCGCAGAAAGAGTGAATCTCCTCCACCAGCGCGGCGATGTTCTCGGCTTCGTTCTTAGCGGGAATTATTATTGTTAGCTCTGTCATCTACCGCAGCATTCGTCTCGTATCTGGGTTGTGCCACACCCTCGTAACAACGGGGCGACAGCGATCTCGTCGTGGATTCGCCCTGTGTCTAGCCGTCTGGCGGCGCTGGGGCTAGACACTTTAACGACAAAGGGCCCCGCTATTATAGCGGAGCCCCTTATTTCTTTCAGTCAGACGCGTCTTAGTCGCGGCTTTCCGGCGTTTCGACAACACCGAAATCGGCACCGGTATCGGTGTCGGCCGGTGCGGCAAGAGCCACGGCTTGTTCGGCCTCGGCGCGCTTGGCCTCGATCACTACGCTGTCGCGCTCGGTCGCCACACGACGGACCTGGCTGGTTGCCCCACCAGTCCCCGCCGGGATCAGACGACCCACGATAACGTTCTCTTTCAGGCCGACCAGCTTGTCGCGCTTACCTTGGACAGACGCCTCGGTAAGAACGCGGGTGGTCTCCTGGAAGGATGCCGCCGAGATGAACGAACGGGTCTGCAGCGAGGCCTTGGTGATCCCCAGAAGGACAGGCTCGCCATGTGCCGGACGTGCACCGCGTGCAAGCGCCTTGGCATTGACCTCTTCGAACTCGACCTTGTCGACATGCTCGCCCTTGAGCAGCGTGGTCTCGCCCGAATCCAGCACCTCGATCTTCTGCAGCATCTGGCGCACGATCACTTCGATATGCTTATCGTTGATCTTCACGCCTTGCAGACGATAGACGTCCTGCACCTCGTTGATGAGATACTCGGCCAGTGCCTCGATCCCCATGATGCGCAGGATGTCATGCGGTGCGGGGTTCCCGTCCATGATGTAGTCACCCTTCTGCACGAAGTCGCCTTCCTGCACCGGGATGTGCTTGCCTTTCGGCACCATGTATTCGACGGGCTCCAGACCTTCGTCGCGCGGGTCGATCGCGATGCGGCGCTTGTTCTTGTAGTCTTTCCCAAAGCGCACATAGCCATCGATCTCGGCAATGATCGCGTGATCCTTCGGACGGCGTGCCTCGAAGAGTTCGGCAACACGCGGCAGACCACCGGTGATGTCCTTCGTCTTCGCGCCTTCACGCGGGATACGCGCAACCACGTCACCTGCACGGACGTCCTGCCCCTCTTCGACCGACAGAATTGCGTCGACCGACATCGGGTAGGTCACCGGGTGGCCCATATCGTTACGGACGGGTTCGCCATTCGCATCAACGATGATGATCTCCGGTTTCAGGTCCTTCGCACGGGCGGAGGAGCGCCAGTCCGACACGATCTTCTGTGTCATACCGGTCGCGTCATCGGTGTCCTCGCGCAGCGAGATACCCGCGAGCAGGTCCACCAATTTGGCCTTACCGGCCTTCTCGGCGATGATCGGCAGGGTATAGGGGTCCCATTCGAACAGCTTGGTGCCGCGTTTGACGCTTTCGCCCTCTTTCACGAAGACATGGGTACCATAACCGACCTTGTGGCTGGCCAGCTCCTCGCCATGATCGTTGACGATCACGATCTGCATGTTCCGGCCCATGATGATCTGCTCACCATTGGCGTTTTCAAGCAGCGACGGATTGCGGAACTCGATCTTACCCTCTTGGCTTGCCTCGAGGAAGGATTGCGAGCCACCCTGTGCGACGCCGCCGATGTGGAAGGTCCGCATCGTCAGCTGGGTACCGGGTTCACCGATGGACTGGGCCGCGATGATACCGACGGCCTCGCCCTGGTTCACCATGGTGCCGCGCGCAAGGTCACGACCGTAGCAGAGTGCGCAGACGCCCTCATCGGCCTCACAGGTCAGAGCCGAACGGATACGGATCGACTGGACGCCAGCCTGTTCGATCTGGTCGGCTTTACGCTCGTCGATCAGCTCGTTACGGCGCACCAGCACCTCGTCGGAGCCCGGAACCAGAACGTCATCTGCAGCCACACGGCCCAGAACACGCTCGGATAGCGGTGCCACGACCTCACCGTCATTGACGGCGGCCGATGCGGTGATCGCGTTCTCGGTGCCACAATCATGCGCACGCACGATGCAGTCCTGAGCCACGTCCACCAGACGACGGGTAAGATACCCCGAGTTTGCCGTCTTCAACGCGGTATCCGACAGACCCTTACGGGCGCCGTGGGTCGAGTTGAAGTATTCAAGAACGGTCAGACCTTCCTTGAAGTTCGAGATGATCGGCGTCTCGATGATCTCGCCGTTCGGCTTGGCCATCAGGCCGCGCATCCCGCCCAGCTGCTTCATCTGCGTGACCGAGCCCCGTGCACCGGAGTGGGCCATCATATAGACAGAGTTCGGTTCCATTTCGGCGCCGTTCTCGTCGAACTTGGACGCAGAGATGGTCGACATCATGGCTTCGGTGACCTGGTCGTTACATTTCGACCACGCATCGACAACCTTGTTGTACTTCTCGCCCTGAGTGATCAGGCCGTCCATATACTGCTGTTCGAAGTCCTTGACCTGATCGCGCACGTCATTGACGATTTCCCACTTGCTATCGGGGATAACCATATCGTCCTTGCCGAACGAGATACCTGCCTTGAACGCTTCCTTGAAGCCCATCGACATGATCTGGTCGCAGAAGATCACCGACTCTTTCTGGCCGCAATAACGGTAGACGGTGTCGATGACGTTCTGAACGTCTTTCTTCCGCAGCAGACGGTTCACCAGATCGAAGGGTGCCTTCGCGTTCAGCGGCAGGAGCGCACCAAGACGCAGACGGCCCGGCGTGGTCTCAAAGCGGATGAACACCTCGTTGCCGGTTTCGTCGATCTGTTTCACACGGGCGTGGATCTTGGCGTGCAGATGCAACTCGCCTGCATTCAGCGCGTGCTCCATTTCCTCGATCGAGCCGAAGACCATGCCTTCGCCCTTCATGCCCTTACGCTGCATGGTGAGGTAGTAGAGCCCCAAGATCATATCCTGCGACGGAACGATGATCGGTGCGCCGTTCGCGGGCGACAGAACGTTGTTCGTCGACATCATCAGGACGCGCGCTTCCAGCTGGGCCTCGAGGCTCAGCGGAACGTGCACAGCCATCTGGTCACCGTCGAAGTCGGCGTTGAAGGCCGAGCAGACGAGCGGGTGCAGCTGGATGGCCTTACCTTCGATCAGCGTCGGTTCGAACGCCTGGAAGCCCAGACGGTGAAGCGTCGGTGCGCGGTTCAGGAAGACCGGATGCTCGCGGATCACCTCGTCGAGGATATCCCAGACTTCCGGACGCTCTTTTTCAACGAGCTTCTTCGCCTGTTTCACGGTGCTCGACAGACCTTTGGCCTCGAGACGCGAATAGATGAAGGGCTTGAAGAGTTCGAGCGCCATCTTCTTGGGCAGGCCACACTGGTGCAGCTTGAGCTCCGGACCGGTCACGATAACCGAACGGCCCGAGAAGTCGACGCGCTTACCGAGCAAGTTCTGACGGAAGCGACCCTGCTTACCTTTAAGCATGTCCGAAAGCGATTTCAGCGGGCGACGGTTGGTGCCCGTGATCACGCGGCCACGACGGCCGTTATCGAACAGAGCATCGACCGATTCCTGCAGCATACGCTTTTCGTTACGCACGATGATATCGGGCGCACGCAGTTCGATCAGACGCTTCAAACGGTTGTTCCGGTTGATGACGCGGCGATACAGATCGTTCAGATCCGAGGTCGCGAAACGGCCACCATCGAGCGGAACGAGCGGACGCAGTTCCGGCGGGATCACCGGAAGAACGGTCAGCACCATCCATTCGGGACGGTTGCCCGACTCGAGGAAGGATTCAACGATCTTCAGACGCTTGATGATCTTCTTCGGTTTCAGCTCGCCGGTCGCTTCTTTCAGCTCCTCGCGCAGGGTCTCTGCGGTGGCTTCCAGATCGATCCCTGCCAGCATCTCGCGGATCGCTTCAGCGCCGATATTGGCGGTGAAGGCGTCTGCGCCATACTGGTCCTGCGCGTCGAGATACTCTTCTTCGGTCATCAGCTGGCCATACATCAGGTCGGTCAGACCCGGCTCGATGACAACGTAGTTTTCGAAGTAGAGGATGCGCTCGAGATCGCGCAGCGTCATGTCCAGCATCAGACCGATGCGCGAGGGCAACGACTTGAGGAACCAGATATGGGCGCAGGGTGCGGCCAGCTCGATATGGCCCATACGCTCGCGACGGACCTTTTGCAGCGTGACTTCCACACCGCATTTCTCGCAGACAACGCCGCGATATTTCATACGCTTATATTTGCCGCACAGGCATTCGTAGTCTTTGATCGGGCCAAAGATACGCGCGCAGAACAGACCGTCACGCTCGGGTTTGAACGTGCGATAGTTGATAGTTTCCGGCTTCTTGATCTCGCCATAGGACCACGAGAGGATCCGTTCGGGCGATGCCAGAGATACCTTGATCTCGTCAAACTGCTTGGGCTGTGCCAGCGGATTGAACGGATTGGTAGTGATTTCCTGGTTCATCTGAAAATCCTTGTTAGAGGGCAGCAGAGGCGGGGGAAGTAAGGGGGAAGCCCCCCTTACTCGTCATCCTCCGCATCCAGGAGTTCCATGTTGAGGCCAAGGCCCCGGACCTCTTTGACGAGAACGTTGAACGATTCCGGCACGCCGGCCTCGAAGTTGTCCTCACCTTTGACGATCGATTCATAGACCTTCGTCCGGCCTGCCACGTCATCCGACTTGACGGTGAGCATCTCTTGCAGGGTGTAGGCGGCGCCGTAAGCTTCCAGAGCCCAGACCTCCATCTCCCCGAGACGCTGACCACCGAACTGCGCCTTACCACCGAGCGGCTGCTGGGTGACGAGCGAGTACGGACCGGTCGAACGGGCGTGCATCTTGTCATCGACGAGGTGGTGAAGCTTCAGGAAGTATTTCACACCCACGGTGACCTTACGAGCGAACTGCTCACCGGTCCGACCGTCGAAGACCACCGACTGACCCGAAGTGTCGAAGCCCGCACGACGCAGCGCGTCGTTGATGTCTTCTTCCTTCGCACCATCGAAGACCGGCGTTGCAATCGGGACACCCGTGCGCACGGCTTCCGCCGATTCCACGAAGCGCTCGTCTTCCATTGCCGCGAACTCTTCCTCGTAGGTCTCGTCGCCATAGCCATAACGCATTGCGTCACGAACAGGCGTCAGATCGCCAGACTTGCGATAGTCTTTCAGCGCTTCGTCGATGCGAAGGCCCAGACCGCGCGATGCCCAACCCATATGGGTTTCAAGGATCTGACCGACGTTCATCCGCGAAGGCACGCCCAGCGGGTTCAGAACGAGGTCAACCGGCGTCCCATCCGCGAGGAAGGGCATATCTTCGGCCGGAACGACCTTCGAGACCACACCTTTGTTCCCGTGGCGGCCTGCCATCTTGTCGCCTGCCTGAAGCTTGCGCTTCACAGCCACGAAGACCTTGACCATCTTCATCACGCCCGGAGGCAGATCGTCGCCCTGACGGACTTTCTCGACCTTGTCTTCGAAACGCAGATCGAGCGCCTTCTTCTGCGCCTCGAACTGGTCGTTGAGTGCCTCGACTTCTTTCGCGTCGGCCTCATCTTCCAGTGCGAGCTGCCAGTATTGGCCGCGCGAGAGGGTTGCCAGAAGGTCAACAGTGATCTCGGAACCCGGCTTGACGCCTTTGGGACCCTTGACCGCCGTCTTGCCGATGATCAGCGAGCGCAGACGTGCGTAGATGTTCCGCTCGAGAATGACGAGTTCGTCGTCACGGTCGCGGGCCAGACGCTCGACTTCTTCACGCTCGATCTGCAGCGCACGTTCGTCTTTGTCCACACCATGACGGTTGAAGACGCGGACTTCCACGATGGTCCCATAGGCACCCGGCGGCAGACGCAGCGAGGTATCGCGCACGTCGGACGCTTTCTCACCGAAGATGGCGCGGAGGAGTTTCTCTTCCGGCGTCATCGGGCTCTCGCCCTTCGGCGTGATCTTACCTACAAGAATATCACCCGGGCCGACTTCGGCACCGATATAGACGATACCGGCTTCGTCGAGGTTGCGCAGGGCTTCCTCACCGACGTTCGGGATATCGCGGGTGATTTCTTCCGGACCAAGCTTCGTATCACGCGCTGCGACTTCGTATTCATCGATATGGATCGAGGTGAACACGTCGTCTTTGTGGATACGCTCGGAGATCAGGATCGAGTCTTCGTAGTTGTAGCCATTCCACGGCATGAAGGCCACGACCACGTTCCGGCCAATGGCCAGATCGCCGTGATCGGTGGAGGGACCGTCAGCAATGACCTGACCCTTCACGACCGCTTCGCCCACTTTCACCAGCGGGCGCTGGTTGATGGTCGAGGACTGGTTCGAACGCTTGAACTTGCGCAGACGGTAGATGTCGACGCCCGGATCGCCCGGCTCGAGGTCTTCGGTCGCACGGATAACGATACGCGCCGCATCGACCTGGTCGATGATGCCCGAACGGTCCGCCGAGATCGCAGCCCCCGAATCGCGTGCCACGGTCGCTTCCATACCGGTGCCCACGAAGGGTGCCTCGGCACGGATCAACGGCACGGCCTGACGTTGCATGTTCGCCCCCATCAGAGCGCGGTTGGCGTCGTCGTTTTCAAGGAACGGAATCAGTGCCGCACCGACCGAAACCAGCTGTTTGGGCGAAACGTCGATCAGGTCGACGGCTTCGTTCGGGTTGAGCATGAATTCGCCCGACTGACGGGTCGAAACGAGTTCGTTCTTGAAGCGCCCTTCCTCGTCGAGGTCGGCGTTGGCCTGAGCCACGGTGTGGCGCATCTCTTCGGTCGCCGACATATAGACCACGTCATCCGTGACCTTGCCGCCTTCAACCTTGCGATACGGGGTTTCGATGAAACCGTATTTGTTCACACGGGCGAAGGTTGCGAGCGAGTTGATCAGACCGATGTTCTGACCTTCCGGCGTCTCAATGGGACACATCCGGCCATAGTGGGTCGGGTGAACGTCGCGCACCTCGAAGCCTGCACGTTCGCGCGTCAGACCGCCCGGGCCGAGGGCCGAGAGACGACGCTTGTGCGTGACTTCCGAAAGCGGGTTGGTCTGGTCCATGAACTGCGACAGCTGCGAGGAGCCGAAGAATTCACGCACCGCTGCCGCTGCCGGTTTCGCGTTGATCAGATCCTGCGGCATGACCGTATCGATCTCGACCGAGGACATGCGTTCCTTGATCGCGCGTTCCATGCGCAGCAGACCGACGCGATACTGGTTTTCCATCAGCTCGCCGACAGACCGCACACGACGGTTACCGAGGTGGTCGATATCGTCGATCTCGCCTTTACCGTCGCGCAGCTCCACCAGACCCTTGATGCAGGCCACGATGTCTTCGTGACGCAGCGTGCGCTGGGTGTCCGGCGCATCAAGGTCGAGGCGCATGTTCATCTTCACGCGGCCAACAGCCGAGAGATCGTAGCGCTCACTATCGAAGAACATCGAATCGAAGAGATTCGACGCGGCTTCAACAGTCGGCGGCTCGCCCGGACGCATGACGCGATAGATATCCATGAGCGCGCCGTCGCGGCCCATGTTCTTGTCTGCGGCCAGCGTGTTGCGGATGTAGGGACCGACGTTGATGTTATCGATATCCAGCACCGGAATCTCGGTGATGCCGTTATCGATCAGCGTCTTGATCGACCCGCCCACGAGGTCGCCGTCACGGTCGTATTCTGCGGTCAGCTCGTCGCCTGCCTCGATATAAATGAAGCCGGTCTGGTCGTTGACGATGTCCTTCGCGCAGAAGCGGCCCAGAATGTGATCGAAAGGCACGAGCAGGTCGGTGACTTGACCTTCGTCCTTGATCTTCTTGACCATGCGCGGGGTCATCTTGTCGCCCGCTTTGCAGATAACCTCGCCCGAGTCCGCATCGACCAGATCGAAGGTCGGACGGGTTCCGCGAACGCGGTCCGGGAAGAACTTGGTGACCCAGCCCTGACGCCCCTTGGAGGTGTAGGAGACGGTGTCGTAATAGGCATCCATGATGCCTTCCTGATCCATGCCGAGCGCATAGAGCAGCGTCGTCACCGGAAGCTTCCGGCGGCGGTCGATCCGTGCGAACACGAGATCCTTGGCGTCGAATTCGAAGTCGAGCCACGAGCCGCGATAGGGAATGATGCGGCAGGCGAACAGCAGCTTACCCGAGGAGTGGGTCTTGCCGCGGTCATGGTCGAAGAATACGCCCGGCGAACGGTGCATCTGGCTGACGATCACGCGCTCGGTGCCGTTCACGATGAACGTCCCGTTCTTGGTCATCAGGGGCATATCGCCCATGAACACGTCCTGTTCCTTGATGTCCTTCACGGAACGCGCACCGGTGTTCTCGTCGACATCGAACACGATGAGGCGCAGGGTGACCTTCAGCGGGGCGCTATAGGTCATATCGCGCTGCTGGCATTCCTCAACGTCGTATTTCGGCTTTTCGAGCTCGTATTTCACGAACTCCAGAATAGCGTTGTCATTGAAATCTTTGATCGGGAAGACCGATTGGAAGACCCCTTTGATGCCTTCGCCATCCAGATGACCTTCCCCTTCGCCGGAGCGCAGGAACAGGTCGTAGGATGCCTTTTGAACCTCGATGAGGTTCGGCATTTCGAGGACTTCGCGGATCTTACCATAGTAGCGGCGAATGCGCTTTTGACCAACGTAAGCTTGAGCCATGCTCGTCGTCACCTTTCGTCTTTTCGCGTGCGGCACTATGTCGGGGCCCATGGTGCGCGCCTGGCGATAAGGGGGGCGGCTCCATACCTGCCGACCGTCCCACCGGTCAGCTCCCGAGCCGCGAACGCCGCCTTGGAGAGCGCTTTATCAAAAAGCCCTCTCCGAGACAGGTTCGGCTGGGCCCGGAAACTCCGGACCCAGCCCAATCTCAAACTCGATGCGTGCGCACCGAACCCAATTACTTGAGTTCGATCTTTGCGCCTGCTTCTTCGAGCTTTTTCTTGATTTCTTCGGCTTCTGCTTTTGCAGCGCCTTCTTTGACTTTACCGCCGGCCTCAACGAGGTCTTTGGCTTCTTTCAGGCCGAGGCCGGTGATGCCGCGGACTTCTTTGATGACGTTGATTTTCTTGTCGCCTGCATCGACGAGGATCACGTCGAATTCGGTTTTCTCTTCAGCTGCTTCAGCAGCTGCTGCCGGGCCAGCCATCATGACGGCGCCACCGGCTGCCGGCTCGATGCCGTACTCGTCTTTCAGGATGGTTTTCAGCTCTTGTGCTTCCAGCAGCGTGAGAGCAACGATTTCTTCGGCGAGTTTTTTCAGATCAGCCATTTTACTCAGTTCCTAAGATTAGGGTTTGGTTTCCAACGTCGGACTTCAAGCCACGACGAAGGCCATAACAGTTTGCTTACGCAGCTTTCTCTTCGATGGTCGAGAGAATGCCCGCGATGTTCGAAGCAGGCGCGCCAATGGCACCGGCGATGTTCGAAGCGGGTGCACCCAGGCACGAAACGATCTGAGCGATAAGCTCTTCACGCGACGGCATGGCTGCCACGGCTTTAACACCGGCGACGTCAAGTGCATCATTCCCCATTGCGCCGCCGAGGATCGAGAGTTTCTCGTTCTTCTTGGCGTATTCCACGACCACTTTCGCCGCAGCGACCGGATCTTCGGAATAGGAGAGCACCGTCATGCCCGTGAGGTACTGAGCGATGCTTTCGCACGGCTTGTCCGCAAGGGCGATCTTGGCGAGCTTGTTCTTGGCAACGCGCACAGACCCGCCCGCTTCACGCATTTTCGCGCGCAGGTCCTGCATTTCAGCAACCGTCAGGCCTTCGTAGTGGGCAACCACCACGACGCCAGAGCTTTCGAAGATCTGGCCGAGTTCCTCGACCACTTTCTCTTTCTGGGCTCTATCCACAGTTACACTCCAAGTTGGGAGGTTTGACCCTCCGGCTCATTTTGCCGGGGCACTTGCCCCGACTCGGGGTCCGCAACGGTCCGTCCAAGATCACCTTTGGGGCTTCATGCAAAGCACCTAGGAAATCTGTCCTTCCCGCCTCAGGCAGGATTTACCAGGCTCGCGCCTCACCCACCGTCTCGGACGAATCGTTCCACCTTGACCAAGCGGTCAGCGGTGCAACAGGCTGCGTTCCTACACCTGAACGCAGCTTTTGTGAAGCCTTAATTTCTCAGCTCACGGATGTTTTCAAATAGAAAGGGCGGCCCGAGGACCGCCCTTCCCTATCCGATGCAACCCGGGCTCAGTTGCCGGTTGCCGAAGCGAGGTCTACCGATACGCCCGGACCCATGGTCGAGGAGATCGAGACTTTCTTCATGTAGTTGCCTTTGGCGCCCGCGGGCTTCGCTTTGGCAACTGCCTCGACGAATGCACGAACGTTCTGGGCCAGTTGCTCTTCGGTGAAGGAGATCTTGCCGATACCGCCGTGGATTACACCGGCTTTCTCGACTTTGAACTGGACTTCGCCGCCCTTGGCTGCTTCCACGGCCGCTTTCACGTCCATGGTCACGGTGCCGACTTTGGGGTTCGGCATGAGGTTGCGCGGGCCGAGGATCTTGCCCAGACGACCGACGATCGGCATCATATCCGGGGTCGCGATGCAGCGATCGAATTCGATCTTGCCCGACTGGATGGTTTCCATCAGGTCTTCTGCGCCAACGATATCCGCGCCAGCTGCTTTGGCTTCGTCGGCTTTCGGGCCGCGAGCGAAGACAGCAACACGGACCGTTTTACCGGTGCCGTTCGGCAGCGAGACCACGCCGCGGACCATCTGGTCTGCGTGACGCGGGTCAACGCCGAGGTTCAGAGCGATTTCGAGCGTCTCGTCGAATTTCGCTTTTGCATTGGCTTTCACCAGTGCAACGGCGTCTTCAACCGAGATCAGTTCTTTGCCTGCGAATGCTTCGCGAGCGGCTTTGGTGCGTTTACCGAGCTTTGCCATGACTTAGCCTTTCACCTCGATACCGATCGACTTCGCGGAGCCGAGGATGATGTTCATCGCGCCTTCGATGTCGTTGGCGTTCAGATCAGACATTTTTGCTTCAGCAATCGCGCGCACTTGTGCGGCGGTGATGGTGCCAGCAACTTCACGACCCGGTGCAACCGAACCCTTCGGGCGGTTACGCTTGCCAACCGGCTTCAGGCCAGCGGCTTGCTTGATGAAGAAGGACGCAGTCGGTTGTTTCACTTCGAAGGTGAACGACTTGTCGGCATAGTAGGTGATGACCGTCGGGATCTTCGCCTGCTTGTCCATTTCCTGCGTCTTGGCGTTGAACGCCTTGCAGAATTCCATGATGTTGATGCCGCGCTGACCCAGTGCCGGGCCGACGGGCGGGGACGGGTTCGCGGAACCCGCTGCGATTTGCAGCTTCAGCTGCCCAATCACTTTCTTAGCCATTTGGCTTCTCCTTCATCACTCTGCCCCACGGGGGCAAGTTTAGTGGTCGCGGCGCGGGCTCATTCCCGACACCTCCCACATCCCTCAGGCGATTTTCTGCACCTGAGTGAATTCCAGTTCGACCGGGGTCGGACGACCGAAGATCGAGACCGTCACCTTCAGGCGGCTCGCAGCGTCGTCAACTTCCTCGACCATACCCGAGAAGCCCTCGAAGGGCCCGTCGGTCACATTCACATTCTCGCCCACCTCGAAGGTGATCAGGCTGCGCGGCTCGGCCTTCTCGGAAGAGGCACTGCCACCACGGTTCAGCATCCGGTCCACCTCGGCGTCCGACATCGGCATCGGCTTACCCTGATGACCGAGGAACCCGGTCACCCGGTTGGTCGAGTTGATCAGGTGGTAGCCCTGATCCGTCATATCCATACGCACGAGCACATAGCCCGGCATGAAGCGGCGCTCGGAGGTGACTTTCTTGCCACGGCGCACTTCGATCACTTCTTCGGTCGGAACGAGGACTTCCTCGATCTCTTCCTCAAGGCCCTTCTCGACAACAGACTGCCGGATCTGCTCGGCAACCTTCTTCTCGAAATTCGAGAGAACCATTACCGAATACCAACGCTTCGCCATGCTCGAGCCTGCCTTTTCCTTAACCGGCGCTTCGAACGCCGCGAATTCCCATTTTGCCCTGCCCCAGCCAACTGGCCCAGACGCGACACCGAAACAAAACGAGCGCGCACGATCCGAATCGATGCACGCCCTTTTCCGGAGAGTCATGCTCCCATACAGACGCTACGGGAGCTTTTCAACCCCATAGCGCCCGGAGTGGAGGATCAGCCGATCAGCTGACCGACACCAAGCCGGATCACGAAATCCACGCCCGAGAAGAACAACGCGGTCAGCGCCGTCAGCACGAGCACCATGACCGAAGTCAGCACCACTTCACGACGCGAAGGCCACGAAATCTTGGCCGTTTCAGAACGCACTTGCTGCAAGAACCGAAGGGGATTTGCCATTATGCCATCTTCCTCTAGTCGCCCGAAACAGGCGGGCTACATTCACGCGTCGCTACGTTCCCGTAGCGCCGACCGTCACCAGCCTGCCTACATGAGCGCTTCATCGAAGGAAAGGACTGGCAGGGGCAGAGGGACTCGAACCCGCGACCCTCGGTTTTGGAGACCGATGCTCTACCAACTGAGCTATACCCCTAGGCCGTGAGCGGGAGATACAGACCCCAAGGACGGAAAGCAAGGGGGTATTTCGTGGAATCTCGCTATTCGCCGAAATTCTTTTCCGTTTCGCTTCGCCTTCGCCAAGCCCCTCGGAAAAAACACTAATCCCCTGCCCTCGCATAGCAAAAGGGCGGCCCTTGGGCCGCCCTTCCGTAAATCACATGATCCGCGTGGGATTATGCGAGGATTTTCGACACAACGCCTGCACCAACGGTACGGCCACCTTCGCGGATTGCGAAGCGCAGACCATCTTCCATGGCGATCGGAGCGATCAGTTCGACTTCGAACTTCAGGTTGTCGCCCGGCATAACCATCTCGGTGCCTTCCGGCAGCGTAACGGTCCCGGTGACGTCCGTGGTACGGAAGTAGAACTGCGGACGGTAGTTCGCGAAGAACGGCGTGTGACGGCCACCTTCCTCTTTGGTGAGGATATAGGCTTCTGCTTCGAACTTGGTGTGCGGCTTGACCGAACCCGGCTTGCACAGAACCTGACCACGCTCAACGCCTTCACGGTCGATACCGCGAAGCAGGGCGCCGATGTTGTCGCCTGCTTCACCACGATCCAGCAGCTTGCGGAACATTTCCACACCGGTGCAGGTCGTTTTCTTGGTGTCGCGGATACCGACGATTTCGAGTTCGTCGCCGACGTTGATCACGCCGCGCTCGACACGACCGGTCACAACGGTACCACGGCCCGAGATCGAGAACACGTCTTCGATCGGCATCAGGAAGGGCTGGTCAACAGCACGTGCCGGGGTCGGGATGAAGTCGTCAACGGCTGCGATGAGCGCGCGGATCGAGTTCTCGCCGATTTCCGGATCGCGGCCTTCGAGGGCTGCAAGTGCCGAACCTTTGACGATCGGAATATCGTCGCCGGGGTAGTCGTAGGACGACAGAAGCTCGCGGACTTCCATCTCGACCAGATCCAGCAGCTCTTCGTCGTCAACCTGGTCAACCTTGTTCAGGTAAACAACCATGGTCGGGATGCCGACCTGACGGCCGAGCAGGATGTGCTCGCGGGTCTGCGGCATCGGGCCGTCAGCTGCGTTCACAACGAGGATCGCGCCGTCCATCTGTGCCGCACCGGTGATCATGTTCTTAACATAGTCAGCGTGGCCGGGGCAGTCGACGTGCGCGTAGTGGCGGTTTTCCGACTCATACTCGACGTGTGCGGTCGAGATGGTGATGCCGCGTGCTTTTTCTTCCGGTGCGCCGTCGATCTGGTCGTAGGCCTTGAAGTCACCGAAATACTTGGTGATTGCTGCGGTCAGCGTGGTTTTGCCGTGGTCAACGTGGCCGATCGTGCCGATGTTAACGTGCGGTTTGTTACGTTCAAACTTTGCCTTTGCCATCTCGCGGGACGCCTCTGGTTTGGGGGGCCGTCTGAAGGCCCGTGACAATATCGCGGGCTAGATATTTCCCTACAGCAGAAAAATCAAGCGCGATAAGCAGATTCCCGTCGCTTTCACCGATAGTTTTCCTGCGCCTGAATGGGCGCGGATACCGAGTCCGGGCAGCGCTTGGAGAGCGGGCGCGACAAAAGCGCGCGGGCGGGCGCGCACGCATAGGCGTAAACGCCACCAATTTGGCCATCGCTGCCTGATCTTTGAGCATAATGGCCAAAAACACCCCGTAAATGGCAGCTTTCCGCGTAGCAGCCGCGCCACACACCCACTCAGCAGGAACCCGACCCGCTGACTTTTGGTAGGTCCCGACATAGACTCGTTACATGTGACACTGCAGGAGGCCATCATGTCATTCGTCGGAACACTCGCCAAGGTAACGCTCGGAATCGCCCAAGCGAAAGGCGGCTCGAACCTTGCCCGTGCGGCTAGAGGCGAGTTGGGCGGATCGGGTGGTCTTTTGAACGGCAATGCGCAGGGCGATTTCGAAGAGCGCCTCGCCGCATTGCTGGGTGGCAAAATAAACCACCTCTACCAGTTCAGTGGCTATAGCATGGGTGCCATGCTGGAGCGGCTCGGGCGGAGCGCCTCGCTGGTGCGCCACCGCTCCAGCTCGGCTGGAAGCGGCGGCATGTCCGACGCGATCTCGCAACTCGCGCGTGACATGTGCGGCAAGCGCGGCGGTCTGGGCAAGCTTCTCGAGCAGCTCTCCGAGACCACCAGTAGTGAATGCCTTGGCAAGACGCCGGCGCAGCGCGTGACGTCCGAACGCTCCTTTGGCGAGGAACTGAACGCGGCCTTCGCAAGCGGCTCGGAACCGTGGAAAAAGCCTTCGCCCGCCCAGAACGTTGCCGCCGCCGTTCTGGTGAAGGCATTGCTGCAAGCCGCCAAGGCCGACGAGGTGATCGACCAGCCCGAGCGCGACAAGCTTTTGGCCAAGCTCGACGGCATGCATGGCGACGAGCGGGCTTTCGTGAAACATATCCTCGAAGCGCCGATCGACATCGAGCGCCTGAGCCTGAAGGTGCCCTCGGGCCTTGAGCCGCAGGCCTACGCGATGTCGGTCATGGCCATCGACCCCGACCAACCGAAAGACATCGCCTATCTCGAAGCGTTTGCAGATGCGCTCGGCCTGCCCGAGGCGGTCATCGAAAAGGTCCATAAAGAGCTGGGCGTAGCCCCCCTTCTGGTTGCGGCCTGACGAGCCGACCTATGCGACAAATAAAAAGGGCGGCCCGAAAGGCCGCCTTTTCCACATCCATCCAAGACATGTCCTCAGTTGAACTTGTTGTCGCGCGGGAAGCCGCGCGGGGCCATACGGCCCGCAGTTGCCCGCTTGGCTGCCCATTCCGAAAGATCGCTCTCGCTCCGTGTGCGCCCCGCCGGATCCTTCCAGCTCAGACCGTCGGCTGCGTTGAATGTGCGGATATCGGACAGGCCGCCATCCTTGTATTTCTGCAGCCGCACGCCCTTGCCCTTGGACATCTCGGGCAGCTCGCCGATCGGGAAGACCAGCACCTTGCGGTTCTCGCCCACCACGGCAACCATATCGCCTTCGACAAGCTTACAGGCCGCAGTCTGATCGGGTGCCTTCACATTGAGCACCTGCTTGCCGCTCTTGGTCTGGGCAATCAGTTCTTCGGCAGGACAGATGAACCCGTCCCCCGCCGATGAGGCCAGCAGATATTTCTCGCCCTCTTTCGGCACCAGAACGTGGGTAATCTCCACCTCGTTCGGGATGTCTGCCATCAGGCGGACAGGCTCGCCCATACCCCGCCCGCCGGGGAGATTGGCTCCCAGCACGGTATAGGCGCGGCCATTGGCCCCCAGCATAACGATCCGGTCGGTGGTCTCGGCATGGAGCGCGAAGCGCGGCCCGTCACCGTCCTTGAACTTCACCTCCGCATCAAGGGCGTTATGCCCCTTCATGGCGCGAATCCAGCCCATCTTAGACAGGATCACGGTGATCGGCTCGCGCTCGATCATCGCCTCGATCGGCACCTCCTCGACCTCGCCTGCCGCGCCGAAATGGGTGCGGCGCGCGCCGATCGCAGTGCCTTTGCCAAAGAGCTTGCGCATGTCCTTCAGTTCGGTGCCGATGGCTTTCCACTGCAACTTCTCGGAGCCCAGCAGTTCCTCGAGCCCCGCCCGTTCGGCCAGAAGGTTGTCGCGTTCCTGCCGCAGCTCCATCTCCTCGAGACGACGCAAGGACCGCAGGCGCATGTTCAGGATCGCCTCGGCCTGCACTTCCGTCAGGAACACCGCTTCTCCATCGGTCACGGCCCAGTTCTCGCGCATGAGCGCGGGCTTGGCCTCGTCCTCGGTGCGGATGATCCCAATCACACGGTCGAGGTTGAGATAGGCGATGATATAGCCGTTGAGCACCTCGAGCCTGTGCGCGATCTTGTCCAGACGGTGCTGGCTGCGGCGGCAGAGCACATCGCGGCGATGGTCGAGAAACGCGCGCAGCACTTCCTTGAGCGAGCAGACCTTGGGCACCCGCCCGTCGATCAGCACATTCATGTTCATCGAGAACCGCACTTCCAGATCCGAGTTCCGGAACAGCATCCCCATCAGCAACTCGGGCGCGACGGTCTTGGTCTTGGGCTCCAGAACGATGCGGATATCCTCGGCGGATTCGTCGCGCACATCGGCCAGCGCCGGCACTTTCTTGGTCTGGATGACTTCGGCCAGACGCTCGATGAGCTTGGATTTCTGCACCTGGTAGGGGATCTCGGTAACGATCACCTGCCATTGGCCACGGCCAAGATCCTCGACCTCCCATTTGGCCCGCAGCCGGAACGCGCCGCGCCCCGTGCGATAGGCGGTCAGGATATGCTCCTTGGGCTCGACGATCACGCCGCCCGTCGGGAAATCCGGCCCCGGAATGTAATCGACCAGCCGGTCATCCTCGATATCCGGCTTGCGGATCATCTCGAGACAGGCATCGACCAGTTCGTCGAGATTATGCGGCGGGATATTGGTTGCCATCCCCACAGCGATCCCCGAGGCACCATTGGCCAGCAGGTTCGGGAAGGCGGCAGGTAGCACCACCGGCTCTTCCAGCGTGCCATCGTAATTAGGACGGAAATCGACCGCGTTCTCGGCCAGCCCTTCAAGAAGGCTTTCCGAGGGCTTGGCCATCCGCGCTTCCGTATAGCGCGAGGCAGCGGGGTTATCGCCATCGATATTGCCGAAGTTCCCCTGGCCATCGACAAGCGGGTAGCGCATGGCGAAATCCTGCGCCAGACGCGCCATCGCATCATAGATCGCCGCATCGCCATGGGGGTGATAGTTGCCCATCACGTCACCGGAAATCTTCGCCGATTTCCGGAACCCTCCGGTGGAGGACAGTTTCAGTTCGCGCATCGCATACAGAATGCGGCGATGCACGGGTTTCAGCCCGTCTCGTGCATCGGGCAGCGCCCGGTGCATGATCGTGGACAGCGCATAGGTCAGATACCGGTCGCCGATTGCACGGCTTAACGGCTCGGAGGACAGCGCCGAAGGAATCTCATCATCATGCTCGCTCATGGGAAAAATCTCTAAAGCGGTGATGACCTCCGGTCCAGCAGCAAATTTTCGCCGATGCGGAACCGACGGTGGGTTGACGCGTTGCTCCCCCGAACAGCTTCACGGGCACGTTATTCTCGCCAAGGGTAGATAACCCTCTGGCGAAAGGGGAAAATTTTCATGTTGAAACTCGTCGTCAACACGTTGGTCGCACTTTTTCTGGTGCTTGTCATTTTTGGTCGTGACGACGATCCGGCCGCACCACAACCCGTGCTGCAGGCCAGCGCAAGCGACAGCCAGACAAACCCCGTGCTGATCCAGAAAGCCGTTGCCACCGAAGAGAGCAACCGCGCGACGCTGATCACGGCCGCTGCGGCGGCAACCCTACCCGATAGCGAATCCCTTGATGCCCCCGCGCCCACCCCACACGCGGCGGTCGCGGCACCGCAAGAGCCAGCCATCACCCGCACCTTCCCCAAAGTGACCAACGCCTCCGCCCTGCGCAGCTCGCCGCAATACCGCAGCGCCGAGCCCGAGACCGCAGCTGCACCTGCCGGTGCCCTCTGGCGGGTGACCGCGGCCGCGCTGAACGTGCGCTCGGGTCCCGCGACCTCCTATCAGCGCGTAGATGGCGTCACGCGCGGCGAGGAAGTCCTGATCGTGGCGCAAAAAGGGAATTGGGCGCATATTCGGATCGAGGGTGACGGCGTCAATGGCTGGGTCTCCAAGAAATTCCTGAGCCCCTCGAACTGATATCCCGACCATTTCCTACTCCCCCGACCCGCTCCGCAAGCCGCAGATACTCTCTGCGGCTTTCTCTTGCGCCATGCCTCCCCAGTCCCTACTCCTTAGCTTCCAAGGGAGACACGCAATGACAAAGACAATCCTCATCACCGGCTGCTCGTCCGGTATCGGCTATGACGCCGCGCACGGGCTGACAGCCGCAGGCTGGAAGGTCATCGCCAGCGCGCGCAAAACCGAGGATTGCAAAAGATTGCGTCAGGAAGGTCTAAGCTGCGTGCAGATGGACATGGCCGACCCCGCCTCCATCGACGCCGGCTTCGCACAGGCGATGGAACTGACCGGCGGACGGCTCGACGCGCTCTATAACAATGCAGCCTTCGCCTGCCCCGGCGCGGCCGAGGACCTGCCCGCGGGCGCCCTGCGCGAGATCTTCGAGACCAACCTCTTCGGCCTGCACGATCTGACCTGCCGCGCCATCAAGGTGATGCGCCAGCAGGGGAGCAATGGCGAAGGCCGGATCCTGCAATGCTCCTCCGTGCTGGGGCTGGTCGGGGTGCGCTGGCGCGCGGCCTATGTCTCGACGAAATTCGCCCTTGAAGGCCTCACCGATGTCATGCGGCAGGAAATGAGGGATACGGGGATCAAATTCATTCTGATCGAGCCGGGCCCGATCACTTCGCGCATCCGCGCCAATTCCATCCCGCATTTCGAGCGCTGGATCAACTGGCGTGCCTCGCCCCGACGCGCGCAATACGAGGCGAGCCTGCTCAAGCGCCTCTACGAGCCGAAAAAGGACCCCGACCGGTTCGAGCTCCCTGCATCGGCCGTGACCGCAAAAATCCTGCAGGCGCTCGAGAGCCCCCGCCCCCGCGCACGCTACGCGATCACTGTCCCGACCCACATCATGGCAATTGCACGGCGCATTCTACCGGTTAACGCTCTGGACTGGCTTGCAAGCAAGGGCTGATCTCTCGTATAGATTCGCTACGGATTTGATCAAAAAGAGGCACTTTATGGTCGTTCTGAATAAAATATACACACGCACGGGTGATGATGGCGAGACAGCGCTCGTTGATGGACAACGTGTTGCCAAATCATCAGCCCGCGTGAACTGCTACGGCACGGTCGACGAACTGAACGCCGTTCTGGGCCTCGCGCGACTGCATGCAGAGGGCGGGCTTGAGACGCAGATTGCCCGCATCCAGAATGATCTCTTCGATCTGGGCGCCGATCTGGCCCGCCCTCACCCCGAGCTGGACAACGAGGCGGGATATGAGGTTTTGCGCATTACGGCCCAGCAGACCGACAGGTTGGAGACCGAAATCGACGCGATGACCGCAGTGCTGGAGCCACTCAAGAGCTTTATCCTCCCCGGAGGCACGGCCTGCGCTGCACATCTCCATCACGCACGCACCGTCGCGCGCCGCGCAGAACGCGAAGCCGTGGCCCTGATGGCAGAGGCTACGCTCACCCCTGATTGCCTCAAATATCTCAACCGGCTTTCGGACTGGCTCTTCGCGGCATCGCGCATGGCCAATGATGAGGGGCGCGCAGATATCCTCTGGGTTCCTGGCGCCAACCGATGAAACATGCCGCGGAGAGGCCATGGTCAACCCATGCCGCAGCGAAGCTCTGGGGGGTCGGTTTTCCCCTGTTTCTCTGTATCACCGCGTTGTAACACTACCCATGAAACTCCACGAAGCCCCGCAAGGGATTATTAAATAAAGGGAGCACCACGCTTATGAAGGTCCTCGTACCCGTCAAGCGCGTGATTGATTATAACGTGAAAGTCCGCGTGAAGGCG